>CAISPT010000117.1 GCA_903887455.1 uncultured Opitutaceae bacterium | reverse complement strand
GCTCCATCTGGAAGCACAGCCACAGGGCGGCCAAGGCCTTCATCGCCGTCAACTGCGCCGCGATCCCGGAGAACCTGATCGAGAGCGAGCTCTTCGGGCACGAGAAGGGCTCCTTCACGGGGGCCACAGGGCAGAGGATCGGCAAGTTCGAGCTCTGCGACGGCGGGACCATCTTCCTGGACGAGATCGGCGACATGGCGCTCGCCACCCAGACGAAGATCCTTCGCGTCCTGCAGCAGGGCGACATCCAGAGGGTCGGAGGCACCGACACCATCAAGGTGGACGTCCGTATCATCGCAGCCACGAACAAGGACCTGGAGGCCATGGTGAAGGCGAAGACCTTCAGGGAGGACCTCTACTACAGGCTGAACGTCGTCCGGATCAAGATGCCGCCCTTAAGGGAGCGCATGGAGGACATCCCGCAGATCGTCGACTTCTGCGTCCAGAACCTCGTGAAGCAGCGGAAGGCGAGGACATCGAGGGTCTCGCCTGAGGCGATGGCGGTCCTTACCCGCCACCAGTGGCCGGGCAACGTGCGCGAGCTTGAGAACGTGGTCTACCGGAGCGCTGTGGTCGCCCAGGGGGACGCCATCCTCGTGAAGGACCTGCCGCCGGAGATCCGGGGCTCGGCCGGCGAGTCGAGCGCCCCCTTTGCGATCACGCCCGACTCAGCTATCGACTACCTTGTCGAGCAGGCCAAGGCGTCGGCGGAGCCCCTCCTCGCCCAGATCCAGAGGGAAGTGGCCCAGCGCGTCCTCAAGTCCCTGGACGGGGACGAGGCCCAGGCGGCCAAGAGGCTGGGCGTCACCAAGCCGGCCCTTAAGAAGCTCCTTCAGCGCCCGCCGAACCCGGCCGGGTGAGACTTGTGCCAGGCCCAGGCCGTGGCGACGATCGAGTCGAGGTCGGGGAACTTGACCACCCAGCCGAGCTCGCGCTTGGCCTTTGAGGAATCAGCGTAGAGCGCCGGGGGATCGCCCGGACGCCGGGGGCTCTCGATCACCTTGACGCTCCGTCCGGTCGCCTTCTCGACCGCGCGGATCACCTCCCGGTTGGAGGAGGGTTTGCCCGTGCCGAGGTTGTAAAAGTGCGCGGCCCCGGGCTCCGTGAGCCTCCCGAAAACGGCGATGTGCGCGCGGCTTAGGTCATCCACGTGGACGTAGTCCCGTAGGCACGTGCCGTCCGGGGTGGGGTAGTCGGTCCCGAAGAGCTCTAGGTGGGGGCGCTTGCCGATCGCCACGTCGATCGCGACCGGGATCAGGTGGGTCTCGGGGTCGTGGTCCTCGCCGATCGAGGCATCCTCGGAGGCGCCCGCGGCGTTAAAGTAACGGAAGACGGCAAAGGAGATCTTCTTCACCCGGGCCAATGCGCGAAGCGTGTTCTCGATGTCGAGCTTGGTCTGGCCGTAGGGGTTGATCGGCGCCTGGGGAAGGGTCTCGTCCATCGGCAGCCGATCCGGCACGCCGAAAGTGGCGCAGGTCGAGGAGAACACGAATTTCGTGACGCCGGCCTCCAGCATGGCGTGGAGCAGGTGGAGGGTCGCCGCGGAGTTGTTCAGGTAGTACTTCAGGGGGTCGGTGACCGACTCGCCCACGTAGCAGTACGCAGCAAAGTGCATGACCACCTCGATCTTCTCCTTTTTCAGCACATCCGTCACGAAGGCCTCGTCACCCAGGTCCCCCACATGGGTCGTGATCCCGGGGCCAACGGCCCCCCTGTGCCCGTAGACCAGGCTGTCGAGGACCACCGGCCGATGGCCGGCGGCCGAAAGCTGCCGCACGCAATGACTTCCGATGTAACCGGCGCCCCCTACGACAAGAACGTTCATGGAGAGGAACCTTTTATTGCGTTCCCGCCGTTGTTGGCTAGCGATTTCCACCTTACGCAGCAAATGAACCTTCCCCGAATCGTCATCACCGGCGTGGGCCTGACGGCCCCGAACGGCAATTCCCTGGCCGAATTCCGGAAGAACCTCCTCGGGGGGGTGGCGGGCATCGAGTGGATGGACGTCCGCTACATGGGCAGGCTCCTGGCAGGCGTCTGCCACTACGACCCGCTCAAGTACCAGAAGAAGAAGGAGGTGCGGGTCGGGACCCGGGCGGGGAGCATCAGCATCTGGTGCGCCCGCGAGGCCATTGCCGACAGCGGCCTGGTCGCTGAGAACCTCCCGAAGGACCGAGTCGGCATCTACAT
>CAISPT010000116.1 GCA_903887455.1 uncultured Opitutaceae bacterium | reverse complement strand
GGACTGGGCTCGTCTGGCCGCGCTCTTTTAGCAGGCCGACACCCTTTTAAGGGGGGTCCGCCCAAGGCGGGCCCCCCTTTTGGCGGCCAGTCGACGCCCCCCGGGTTTATATAATCGGGCGGTTCATTCTACAGAAGATTCAGAGGTGACTTAACTCCCTCAGGAATCGGTCGATATTAAACTGATGCGGGGCTTTATAGGCGCCCTATAAATTCCCGCGCCCGTCCCCCTTGAAGCTCCAAACCAAGATCCTCGCCTCCATCTTTGCAACGATCGCCGCCATCGTGGCGGTGACGCAGTTAGCGGAGCAGCTCCGCAGCCGCGCGATCCTGCGGCGGGTCGCCGAGCAGCAGCTTCGCGACGCACTCGACACCCAGTGGGACGTCGCGGGGCGGGTCCTCCAGGCGAGCGAAACCTCGATCGTGTCGGCGATGGCGGCCGGGGAGATGGACACTGTCAAGCAGCTGGTCGCCTCCCAGAGCTCGGTGAAGGGCGTCCTTGAGCTCTCCCTCCACGACCACAACGGCCGGGTCGCGTTCTCCTCGGACCCCGAGCGCATCAAGAAGGACCTGCCGGCCGAGCTCAGGGACGTCCTGCTCTCCTCCACCGAGACGCAGAAGCGCCAGACCCCGGAGGCGCTCGAAATCTACATGCCGATCGCTGTCACCCCGGCCTGCATCGAGTGCCACCCGAAGTACAAAAACACGAAGGTCGGCGGGGTGGTCACCTACCGCTACAGCACAGCGGGACTCGTGCACGACCAGGAGACCTGGGAAGGGATCATCTCCGGCATGGGCGGATCGCTGCTCACGCAGGCGGTCGTCTCCTCCCTCCTGCTCCTCGGCGCCGTGGGGCTCGTCGTGACGCTCGTCGTCCGTAACCTGGTTGCCCGTCCGATCGACCGGATCACCGTTGCCATCGGAGCCGGCGCCGCCGACGTCGAGGAGGCCGCAAAGGTCGTCGCCGACTCGAGCAAGTCGCTCGCCGACGGGGCGAGCAGCCAGGCCGCCTCGATCGAGGAGTCCAGCGCCTCTCTTGAGGAGATGTCCTCCATGACCAAGCGCAACGCCGAGAACGCCAAGTCCGCCAGCGAGTCGGCCACCCAGGCCTGCCGCTCCGCCGACACCGGCGTCCTGCACATGACAGCCCTCAACGAGGCGATGGCCGGGATAAAGTCCTCAAGCGAGGACATCACCAAGGTCCTTAAAACGATCGATGAGATCGCCTTCCAGACCAACATCCTTGCACTCAACGCCGCGGTCGAGGCCGCGAGGGCCGGCGAGGCCGGCATGGGGTTCGCGGTCGTGGCCGAGGAGGTCCGCAGCCTCGCCCAGCGGAGCGCCCAGGCCGCTCGCGACACCGCGGTCATGATCGAGGGGAGCGTCTCAAAGAGCCGTCAGGGTGCTTCGATCACCGCCGAGGTCAGCAAGAGCTTCGCCGAGATCCAGAACCGGGTCAGGCACCTGGAGCAGCTGGTCGGGGAGATCGCCCGCGCCTCCAGCGAGCAGCAGCTGGGGATTGGCCAGATCAACTCCGCCGTCGCCGAGATGGACAAGGTCACCCAGCAGAACGCGGCGTCGGCCGAGGGCTGCGCCTCGGCGGCCCTTCAGCTGAACACCCAGTCCTCGGCCCTGAAGGAGACGGTGGCGACGCTCGCGTTCCTGGTGAACGGCCGGTAGGCCCCGCGGCGCTAGTCGAACTGCCTCATCCCGGCCCAGGCCTTCCGCAGGTCGAACCGCAGGCCCCGGCAGACGTAGATGTCGAACCACTCGTCGCGCCGGGAGTAGGGATGCCGGACCCGGCCGGCCGCCTCCACCGACGCAAAGTGTTCCCGGTCCCCGACCCCGTCACTGTGCAGGACGATAACGGTGTCGCCCCGGCAGTCGCGCGGTCCCCAGTCCCAATAGCTGTCCTGGTTGCAGATCGCGTGGGGAAGGCCGTACCCGGGCCCGAAAAAGTCGACCGCCGCAGCGTCCCCCCAATTGTTGGAGAAGATCGTGACCCGCCCCTGCTCCTCGGGCGGCAGCGCGTGGTAGACGCGTGCCACCTCGCGCACCATCTCCCTCCATCCGAACTCGTCGGCGAAGTACTGCGGCAAGGTCCCGTTGTTCTGGTGCTCGAAGACGACAAGCGGTCCAAGCCCCAGTCTTCCCTCGTAGGCCACGAGGGCCTCCGGAGACAGGACCGGAACCGAGAGCGGGAGGAGCACGAGGCCGGACACGGCCACGAGGGCGCCATAGAGGCCGCGCAGCCACCGCAGGGGGCGCCCCTCGGTCGCCTGCTCTAGCGCCACGGCCCCGGCGGCGAAGGCCACCGGGTAAGCCGGGGAGACGTAGTAGTTCTTGCCCTTTAGCACCACGAAGGCCCCCAGGACCGCGAGGAAGGCCCAGCCAAACGCGGCGTAGCTTCGCCGGCGCGGGCCCGCCAGGAGCCAGGCTACGCCGAGGACCCAGAGCGGCGCCGAGAGGGGCCCCATGATCGCCATCTGGTCCCGCACGAAGGCGAGCGGCGTCCTTACCACGTCCCGGTGGCTCAGCGCCACATGGCGCAGGTGCTCGAGGAACGGGAACCCCCTCTGGGCCTGCCAGAGGAAGTTCGGCAAGGCGATCGCCCCGCAGAGGACGAGCCCGATCCAAAGCCGCCGGTCCAGGAGCCGGCGCCTCTCGGGCGAGAGCGCCAGGCCGGCGAGGAGGCCCGCCAAGAGGAGGAGGATCGAGTACTTGGTTTCCAGGCCCACGCCCGCGAGGACCCCGAAGGCGAGCCAGTAGCGGCCGCCGCCCCCGTTCACCACCCGCAGCACGCAGAGGACGCAGCCGAGCCAGATCAGCGGCTCGAAGGCGTTCATCATGAGCCAGTGGTCGAAGATCAAGTAGATCGGGGCGACACAGACGGCGAGGGCCGCGAGGGCTTGGGCGTAGGGGCGCCCCCCCATCTCGCGGACGAGCCTGCCGGTCAGGACGACGAGCGCCGCGCCGGCAAGCGCCGGCAGGAGCCGGACGCCGAGGAGGGACTCGCCGAATACGTGCCGCGCGACCCATGCCACGAGGATCCCGCCCGGAGGGTGGCTCACGTACCCCCAGTCCAGGTGCTCCGCGCAGGCGAAGCCGTACATCTCGTCGCGGAAGATGCCGTAGCGGCCGGCGGTCGCCAGGTGCAGGAGGAGTTTCGCCGAGGCAAGTGCCCAGACGGCGAGGGACGCCGGCGGAAGGACCGGCCCATCGGGACCTCCCGCGCCTGCCTGGGGTGCCTCGGCCATGGAGGAGGAGTTATTTCCCGGGCTGGGGCAGGTCGCTCCTCGAAAGGAATGCGGCCAGGGCCTTCGGGTCCTCCGGGATCTGGGGGGACCCATCGAACACGAACTTCCAGGAGCCGTCGGCCTGCCGCCTCCAGATGGTCAGGTAGATCCCTCGGCTTGTGTCCACCTTCCCGTCCTTGCCCTTGGACCTGAACTCGTAGCGACCCCAGGTGTAGCCGAGCGTCCCATCGTCGGAGACCTCGACCCTGAGCGGGGACCAGACCAGCTCGATGTTCGGGTTGGGGCCGGGGTTGTAGGCGGCCCCAGCCTTCGCGCGGGCCGCCTGGACCGATGCCGCGTACTCGGCCCTCCCGAGCCCCAGGCTATCCGGCAGGAAGCATGAGTCGGCCATGTGGGCGAGGAAGGCATCGGCGATGCCCAAGCGGGCGGCATCGGCGCAGAAGGCGCGCTCGGTGGCCGCCAGGCCCCGGCGGAGTTCCTCGGGGCTAGCGGAGGCCTCCGCGCGGCCGCAGACAGCCACCAGGAGGAGGAGTAGGAGCTTCGTTTTCATGCGGCTTAAGTCGTGGGGTGCCGTCCGGGGGGTTCAAGGTTGCGTTCCGGCGCCATCCTCGGACGTTAACTGTCCTATGCCAGCCAAAAGCGCCCTGCCCTCCTCCCGGCCGCCCCTGGCCCGCATGATGAGGATCCACGAGGAACTCCAGGACGGGCGCCTGACCAACTGCAGCAAGCTCGCCGCCAAGCTCGAGGTCTCGACAAAGACGATCATGAGGGACCTGGCCTTCATGAAGGACCAGCTCGACCTTCCGGTCGACTACGACCCCCAGACGTACTCCTGGCGGTACGCCTACCCGGTGAAGAGCTTCCCCACGGTCCTGGTAAGCGAGGGCGAGCTCCTGGCGCTCCTGGTGGCCCAGACGGCGCTCGAGCAGTACAAGGGGACGCCCTACCACGACCAGCTTGCCCACGCCTTCGAGAAGCTCTCCGCCGGCCTCCACGACCGGGTGAGCTTCTCAGCGACGAACAGCCTGGGGAGCGTCTCCTTCCACCACCTCGGCCTCAGCAAGGCGGACATGAAGGTCTTCGCCAACCTTTCCCGCGCCGTCATGCAGTGCCTGGAGGTCGAGTTCGACTACGCGAAGCCTAACGCCGGCTCCGAGCGGCGCAGGGTCGAGCCCTACCACCTGGCCAACCGCGAGAATTCCTGGTACCTGGTGGGGTACGACCTGGCCCGGAAGGACCTCAGGAACTTCGCCGTGGTCCGCATGCAGTCCGTGAAGGTCCTCGGCAGGAAATTCGCGAAGCCCGCCGACTTCTCCCCGGAGAAGCATTTCGGACGGTCCTTCGGGGCCTACGTCGGAAAGGGCGACCACACGGTGGTCGTCCGCTTCAGCCCCGAGGTGACGTCGCGCATCAAGGAGCGCATCTGGCACGACACCCTTGAGACCCGGGACCTTCCCGGGGGCGGCCTCGAGTTCACCCTCAGGCTGGACAGCCTGGAGGAAATCGAGCGGTGGATCCTGGGATGGGGCCCGGCCGCGGAGGTCCTGGGCCCCCCCGAGCTCCGGGAGAGCGTGAAGGCGAAGGCCAGGGCCGTGGCGGGGCTATACAAAAGCTAGCGGGCGGCACTCAGGCCGCCGAGCGGTAGCCACCCCCGAACCGCATCGGGTTGCGGACGGGCCTCCGGTCGAGCTCCGAGGAGCGCGCCCCCAGCACCCGCTGCACCAGGCCCTGGCAGCGCTCGGCCGAGATCCGCCACTCCACCCCCACCGGGTGGAACCACTCGAAGTCGCAGGAGATGCGGCCGCGGCTGGCGCCGATCCCGACGACCGGGTAGCCCTCCATGGCCATCTCGCTGAAGAGCCCGAGGGAGCCCGGCACGAAGCCCTGCTCGGCCACGGAGATGTGGCAGCGGACCGTCCAGCCGCTCGCCTTGGAGGCAGACTGGACGCGAAGGCTGTAGTCACGCTGGTCAAGGACCAGCTCGTCGTATTCGTCGCGGACACGAAGGCCGGTGTCGAACAGGGCCGCGCCCAGGGCGCGCACGGGGGAACGGAGGGGTCGGAGTGTCGTCGAGGATGAGGTCTTGTTTTCCATGGTTGTGGT
This sequence comes from uncultured Opitutaceae bacterium, assembly GCA_903887455.1. Lineage (GTDB taxonomy): Bacteria > Verrucomicrobiota > Verrucomicrobiia > Opitutales > Opitutaceae > Palsa-1447. Next base: position 3,436 of record CAISPT010000116.1, on the reverse strand, counting down.
TCGTCGGGGTGCGGCGGAGTGCCGTGTTCCGACGTGTACATCATCCCACAAGGGATAGGACATATGCTGTCCGAGCCCTTTTCGGATCCAGAAAAGGACCGGGCCCAGGCGATCCTAGCGGGGCGCAGTCCCGAGTGGGCGGAGGTCGACCACCGTCAGCGGCTGCCGGGCGTCGTTGTCCGCCACGTATAGCCTGTCTGAGCCCGGGACGACAGCCATGGCATAGGGGTTCGTGCCCCCGGGGAGCGTCACAAGGACCCGCCAGGCCACAGTATCGATCGCGGTGATCCCCTCCTCACCCCGGTTGGCCACGAAGGCCATATGGCGCACCGGGTCGACCGCCACCGCCACGGGGTGGCTTTTCACGCGCAGGGTCGCGAGGACCCGCCGCGAGGAGACGTCCAGCGCCGTCACCGAGTCGCCGCCGTAGTTAGCGACCACAAGGATTCCTGAAACGGGATCAAGGGCACAGGCGCAGGGGATGCCACCGGCCGGGAAAAGCCGGCACGCACCCGACTCGCCATCGATCTCCGCAACTTGGGAGTCCTCGATGAGGCACACGAAGGCCGCTCCGCGGGCCGCCTCCACCGAGAGGCCCCAGGCGTGCCGGCCGGCGGACACCTCCCGGACCGCTCCCGAATTCGCATCGAGGATCCGCAGGGCCGTCCCGTAGCCGATCAGGTAGGCGTTTCCCCGGTTCGGATCGATTCCGACCAGGTCCGCGGACCCGGTTCTCACCCGGACGGGAAGGAGCGTCGCCAGGTCCACGCGCGTGATCCCGTCGCCGGAGGCGTCGGTCACGTACGCCCGCGCCCGCACGGTGTCCACCGCCACCGAGTAGGGGCGCCCTCCGACGGCCACCGCTCCCAGCCGCGCCCCCGAGACGGCATCGATCACAGCGAGGGTCCCGTCGTCGGCATCGGCCACGTAGGCCCTTCGCCTCGGCCCGTCCAGTGCGACCGAGACTGGGCCCCCGCCGACGGGGACCATGGTCGTCGTCCCTAGGCTCACGTCGTGGAGAGCCAGCCGCCCTCCCGCCCGGTTGACGGCGTAGACCCGATGCAGTTCGGGGCAATAGGCGATTCCCCCGGGGTTGACTATGCCGCCCAGGGCCGGCTCCGGGGGCACCGAAAGGAGGCGGAGCGGAAAGAGGCACGCAAACGCGCTTGTCACAAGGGCCGCCGAGGCGATCCTGCGGTAGGCGCCGGGGGCCATGGCTCTTCGCTCAGCAAATTTCATGAGGTACCCACCGAGAATCGCCCAGTGTCTCCCCGGGGCGGTGCGCGGGCAAGGGGGAACCCCCATCCCTGCCGGGGAAAATGGCTCCGGTCCCGCCCGCAGCCTGCAGGGAGCGGCCATCCCCACCGGTTGGCTCATCTTGCTCCTGGGTCTCCTCTGCTCGTGCCTCGGCGCAGCCCCCCAGGAAACGCCCCGGCCCCGCGTGCTCGCGTTCTACTCCACCGACGGCGAAGGTGACCACACGGACTTTGCGCTGCAGGCTGTTCCCTTCTTCAGGCAGGCGGCCGAGCGCGGCCACTTCACCTTTGAGGCCACGACGCGATGGGAAGACCTCAATCCCACAAACCTCAGGGACTGCCGCCTGATCCTGTGGCTAAACGACATCCCGCGGTCGGTTGCCCAGAGGGAGGCGTTCCGGGCGTACATGGAGCGCGGGGGCTCCTGGCTCGGCTTCCATTTCGCAGGGTACACCGACAGCGGCACCCAGTGGCCCTGGTACGTCGGCTTCCTCGGCGGCGGCGAATACAGCGGCAACAACTGGCCGCCGCTGCCCGCGGTGCTCTCGGTGGACGACCCCGCGAACCCCGTGACGGCGCACCTGCCGTCCCGTTTCCTTTCACCAGCCAATGAGTGGTACACGTGGACGCCCAACCCAAGGCTTAACCCCCACGTGAAGGTCCTCCTGACACTCGATCCCTCAAACCTCCCGCTCGGCTTCAAGGAGACGATCCAATCCGGCGACGTCCCCGTTGTGTGGACCAACACCGGATACCGGATGATCTACATGAACATGGGTCACGGCGACCGGATCTTCGACGACCCGGCGCAGGATCGCATGTTCGAGGACGCGGTCCTCTGGCTCCTTGCGCCGCGCTGAGCCCTGGGCTTTGCGGCTTGAGAACGGGCAGGGCCTTCGCAGCATGCCCGGATGCTCCGCATCCTGAAATCCCGGCTGGTGATGGCCCTGCTTCCTTTTCTCTGGTCGGCCTCTCTCCTCGCGCAAGCGGGCTCGGAGCACAAGCCCGACCCGAAGGCCCGCGGCAGGGAGGAAGCGGCCCTGGTGGAGGAGCCGGCCCTCTCAGTCACCGCGCACACGGTCACAGTCGGCGGCAAGACCCTCAAGTACCACGCCACAGCGGGGTACATCCTCATGAAGGCGGAGCCGGAGGACGAACCCAGTCCCGGGAAGGACGCCGAGGTCTCCAAGGACGGTCTCAAACCCAAGGCTAAGATCTTCTTCGTGGCCTACACCCTGGACGACGTGGCGGACCCCTCGGCCAGGCCCCTCACCTTCTGCTTCAACGGGGGGCCGGGCTCCTCGTCGATCTGGCTCCACTTGGGCGCCCTTGCGCCGCGCCGGGCGCGGCTCACGGATGAGGGGGAGGCGCCGCGGCCCCCCTCCTCGCTGGTCGACAACGAGTCGACGTGGCTCGACCAGACCGACCTCGTCTTTATCGATCCCGTTTCCACGGGTTTCAGCCGGCCGGTGGCCAACGAGGGCGCCAAACAGTTCCACGGGCTAAAGGAGGATATCGCTAGCGTCGGCGACTTCATCCGGCTCTACACCTCGCGCAACGAGCGCTGGCTCTCCCCGAAATTTATCGCCGGGGAGAGCTACGGCACGACCCGCGCCGCGGGGCTCTCCGACTACCTGGAGACGCGCTACGGCATGAGCATGAATGGGATCATCCTGATCTCCTCAGCGCTCAGCTTCCAGGAGTTCGCGTACAAGCCGGGCAACCTCCATCCCTACGTCAATTTCCTTCCGAGCTTTGCCGCGGCGGCCTGGTACCACCGGAAGCTGGCCCCGGATCTCCAGGCGAAGAGCCTGGCCGAGGTCGCCCAGGCGGCGCGGGTGTTTGCGTGCAACGACTACACCGTGGCGCTCGAGAGCGGGGACCGGATGCCCGCGGCGGAGCGCCGCCGGGTGGCGGACCAGCTGGCGCGCTTCTCAGGCGTGCCCGCCGCCCTCTGGACGGAGAGGCAGCTGCGCCTCGACGCCTTCATGTACTTCACCGAGCTCCTGCGTCCGGAGGGAAAGATCATCGGCCGCTACGACGCGCGCTTCTCGGGGACCCGGTACGAGCAGGGCACGGACCGTGCGGATCAGGAGTACGACCCCTCGTTCCAGGCCGTGCAAGGGACGTTCGCCGCCGCCTTCAACGACTACGTGCGCCGCGAACTCAAGTTCGAGAGC
>CAISPT010000115.1 GCA_903887455.1 uncultured Opitutaceae bacterium | reverse complement strand
CGGTCGTCCTTCGGCGACCAGCCGAGCAGGCACAGGAAGTTCACGAGCGCCTCGGGCAGGAATCCCCGGTTCTGGTACTCCTCGATGAGCGCGCCCTGGTCCCTCTTGGACATCTTGCCTGGGCCGTTCTGCTTCAAGATCAGCGGGATGTGGGCGTAGACGGGAAGCGGGGCCCCGAACGCCTTGAAGAGCTCGGTGTGCTTGCTCGTGTTCGAGAGGTGGTCCTCGCCGCGGATCACGTGGGTCACCTTCATGGCGATGTCGTCAACCACGTTCACGAAGTGGAACACAGGGTTTCCGTCCGACCGCACGATGACGAAGTCCTTATCCTCGGTGCGCTCGACGCGGCCCCTAATGGCGTCCTCGATCACCTGGGGCTCGCCGCTGATGCGGAAGAAAAGCGCCCCGTCCTTCTCGTAGGTCCTGCCCGCGGCCTTCAACTTCTCCAGGTACTCCTTGTACACGGCTGCGCGCTCGCTCTGGCGGTAGGGCCCGTAGGCGCCGCCCTTGCCCGGGCCCTCGTCCCAGTCCATGCCGAGCCAGCGGAGGCTATTGTAGATCAGGTTCAGGAACTCCTCGCTGTTCCTGGACTGGTCCGTGTCCTCGACCCTCAGAATGAACACCCCACCCGTGTGGCGGGCGTACAGCCAGTTGAACAGCGCGGTCCTTGCGCTCCCGATGTGGAAGAATCCGGTCGGGCTGGGTGCGAAGCGAACTCGGACTTGGGACATGGGTGGGTGCGTATTGCGGCTTGTGATTAGGGCGAGGGACCAGCAAGAACCATCCCATGACCGCTGTCAAAGCCGCACCCGTAGACCCCGCGGCCCTCGCCGCCCAGTTCCGCTCTGCCGGGGAGAAGGCCGGCTTCCGCTACGAGGCCTACGGCCAAGCGGGCGCCTACCCCCTTTTCGCCCTCACGAAGCGGACGCCGGGGCCCAGGCCCAGGATCTACCTCTCGGCCGGCATCCACGGGGACGAGCCCGCCCCGCCCCTGGCTCTCCTCTCGCTCATCGAGTCGGGCCAGCTTGACGGGCGAGCCGTGTGGCTCATGTGCCCGATGCTCCACCCCGGCGGGCTCGCCCGCGGCGTCCGCGAGAACGAGGCCGGGGTCGACCTGAACCGCGACTACCGGCACATGGAGACTCCCGAGGTCCGCGCCCACATCTCGTGGCTTCAGCACCAGCCGAGCTTCGACCTGGCCGTCTGCGTGCACGAGGATTGGGAGGCGAAAGGGTTCTATCTCTACGAGCTAAACCCCGACGAACGCCCGAGCCTGGCCCCGGCTATGCTGAAGGCCGCTGGAAAGGTTTGCCCGATCGACATGAGCACCGAGATCGAGGGGCGGGAGGCCCGAGGCGGCGTCATCCGGCCCACGCTCGACCCGAAGGAGCGCGAGAAATGGCCGGAGGCGATCTATCTCCAGGTGAACCACACCCGCCTCTCCTACACAACCGAGACGCCCTCCAGCCTCCCGCTAAAGACCCGGGTGGCCGCCCACCGCTCGGCTCTTTTCGCCGCTATCGACGCCGTCGTGAAGCGGAAAGGCTAGCCCGGGGAGAGCCCCGCGGCCTCTAGGCCCTTTGCGGCGCAGAAGCTTGCCATGTCGGCCGGCAGAGGCGCCCGAAACACGAGTGGAAGCCCCGCCTCGCGCAGGTCAATCGCAAGGCAGTGCAACGCCTGGCGGGGCAGCAGGAGGACCCGCTCCAGGTCCGGCCCCCAGCCCTTGTCGATAAAGTCGAGGTAGAGCCGCGCATCGGGCCCGTAGATCTTGTCCCCCACGATGGGATGGCCGAGCCACTGGGCGTGGGCGCGGATCTGGTGCTTTCGCCCGGTCTCGGTCGTCACCCGCACCAGGGTGAAGCCGCCCGCGACGGAGACCGGATCAAAGCGGGTCACCGAGGGCTGCCCCTCAGGCACCACCGCCGACTTCATGAAGACCGGGCTCGCCGTGTCGTCCCCGAGCGGCTGGTCCACCACGGTTTCTCCGCCGAGGGTCCCCGTGAGGATCGCTGCGTACGTCTTTCCGACCCTGCGGTCCTGCATCGCCTTCTGGAGCCGGCTCGCCATCCGGGGGTCCTTGGCAAGGACCACCACCCCGCTCGTCTCCCGGTCCAGCCGGAAGACCAGGTGGATCGTCTCAAGACCAGAACGCGTGCGCGCGGCCCCGACCAAGCTAGACCATGGACCGTGCTTGGACGGATGGCAGACCACGTCGCCCGGCTTGTTCACCACGACCACCCGGTCGTCCTCGAACACCACCCAGGACTCGAGCTCCTCCGGGGCGATGATCCTTGCAGGCCCCTGCTTTAGCCTCCTCGGCCATGCGGACGCCCTCGGGCCCTCCTGTCCTGGCTCCTTCACGCCCCCACCCGCTTCATCCGGAAGCGCGAAAGCGCAGCCCCGGCGAGCCGTGTGATGACGCGCTTGGGCATTATCGACACAACAGCGGTCATCACCTTGTTCTTCCATCCGCTGACGACAAGGGACCGACCGGCGGCAAGGGCCTCAAGCGAAGCCATCACGACCATTTCGCTCGTTTCGCCGAACATGGTGGGCACCGAGCCCTCCTTTAGCCCCGCGCGCCTGAAAAAGTCGGTCGACGTGGGCCCGGGGCAGACCGCCAGAGTCCGGACGCCGGTTCCCCTAAGCTCCTCGCCTAGCGCCAAGCTCCAGTTGAGGACGAAGGCCTTGGTCGCCCCGTAGGTCCCGAGATAGGGCGTGGGCTGGAAGGCTGCGGTCGAGGCGACGGTGATCACCGCCCCACCCCGCGCCTTCAGCACGGGAAGCAGCTCAGCCGTCAGCTGGACGACGGCGCGCACGTTCACATCGATCATCTCCAGCTGCTGGGCCGCATCCGGCTCGGGGAATCTTCCGTAGATTCCGAAGCCGCTGTTATTTACAAGCAGCACCTTTCCCGCGGGCACCTCCCTCCCCAGGAAGTCCCGGACGGCGAGAAGGGCTTCTGCTACCTGGGCCCTGTCCGAAAGATCGCAGGGGACGTGGCGCAGATTAAGCTGACTAAGCTTTTTGTTAATTATGTCCGGTTTGCGCCGAGATAGATTGCAAAATGCCAGTTCTGGGCAAAGTTTTGCCAACAGTTCGATATATGATTTTCCAATCCCGGAAGATCCGCCCGTGATGACGACCGCTCGGAAATCTTTTAAAGCGGCATTGGGCGAAGGCATCAGATTTTTAGGACAAAAATTTCCGCAGCAGGGACTCACTCTGTCTGCGCACGTACAACCAAGAACAAAGCCAAAGCCATGAACAGACAAAATCATCCGGAATTGATCGTTTCAGGCATCCACCTAGATCTCACCCCCTCCCTTAAGATCTTCGTGCAGGAGAAAGCCGACCGATTGTTCCGACATGAGGAGCGAATACTCCGTCTGCGCGTGGAACTAGAATGCGACCCGAAGGAGAAGTTCGGGGCCCGCTTCAAGGCGAAGGGACACGTGACGATCGACGGACCGGCGCTGAACGCGTCGGTCGAGTCGGAGGAGTGCCACAAGGCGGTGGCGCTCCTCGTCGACAAGCTCGACCGCATGCTCAGCCGGCGCGCGCAGATCTACAAGGTGAAGCGCCACCACCCGCACGCAATCGAGCTCGGCACGCCCCTTCCGAAGGCGGTCTAGCTCCTACCACTTGACCTCGTCCACCAGGCCGAGCTTGGCGACAAGCTCGGTCGGTGGGCCGTCAAAGGTGGCGAGCGGCACGTTGCCGACGTAGCCGAGGTCCTTCATGCCGACCGGGGTCGTGAAGTAGCCGCTGCCCACCAAGTCCCTGAAAAGGCGGAAGAAGGCCTGAGAGGTGTCCGGCTCCGGCTCGGCTTTCGGGGACCTGGACATCTCCTCGGCCAGGGAGGCGCGCTCCGCCTCGGACGACTCGGCGAAGCTCCTTCCGAACCGCCGGACCGACTCCTCGTCGAGCCAGGCCATCCCGTCCAGGACAACCTTCCTGTCGCTTAGGTTTTGCTGATAGGGAGCGCTCACCCACTCGTCGAGGAAGTCGACCACCCCGACGGCCGAGGCGCTCGGGTTGGCGCCCTCCGGGGGTATCACCAGGTCGGAAAGGACGGCGGCCTGCCGGCGCTGGGCCTCCGTGAAGGTGAGAGGCCAGTATTCGCCCGGCTTACTCGGCGTGACCATGTTCGGGTCTGTCCCGTAGCCGTGCGCCGGCTCGGGTTCGGGCACGCCCGGCGCCCCGGAGAGGCCAGGCGCCCCAAGCACAGGGCTCCGGGCCATGACGGCCCCTGCGCTCACGGCGAGCATCCACTTGATGGCCAGCCTCCGGTCGATCTTGGGCGGGATTGGGGAGTTCATGGTGCGGTCTTCTAGAGATTGCCCTTTCGCATCTGGTCGAGGATCCGGTCCGCTGTCCTCCATGCCAGCGCCATGATCGTTAGCGTCGGGTTCTTGTCGGCGTTCGAGGCAAACACGGCGCCATCGGCGACGAAGAGATTCGGAACGTCCCACGTCTGGGACCATGAATTCGTGACGGAGGACGAGGCCTTCGCCCCCATGATCGCGCCCCCGACCTCGTGGATGATTGAGCCGCCGGGCTCTATCGCCTTCCGTCCGTCGGGATCGGGCATCTTGGTGCTCGTGCACCCCATGGCCGCCAGCCAATCCGCGAACGTGCGCTGCATGTGGGCGACCTGGCGGTACTCGTGCTCGGACCACTTCCAGTTGAAGCGAAGGACCGGGATTCCCCACTTGTCGACAGTCTTGGGGTCTATCTCGCAGTAGGAATCCTCGTTGGGGATCATCTCGCCGCGGCCGGTGAACGATACGAAGGAGCCGTAGTAGCGGCGCGCCTCCTCCCTGAGGCGCTTGCCGTACGAGGTGTTGCCGTCGGCGTTGGGCCCGAACTTGATCAGGCCCTGGGGCATCGTCTTTCCCGTGCCGAACTCCACGTGGTAGCCGCGCGCGAACCCGAGCTTGCCCGCGCGCTGTTCCTTGTAGAGCCACCACGGAGCGTAGACGTGGCCTCCGCCCGCACCGTCCTCATTATGTGCGGGCAGTGACTCGAGGAGCGGGATCTGGCCGCCCCATCCCGCCCCGACGGTGTCCATGATGTACTTGCCGACCAAGCCGCTCGAATTCGCCAGGCCGTTCGGAAAGAGGCCCGACCTCGAGTTGAGAAGGATGCGCACGGACTCGCACGCGCCGGCGCCAAGAACGACGACCCGGGCCGCGGCGTGGCGCTCGGCGCCGGTCAGCTTGTCGATGAAGGTGACCCCGGTCGCCTTGCCGGCGGCGTCGACCGTCACCTCGCGGACCATGGCCTGGGTGATGATGTCCAGGTTGCCGGTCGCAAGGGCCGCCGGAAGGTGCACGGTCGTCGACTGGTAGTTGGCCCGGATGGCGCAGCCCCGGCCGCAGTCCGTCGCCCAGAAGCACGCCGCCCGGTTCCTCATGTCCTCGGCGAGGATCCGCTGGGCCTTCGGGTTTCCCGGGTGGAGCTTCGCCGGGAGCCTCTCGCTGTCCAGGGGCCGCGAGAGGACTGCCCTGTGGGCGGCGATCACCGGCACGCCGACCGTACGGCCCCTCTGCCTGGCAAGCAGCTCCCCGATGCGGGCCCGCGGGGGCGGCAGGAGCACCCCGTCCGGCGAGTTCGGCGTGTTCTCAAGCCCCTCGTTCGTCCCGTAGACGCCGATCAGCATCTCCACCTTGTCGTAGTAGGGTGCGACGTCGTCGTACGAGATCGGCCAGTCGAAGCCGAGTCCGTCCCTGCTCCTCGGCTTGAAGTCGTAGGGCCCGTTGCGCAGGGCGATCCGGCCCCAATGGTTCGTCCGGCCGCCGAGCATCCTGGACCTCCACCACTTGAAGCGCCGGTTCTTCTCGGTTGAGGCATTCGTGTACGGCTCGCCGGGGACGCTCCAGCCCCCTCCCACGGTCGCGTCGAAGTAGCCAAAGTACTTCTCGTCCGTGCCCGCTCCCCTGAGCGGGGCCGTGTCGGGCGTCTGGAACATCGGACTCTCGGTCCTCGGGTCGTAGTTGCGCCCGGCCTCAAGCATGAGGACCCGGGCACCCTCCATCGTGAGCGTGTAGGCCGTCTGGCCTCCCGCGGCGCCGGAGCCGATCACAATTACGTCGTAGTCCTTCGCCGCTGATCCGGGTTCAATGAGGGGCATGGGGCAAGTGTCGTTTAAGGGAAGGTGCGGCCCGGACGATTGTCCAACGTGAACGGCTTGGCCCGACGCCAAATCGCCTCCTTGCGGGCGCTCACCACTTCACCTCATCGGACAGCCCGAGCTTTTCTATCAGATCGCGGGGCGGCCCCTCGAATCGCGGAAGCGGCACGTTGCCGACGTACCCGAGGTCCTTCATCCCGGCCGGCGTCGAGAAGAACCCCGCGGCCGTCAGGTCGCGGAACCTCCGGAAGAACCGTGATGGGGCCTCGAGCGGCGAGCCGGCGGCTGCATCGGCCGCCATTTCCTCGCAGAGCGCAAGCCGTCCCTCCGCCGGCGCATCGGCAAAGGCACGGCCAAAGCGCTCCCGCGAGCGCGCGTCCACCCAGGCGAGGCCGGGAAGCACGATCGATCGGTCCTTAAGCTGCGCCGGATAGGGCGCGCTCACCCACTCGTCGATGAAATCGTGCACGCCCAGCGCCGAAGCGCTCGGCGAGCGATCGTCGGCGGGGACCACAATGTCGCAGAGCGCGGCGACATCGCGCCGGACGGTGTCCGTAAACGTGAGCCGCCAGAACTCTCCCGGCTTGTGCTCCTTCACCAGGTCGGTGTCCTTGCCGTACCCCCCCGGGAACTCGTAGAGGGGCACTCCCGCGGCGCTTTGGGCGCGGGAGAGGGGGTCAATGAGCAGGGCACTCGCCCCGGCCGCGAGCATCCACTTGATCGCAAGCCGTCGGTCTATTCGGGGAGGGATTTCGTCGTTCATGCGCCCATTGGTCAGAGATTGCCCCTCCTCATTTCGTCGAGGATTCGGTCGGCGGCGCGCCAGGCCAGCGCCATGATGGTGAGGGTCGGGTTCTTGTCCGCGTTCGACGCGAAGACGCCCCCGTCGGCCACGAACACATTCCGGACATCCCAGGCCTGCGACCAGGAGTTGGTAACGGACCTGCCGGGATCCCCTCCCATGATGGTTCCTCCGACCTCATGGATCACCTTTCCTCCGGGATCAATCGCGCGCGCCCCGTCCTGCGCGGGCTTGCGGGTGTTCACGCCGCCCATGGCCTCGATCCAATCGGAGAAGGTCCTCTGCATGTGGGCGGCCTGACGGGTCTCGTGCTCCGACCACTTCCAGTGGAAGCGCAGCACCGGAACGCCCCACTTGTCGACGGCCTTTGGGTCGATCTCGCAGTAGGAGTCGTCGTTCGGGACCATCTCTCCCCTGCCGGAGAACCCCACGTGCGAGCCGTAGTAGCGTCGAGCATCGTCCTTCAACTTCCTGCCGAATGTGGTTCGACCGCCCTCGTCGGGAACGTACGGCGCGAATCCGCCCGGCATCCCACGTCCCGTCCCGAACTCGACATGGTAGCCGCGGGCGAACCCGAGCTTGCCCGCGAGCTGCTCCTTGTAGAGCCACCACGGGGCATAGACGTGGAGCCCGCCCGCACCGTCCTCGTTGTGCAGTGGCAGGTCCTCCAAGAGCGGCACCCGCCCGCTCCAGTTGGTTCCCACGGTGTCCAGAATGTATTTACCGACCAGGCCGCTGGAGTTGCCCAGGCCGTTTGGAAACCGGGCCGACTTTGAGTTGAGCATCAGGCGAACGGTCTCGCAGGCGCTGGCCGCCAGCACCACAACCCGCGCCGACACCCGGTGCTCGAGTCCGGTCCTCCTGTCGATGTACACGACTCCCGTGGCCTTTCCCGTGTCATCCACGGGGACCTCGCGGACCATCGCGTCGGTGAGGATATCAAGGTTACCCGTGGCAAGGGCCGGCGGCAGATGGACCGTCGTGGACTGGTAGTTCGCGCGTATCGCGCACCCGCGGTTGCACTGGGTCGCCCAGAAGCAGGCGGCCCGGTTCCTCATGTCCTCCGCGAGGATGCGCTGCGCCTTGGCGTTTCCCGGGTGGAGCTTCGGCGGGATGGCCACGCTGTCGAGGGGACGGGTCAGCACCGCACGGTGAATCGGCACCACCGGGATTCCGAGGCGTCGGCCGCGCTGGCGGGCGAGCAGCTCGCCGATCCGCGCCTTCGGGGGCGGAAGGAGGCAGCCGTCGGGCGAATCCGGGGTGTTCTCCAGGCCCTCCCGACTCCCGTAGACCCCGATCAGCATCTCGACCTTGTCATAGTAGGGGGCCACGTCCTCATATGAGATCGGCCAGTCGAAGCCGAGTCCGTCCCGGCTTCGCGGCTTGAAATCGTAGGGGCCGTTCCTGAGCGCGTGCCGCGCCCAATGGTTGGTGCGCCCCCCGAGCATCCGCGAGCGGTACCACATGAACTGCCTTGCCGGATCGTCCGAGGCGTTCGTATAGGGCTCCCCCGGAACGGACCAACCGCCGCCCACGGTGGCGTCGTAGTAGCCGTAGGGCTTGTCAGGGGTTGGGGTCGCCCGGAGCGGCGCCATGTCCGGGGTCTGGAACATCGGAGTCTCGGTGACCGGGTCGTAGTTGCGCCCCGCCTCGAGCATGAGAACGCGGGCGCCCTCCATCGTGAGGGTGTACGCCGCCTGCCCACCCGCCGCCCCGGATCCGACCACGATCACGTCGTAGCTTTCCGAAGTCGTCAGGGGGGTAACAAACGCCATGGGGTTCGGCGGAACATACTAGCGAGGATCCAATCTTCAACGCCCTTCTCATTTTTCTCTAAGCCGGTTGATTGTTGGCCCGGCCCCGGGTACGAAGGGCGCGCGTGCGAATCCCCACAACAGTCGTTCTCCTTGCGGCCCTCGGCGCAAGGGCCGACGTTGCCTCCCTGGACCCCGTGACGGTCACGGCGACCCGAATGCCGCAGCCACGCTCCGAGGTCCCTTTCACGGTGGAATTGCTACCGGCGGACGCCTTTGACGACCCCGGCTCGCCCACCGTCGACGGGACGCTCCGGTCATCGGCGGACTTCAGCCTCTTCAGGCGCAACGACAGCGTGAGCGCAAACCCGACGACCCAGGGCGTTTCCCTGCGCGGCATCGGGCCAAGCGGCGCGAGCCGCTCGCTCGTCCTATTGGACGGAGTTCCCCTGAACGACCCGTTCGGTGGCTGGGTTCCTTGGAGCGCCGTGCCCGCCGAATCCGTGGGGGCCGCGGAGATCGTACCCGGGGGCGGGGCCGCGGCCTGGGGAAATGAGGCCCTTGCGGGTGTCGTGCAGATTTTCACACGAGAGCTCTCGCCCGGCACAGGCAGCGCCACACTTAGGGCCGGTGATTATTCCACGGCGTCGGCGGACCTGGCACAGGCCGTCCGGGCAGGCCCCGGCACGCTGGAGCTGCGCGGCGAGACGTTTTCCACGGGCGGAACCGACTTGGTGGCGCCGTCCAACCGCGGGCCCGTGGACACGGACACCCCCAGCCGGCACAACGTGGAGTCTGCCAGGTGGCGCGGTACGCTACCCGGGCGCACCGAGGTCGCCCTCACCCTGCGGAGGTTCGAGGAGTGGAGGGACAACGGAACGGCCTACCAGCATAACCACATGCGCTCGGGGTTCGGTTCCCTGGCGCTTTCGGGTCACCCGCAAATGGGTGAGACATGGACGCTCACTGCGTACGCGGAGGACCAGGACTCCTCCCAGTCCTTCAGCTCGGTGAACGCTGCGCGCTCGGCGGAGACCCCGGCGAGCCTGCAGTTCGACGTGCCGGCCTCGGCCTTCGGACTGGCCACCTCGGCGAGCCTGGTCGATCCCTCCGGCGCGGCCACGACCGTGGGTGCGGACCTGAGGACGGTCGGAGGCGAGACCCGCGAGGATTTTCTCTACTCGAAGGGGGCCTACACCGAGCAGCGCTATGCCGGCGGCAGACAGGCCTTCGGGGGCCTCTTCGCCGAGCGGCTCCAGCCCCTGGGACACGGTCTCTTGGCGACAATCGGGGCGAGGATCGACCGCTGGCAGGATACGGACGGCCACCTGAGGATTTCCGCCCTGCCCACGGGATCACCGATCTCGCGGACCCTCTATACCGACCGCTCGGGCACGGAGTTCAGCCCGGGGGCCGGAGTCACCTGGGAGCCGGCCGCGCACCTCCGATTCCATGCTGCCGCCCAGCACGCGTTCCGCCAGCCGACCCTGAACGAACTCTACCGGCCCTTCCGCCAGGGAAGCACCACCACCCTGCCGAACGCGGCCCTCTCCACCGAGCACGCCGACACGGCGGAAGCCGGCGCGGCCTGGAATGGGGGCCCGCTGACACTCGCCGTCACGGCGTTCGCCGCACGCCTGGAGGATCCCGTTTCAAACGTGACCCTTGCCCAGGGACCGGGGACCTTCCCGCTATTTGGTGCCCTAGCGGTGGGCTCCACGGGCCAGGAGCGCCTGAACCTCGGCCGAATCGATACCCGGGGACTGCAGGCCGCCGGGTCGTGGACGCCCGTCGGCGACCTGACGATCGACTTCTCCGCACTTGAAGAGAACGCCACCGTTCGTTCGGCCCCCGTCGCCCCGACCCTGGTGGGCAAGGCCGTTCCCGAAGTCCCGCGTTGGAACGCGTCACTCGGACTTAGATGGAAGGCAACCCGGTCCCTCTCCGTCGTTCTCAGAGGCCGGGCGTCCGCGTTCCAGTACGACGACGACCAGAATCTCCTCAGGCTCGGCTCCTACGCGGTTCTCGATGCATCCGCCAAGCTCGACGTCGCCGCGGGAACGGAACTCTTCGGCGGCGTCTCCAACGCAGGTGACGCGCGGGTTCAGACCGCCCATAGCGCCCTTGGCGTTTTCAACCTGGCGCCGGGACGGACGGTTACCGCGGGCGCCCGCATAAGCTGGTAAGAGACGCGGCTGTTGCCGCTCAGGGACTTCGGCAATCGGGCCGCAACCCTTAATACACTCTTAGCGGTTTGAACGGGCTTATTAACTGAGCGGATTTCCGCGCGGGCGCTACGATCACCCGCATGAACAAGAACCCGATCCAAGCCTCGCTCCGCGGCGGCCCCTGCGCGTCCGCCTGAGCCCGCCGACCCATGAGCGACCTCCTCTTCATTCTCGCTACGGTGGCATTCTTTGCCGTGTCGGTGGCGTACGCCTGGTTCTGCGAGAAAGTGCGCTAACACCTGCCGCCCAAGCCACTCTCACCATGGAAAACATCATCTTCTGTATCATCTCCATCCTCTGCCTCGCCTACCTAGTCGTGGCCGTTCTGCGCCCCGAGAAGTTCTAGGCACGCACACATGAACAATCCCAACTCCTGGTTACAACTCGCCCTCTTTGTGGGCGCCCTGCTCCTCGTCACAAAGCCGCTCGGCGTGTACCTTGTCCGCGTTCTCGACTCCAGGGGCGAGACGTTTCTTGACAGGATCGTCAGGCCCTTCGAACGCGCCACGTACCGCATCTGCGGAATCGATCCGAGCCTTGAGCAGGGTTGGATCGCCTACACGGTGAGCCTCCTCGCCTTCAGCCTAGTGGGCATGCTGGCGACCTACTTCATCCTGCGCTACCAGGACCACCTTCCGCTCAATCCGCAGGGGTTCCCGGGGCTCGCGCCGCACCTGGCCTTCAACACGGCGGCCAGTTTCACAACGAACACCAACTGGCAGAGCTACGGCGGCGAGTCGACGATGTCCTACTTCTCGCAGATGGTGGCCCTCACGATCCACAACTTTACATCGGCTGCCGCCGGTATCGCGATCGCCGCCGCACTGGTTCGAGGGATCGCCCGGCAGTCGGTTTCGACAATAGGAAATTTCTGGGTCGATACGGTAAGGGTCACCTACTACCTGCTCCTGCCCGTCTCCTTTGTCTTCGCCCTATTCCTGGTCTCCCAGGGCATCATCCAGAATTTCAAGCCCTATACGGTGGCTAAGACCTATGAGCCCTACACGATCCAGGTTCCCAAGGTGGACACGGCCGGAAAGCCCGTCCTCGCCGCCGACGGCAAGACCCAGGTGATGGTGGACCAATCGGTCGACACCCAGACAATTGTCCAGGGACCCGTGGCCTCCCAGATAGCGATCAAGATGCTCGGGACAAACGGCGGCGGCTACGTGAACGCGAACGCCTCACATCCGTTCGAGAACCCGACGCCTCTTTCTAACTTCCTGCAGATGCTCTCGATTTTCGCGATCCCGAGCGCCCTCACCTACTACCTGGGAAGGATGCTTAAGAATGCCCGCCACGGTTGGGCCGTTTGGGGTGCGATGTTCGCCATGTTTCTGGTGGGCGTCCTCGTCTGCTGGAAAGCGGAGGCGAGCGGCAATCCCGTCCACCAGGCACTCGGAGTAAACCCGGCCGGCGGCAACATGGAGGGCAAGGAGGTGAGATTCGGGATCCTTAATTCTGCACTCTTCGCGACAATCACGACCGACGCCTCCTGCGGCGCCGTGAATTCCATGCACGACTCCTTCACCCCGCTTGGAGGTCTTGTCCCCCTTTTCAACATCGAGACCGGTGAAGTCATCTTCGGCGGCGTCGGCGCCGGTCTCTACGGCATGCTGATCTTCGTGGTGCTGGCCGTTTTCATAGCCGGGCTCATGGTCGGCCGGACCCCCGAGTACGCGGGCAAGAAGATCGAGGCCTACGACGTGAAGCTCGTCATGATGGTCCTCATGGTGCTTTCGGCCACGATCCTCGGCTTCACAGCCT
>CAISPT010000114.1 GCA_903887455.1 uncultured Opitutaceae bacterium | reverse complement strand
CCGCGAGGCCGCGCTCGGGGAGCATTTCCGGGTGACCGAGTACCCGAGGTCGCGTAACCTCTCCGAGGCCGTCGCCCAGATGCTCGGCCGAATTGCCCCCGAGGGCCTCCACCTGCATTCGACGGGGCTGGTGGGCGAGATCAAGGACCGGATCGAGAGCGAGTTTGCATGGCTTAGGTCCCTCAACGACCCGAAGGGCGTCTATGCGAGGATGCCCGCGGACCTGGTGATCCACTAGGAGCCTCCAACTTATGCCCCACACCCTTCTAGCCGATTGCCCTGCGACCGAGATCCCCGCGGGAGTCCCCGCCACGCTGCCCTCGGGCAGCCGTGTCGATGTGGTCCAGACGCTGGGTGGAAACGTCACCGTGCGCACGGAGCGCGGCCTCTTCCGGATAGCCCGGGAGCATGCGGCGCAGATTGAGGGCCTGCAGGTCTCCGACCATGGCGTCGGCCACACCGGAGAGTTCAGCGAGCAGGCGGTCTGGGCCGCGCTGAAGACGTGCTTCGACCCTGAGATTCCTGTCAATATCGTCGACCTGGGCCTCATCTACGACCTGGCGGTCGAGCGGACGCCGGCCGGCGGAAACGCGGTCGAGGTGAAGATGACCCTCACGGCCCCCGGGTGCGGCATGGGCCCAGTGATCGCCGAGGACGCGCGCCAGAAGATCGCCTCGCTGCCGAGCGTGGAGTCCGCCCGGGTCCATATCGTTTGGGATCCGATTTGGAACCCTAGGATGATATCGGAGGCGGGACGGAAGTCGCTTGGCCTCGAGTAGAAAGGGGCGCTAGGCGCTCACGGTCTCCAGCGAGCAGCCGTCGGCGGTTTCGGACGGGGTCTCGCAGTTGGGCCTTGCGATGACGCCGGGGTAGGGCTCGAGCGAGAAGGGGAGTCCCGCGTCGGCCAGCAGGTGGCGGTCGCAGATCCCGAATAGCTGCGCCTCTGATTCCGCCCGTCTCATATCGTGCAGGAAGTCGCCCCTGGGGTCGACCCCCTGGCCCACGAAGTTCAGGTACTTCTTCATTTTGTTCACGTGGGCCCTCTCGGGGACCTCGGGGTCGCGGGTCTCCCGGTAGAGGCGGTCCACGTAGCCGCGGACATCGCCAAGCGTCACCGCGGAGGGCGGGAGCCCTGCAAAGGCCTCGCGGCACTGCGCGAAGATCCAGGGGTTACGGATCGCGTGGCGCCCGATCATCACGCCACGCGAGCCGGTCTGGGAGACGATCTCCCGGGCCCGGAGCGCGGAGGTCACGTTCCCGTTGGCGAGCACAGGGCAGCGCGCCCGCGCCGCAGCCCGAGCTATCTGGTCGTAGTGCACCTCGCTCCGGTACATCTCGCGCACCGTTCGCCCGTGCACGGTCAGCAGGTCTATCCTGTGCTCGTTCACCAGGTCGACGATGCGGTCGAGGTTCGAGGTGTCTTCGAAGCCGATGCGCATCTTCACCGTGAGCAGGCCCGGCACGGCCGCCCGGAGGGTGGCGAGAATGGCCCCCACGCGCTCGGGGTCGCGCAGCAGTCCGCCTCCGACGTTCTTCTTGTAGATCTTAGGGGCGGGACAGCCCAGGTTGATGTCGATTCCGGCGATCGGGTGCCGCGCGAGGGCCTCTGCGGTCCGCACCATGTGGGCGATGTCCTCGCCGATCAGCTGGGCGAACACGGGCCTTCCCGTGAGGTTCTCGTCGATGCTCCGCAGGATGTGCTTCTCGGGCCTGGACTGCGCGTGGACCCGAAAAAACTCGGTGAAGAAGTAGTCTGGTGCCCCGTAGTGGCCGACCACGCGCATGAACGCCAGGTCGGTCACGTCCTGCATGGGCGCGAGGGCGGTGAGGGGCTGGCCCTCGACGATGGCTGGGGGGAGGCCGGGTGGCACGGCTCAGGGGGCCTCGGCTTCGGGGTCGTCCTGCTGCTTGCGCCACTGCTCCAGGATCTCCGTGCGGTCGTCGACCGCATCGAAAACGGCCCTGGCCACGTAGATGGGACGCTTCAATTGGAGCGCGAGGACGATGGAGTCGCTCGGGCGGGCGTCGATCTCGACGATCTTGGTGCCCAGCTCGTTTTCCATGGTGAGCAGCACACGGGCGAAGAACGTCTGGTCCCTGGCGTCGTTGATCACGATCCGTTCCAGGCGCGTCCCAAGCCCGATGAGGATGCTCCCGATCAGGTCGTGGGTGAGGGGCCGGTCCTTCTTCACCCCGTCCATCGTCATCTGGATCGCGTTTCCGACGAAGTGGTCCACGTAGATCACAAAGGTCTTCTCCTCGTTGCCAAGGAACACGGCGCAGCCGTTGGGCGTGGGGACCACGCCCTTCACTATAACTGCGACGACGTCGTTTTGCATGGGTTGGTTAGTCTGGGAGGGTAGGGAGAAGGGCGAGCTTGGTGCCGCGAGGCGCAAAGCGCAAGAGGCCCAATCGCGTGCCCGAGGCTCTTTCGGGGTGGAAATGGGCTGGCAAGGCCCTCGATCGGGATGCGCGGGGGATGCCTCCGGCGCCCTTTAGTCTAATGAAAGCGCAAAACACAACTTTGATAAGACCTGCTACTCAAGTACCTAAATCCTGCTTCTTTACCCTGCCCCTCGTTTCCTGCGCTCCACCCCGATTTGTCTAGGTTTCCCTGCGGAGCTGTCTCGCTTTGTCTTGTTATCCCTAAGTCCAAAACACCAAACCATGCCTGCTAATCGTACACTAGCGCTGCTGCGTGCCCTCACGGTCACGTCGGCGCTTGGTCTTGCAGTAGTTCCTCGAATCGCGGTCGCTCAGGCCGCTCCTGCCCAGCCCTCAGTCGCTGCGGCGCCTTCCGATCAGGAAGAGCCCACAGTGCTTTCCCCCTTCGTCGTTGATGCGGCTGAAGACAAGGGAAGCTACCGCGCCAACAGCACGTTGGCCGGCACCCGCGTCCGCACCGACCTGAAGGACGTTGCCTCGGCCATCACGGTCGTGACGGCGCAGTTCCTGCAGGACACCGGCGCGAAGAACGCCTCTGACCTCCTGGTCTACACCCCCAGCACGGAAGTCGCGGGTATCCGCGGTAACTTCTCCGGCGCGGCCGGACAGGCGGTGGCCCAGGAAAACACGGTTTCCGCCTCGACCCGCGTTCGCGGTCTGGATTCGGCCGACAACACCCGCGACTACTTCCTCTCGGACATTCCGTGGGATTCGTTCAACGTGGGCCGCGTCGACCTCCAGCGTGGGCCGAACTCGATCCTCTTCGGTACGGGCAGCCCGGCCGGTATCATCAATGTGAGCACGAACGGTGCGTCCTTCTCGAATTCGTACAACATTACGAATCGGTTCGACGAGTACGGCTCGCTGCGCAACTCGGCATCGCTGAACCAGGAGATCATCCCTGGGGTACTGGCGATCCGCCTGTCGGCGTTGAAGGACGACGAGAAGTACGAGCAGAGCGACGCGTTCAACAACACGACGCGCTACTACGGTGCGTTCCGGTTTGACCCGAAGCTGTTTGGCAAGGACAGCCACACGAGCATCCGCGGCAACTACGAGTACGGCAAGCAGACCTCTGACAATCCGCGCTCGCTGCCCCCTGAGGACCAGATCACGCCCTGGTTCGCGAACACGATCACCTTTGGCGGGGTCACGAACCCCGGCTACCAGAAGGTCATTGTGAACCAGTTCAGCCTGACGAACTTCAATCCGGCCGGCGGACCCCCGCTGCCCGGCGCCAACGGTGGCCCGCTCGACCAGGCCTACTTCAGCGGACTCGGTGGCAACGCCGAGGGTCGCTCGTACTGGGCGGACGTTGTGAACTACTACGAGGCCACGCCGGTCTCGCAGAACAACATCGCCAACGCGATTGCCCCCTCGGGCACGCCGATCAAGGTCATCACGGCAGAGGCCAACCAGGGCTTGGTCGCCGGCGCCTACGGCCAGGGCGGCTCGTCCATCGGTGGCCTGAGCGCCTTCCGTCCGGACGGCATCCCCGCGACGAGCGGCATGACGAGCTTCTTCGGCACGCAGGGCACGACGCCCGGCAACGGTGTTCCCGCCAACTACCGCGTACCGACCAACCAGATCCCTGGCGGCGTCTACTACACGGACCGGGTCATCACGGATCCGACGATCTTCAACTTCTACAAGAAGCTGCTCGACGGCCCGAACAAGCACGAGTGGAAGAACTGGAGCGCGTTCAATCTCGCTCTTGACCAGACGTTCTTCGACGACCGTCTCGGCTTTGAGATCGCGTACGACCAGCAGAAGTACACGGAGGGCGCAGAGCCCTGGCTCGAAGGCCAGAACTACGCGATCAACGTTGACGTGAACGCCACCTATGCGGACGGCACGATCAACCCGAACGCCGGTCGCCCGGAAGTTGCCCAGGCTGCCTCTGGCGGTGAGGACAACAACTACCAGTCGACGACGCAGCGCCAGACCTGGCGCCTGACGCCGACCCTGGAGCTGCGCGCTTCGGACTTCTTCGGCAACTCGACCCTCACGAACGTCCTCGGCAAGAGCATCTTCACGGGTCTCTACGAGAAGACGACGGTTCGCAACGAGTACTTCCAGTTCGGCGAATACGCGACGACCCCGGATTACCTGGCCACCAACAACCTGCCGACGGCCAACATCGTCAACGCTGTTGGATCGACGGGAAGCTTCGAGTGGCGCGCTTACCTCGGGCCCGCGATGCAGGGTTACTCCTCCGCGCACGGCCTGAACCTGAACAGCATCAACTACGTGATAGCTCCTCCGAAGACGGAGAGCACGCTGAACTTCTGTTCAAAGTGGAACAAGCCGACGGACCCGAACACCCCGGGCTACGTTAACCCGACCGCCCCGTACTCGTACACGAGCACGGTGAACGGCGCGGTGACGACGAACAGCATCCAGTACGAGAACCCGGCCAATTATGTGGGCTGGACGAACGAGTCGATCGGCTACATGAGCTGGGCCGACCCGAACGATCGCTCCGCGCTCGTCACCTCGGGCAACAAGAGCCGCTACCAGGACGAGTCCCAAGGCATCACCTGGCAGGGCTACTTCCTCGGTGGCGATCTGGTCCCGTCGCTCGGCTGGCGCAAGGACAAGGTCACCGACTACCAGACGAACGCGGTCACGAACCCGACGACCGGCATCACGAGCCTGGACTACCCCGAGAACCTTGCCTCCCGCACGGACGCCCAGGGCGTCAGCAAGACCTGGGGCGGAGTCTACCACGTGCCGAAGTCGATCATGGGGAAGCTCCCCGGCGACATGACGCTGAGCGTGTTCTTCAACAAGTCCTCGAACTTCAAGCCTGACGCGGCTCGCCTGAGCCTCGCGGGTCTGCCGATCCCGAGCGCCCAGGGTAACACCTCGGAGTACGGGTTCACGACGACCGCCCTGAACGACAAGGTTTCGCTCAAGGTCGACTGGTTCAAGACGACGGTGAAGAACGCCAACCTCGCTGGGACGAACGGCAATTCGATCGCCGGCCTCGGCTCGAACGGCTACTTCCTGGCTGACGGTGTGGTCTGGGGTTACGGCTGGGCAGCGGCCCTCCAGGACGGTCTGGAAGGCAAGACGCCCAACACGAACTACTGGGATTACGGCAACGGTTCCGGCTACGCCACGGGCAGCGCCCAGTACGTCGCGACCAACGCCTACTCGTCGCAGATCGTCAATGCCTGGCTGAACATCCCGCTCCCCGATGCCTACTTCGGAAGCTACGGTGTGACGCCGGCCATCCATCCGTCGCTCGCCAAGTCGAGCGGCCAGCTCTCGACGGCCTTCCTGAACGGCTACAACGATCTGACCGCCCCGAACGTTGGCGGCGGTTCGAACTTCGGCGACCACATCACCACGGTCGACAACATCTCCAAGGGTGTTGAGGTCGAGCTCACGACCCAGCTGACGCGCAACTGGAACGTGACGATGAACTACTCGCATGTGAATGCGACGCACGCCAACATCGATCCGGCCTCGCAGGCCTTCATCTCCAAGATGACGGGCTTCATGAACGGTCCCGGTGGTGCGATCCGCATGTGGTGTAACGGTTGCGGAACGCTCGGAGCGGACTGGAACTCCTCGATCGTCGCCCCCTGGACGGTTGAGCTCAACGACCAGGGCAAGGAAGCCCCCGAGGTCTCACCCTGGAGGTTGAACCTGATCACGAACTACTCGTTCGATCGCGGTCCGATCAAGGGTGTGTTCGTCGGTGGCGCCCTCCGCGTGGAGGCCTCCCGCATCCTCGGGTACCGCTACAACCCGAACTTCAAGAACGTCAACTCGACCGACCCGAACTACGCCAACGTACTCGCGGTCACCGAGGGCGGTCTTGACGTCAACGCCCCCGAGAAGGGCCCGAATGACACGCATGTGGATGCGTGGGTCGGCTACAGCCGCAAGGTGTACAAGAACGTGAACTGGCGCGTGCAGCTCAACCTGCGGAGCGTCGGCGAGAAGGATCATCTGACCCCGGCCTCCTACGAGCCGGATGGCAGCCTGGCCCTCGCCCGCATCCAGCAGGGCATGGGTTGGACCCTCGAGAACTCGTTCGACTTCTAAGGCTCCGGGTTACACGGAGGGGCAACCCTCCGGTTAACCCCCCAAGATTCAAGTCCGGTGGCGAAAGCCACCGGACTTTTTTGTTTTTGCGGACGACCTTGCGCGCCCTAACCCAAACGCGGGTGTTGCCTAACGAACAGAGTTCAGGCTCCCTAACCGACAACCGTCATGAGTGACTTGCGTGTGACAATGGTAGATGTGGCCAAGCGCGCGGGCGTGCACGTCACCACGGTGTCGCTGGCCATGCGAAACCACCCGAGGATCCCTGAGGAGACGCGGTCGAGGATAAGGGAGCTTGCCAAGGAAATGGGCTACCGGCCCGACCCGCTGCTGCACGCGCTCGCCTCGTACAGGGGCAAGGTGATCGCCAAGCGCCACACGCCGACCCTTGCCTACATCACGAACTGGTCTTCCAAGTGGGGCTGGAAGAACGCGACGGCGCACCCCGACTTCTATGCCGGCGCCAGCAAGATGGCCGACCAGCTGGGCTTCATGCTGGAGCATTTTTGGATGAAAGAGCCGGGCCTTACGCAGTCCAGGCTGAGCGCGATGCTGTATTCGCGGGGCGTGACGGGCCTTATCATTGCCTCGCACGGCCGCGAGATGGGGGATGACCTCGAGTTCGACTGGTCCAAATTCTGCGGGGTGAAAATCGACTATTTCCCGCACAAGCCGGTTCTCTTGAACGTCACCAACAACCAGTGCGACATCGTGAGGGTCGCGATGCAGAAGGTGCTCCGTGCGGGCTACCGCCGGATCGGATTCGTGATGCACCGGGGCTGGGATCACGGCGTTGACCACCTCTGGACGGCGGGCTTCCTGTGCGAGCAGCAGCACCTGGCAGCCTCCGAACGGCTACCGGCCTACATCTTCCCTGACCTGGAACCGATAGAAGCGTGGTTCAACGAGAGCGACGCCCCCGTTGCCGTCGATCCAAAGGCGTTCACGCAGTGGTTCGAGCAGAACAGGCCAGACGTCATCATCAGCAAGGGCTCCTTCGTCCTCCCGCAGCTCAAGGCGATGGGTGTCAGGGTGCCGCGCGACGTGGCGTTCGTGGATGTCTTCCTTGAGCAGTTCGACGGCTTAACGGCCGGTGTCAGGCAGAATCACGAGACGGTAGGCGGCGTGGCGGTCGAGATCCTCGCGGCTCAGCTGCAGCACAACCGGTTCGGGCTCCCCGAAATACCGACCACGACCTTTGTGGAGGGAACCTGGTTCGACGGAGCGAGCTGCCCGCCGAGGATCCAGTCCTCACGCAAGGCGTCAGCCCCGGCGGTGAAGCGGCGCGCCTAGTAGCCGAGGATCGAAATCTTCAAGGACCGGGCCTTCTCGAGCACCGAGGCCTTGTCCAGGATCAGGACCTTTTGAGCCTCGAGCGCGGCGGCGCGAAGCCCTGCACCGTGCATGGTCTCCAGGGTCCGCATGCCGAAACAGGGGACGTCAAAGCGGAAGTCCTGGCGCGCCTTCACGGTCTTCACGAAGAGCGCCTCATCGGCCTTGAGGCCGCCGGCCCTCCTGAGCATCTCGTCTGTGCCCTCGAACGCCTCGACAGCGAGGACCGTGCCCTTGCGCACGACGCAGCCCTGCCCGATATCGAGCCGGGCGCTCTCCTTGGCGATGTGGATGCCGTGCTCCAGGTACTCGGCATCGATCGGGAACTTCCCTCCCGTCATGCATCCGGGCTCCGCGAGCTGGTCGTCGAGGAAGGAGCGCGCGTCGAGCAGCTGTATCCCCAGGGCCTCGATCTCCTTGGCCACGGCGCCGAAGATGGTCTCGGCATTGCGGCGCTTGAGGGAGAGGAGGATCTGGGCGGCCTTCAGGTCGGGCCTTAGCCCATCGAAAAGCCGCCTCGGGGTCACCTGCCCGGCCATGAGCGCGTACCCGGCGCCGAATTTCTCGAGGAGCTTCAGGGTCTTGCCGACCTGGCCCACGTGGACCGTGTGGCGGTCGCTCTCGGGGAAGGACTCTACCAGCTCGGGCGCAGTCTCACCCTCAAAGGCGATCAGCCGGAGTGCGATCCCTAACCCGCGGGCCGAGCGCGCCACCAGCTGGGGATAGGCCCCCTGACCCGCAATCAGGGCGACCGGAAGCTTGGGGTCGAAGGAGTCCGGGAGAAACGCTGAGGGTTTGGGCGACACAGGCGGGGCGCCCTACGTCTGGGCTCCGTAGTATTTTTTGTAGCTCCTGTAGTAGCGGTAGTTGGAATAGTACTCGATCCGCCGCGGGGAGAGGCCGTTCAGGACGATGCCGAGGATCTCATTCTTTCCCTCGCGGAGCGCCTTGATGTAGAGCTTGATGTGCTTGCGGTAGGCTCGGTTGAAGCGGCAGACGTAGACGACCTCGTCCGTGCGCTCGGCGATCAGGGTCGCGTCCGTGACTGCGCCCATCGGCGGCGAGTCCACCACCACGAGGTCAAAGTGCTTCTTCATGCGCTCGATCAGCTGCGCGAAGACCGGGTTCTCCAGGAGTTCCGTAGGGCTCTTCGACCGGCCGCCGGAGGTGAGGAGCCAGAAGTTCTCGCCGAGTTTCACGATGCCGAGCTCCGCGTTCGTCAGGATGTCGCCCTCCAGGTGGGCGCCGTGCTCGAACCACGAGATGATGCCCGTGGTGTTCTGCTGCCGGAAGTGCCGGTGGAGCATCGGGCGGCGCAGGTCGCAGTCCATCAGCAGCGTCCGCTTGCCGTGGCGGGCGAAGCACGTCGCGAGGTTGCAGGAGATCAGGGTCTTGCCCTCGCCCGGGATTGTGCTGGTCACCAGGATCGATTTCGGGAAGTCGAGCTTCGACTGGATCTTCACCGAGCTGTACAGGCTCAGGAAAGCCTCGTTGCCCGACTCGTTGCCCGGGCTCGTCTCGGAGAGCCCGATTTTCTCGTCGTCGGCGATCGTCGAGAGCTGCGGGATGATGCCGAGCAGGTGGACGCCGATGAAGGACTCGACGTCCCAGGCGCTCTTGATGCGGTCGTCGATGAAACCGAGGCTTATCGCAATCCCGAGGAAGGCCAGGATGCCGAGGCCGATGCTGGTCCTGAGGATGCCGGGGATGTTGGGAGAGATGGGGCCGCCTGGCACCTGGGCCCTGTCGAGGGGGTGAAGGGAAATCTTGTCGAGGTTCTTGAGGG
>CAISPT010000113.1 GCA_903887455.1 uncultured Opitutaceae bacterium | reverse complement strand
TCCAATCCGACCGTCCGGGACGCCTCCCGCATCCCCGAGGCACGCCAGTTGGCTTCGCAGACCCGGCAGACCTGGATCACCCACGGCCTGTGGGTCGCCGCCATCGGCTATTCAGCCACCTGCATCTACGGCTTTGCGCACGGGCAGAGCCTCTACGCGGAACGCTATCCGATTTACACGGCGGTGGTCTCCTACCTCTGCCTTTTGATCGTGCGGAGCAACCCGCAGGCGGCCGCCGTGATGGTGCTATTTACCGTGTGGCTGGAGCTGATCATCACGGTCCT
Source organism: uncultured Opitutaceae bacterium (assembly GCA_903887455.1). GTDB lineage: Bacteria > Verrucomicrobiota > Verrucomicrobiia > Opitutales > Opitutaceae > Palsa-1447. The sequence continues at coordinate 1,561 of CAISPT010000113.1, read as the reverse complement.
AAACGTCGGCGGCTTTGTCGATGGCTCGATGATCGTGTTCCCTGTCTTGGTGTTCGCCTCCGGCCTACTCCTCGGGGCGCCAGGGGCCATGGTGGCCGCGGCTGCGAGCGTTTTCGGCGCCGCCGCCGCCGGTTTCCTGGGGGGCGCCACGCTCGAGAGGCTCGGCCACGACCACGGCAAGGAGGGGTTCTTCGTATTCGCGATGTCCGTCTGCAGCATCGGCACCGCGGTCATGTCCAGGGCCGCCCTGCGGAGTTTCTCCTCGGTTCTCGCGCGCTCGGAGCGCGACCGCATTCGCTACATGGGGCTTTTTGAGCAGCTTCCCGAAGGTCTCCTCGGCTTGGATGCTGCCGGAAGTATAATCGAGTCGAACGACGCCGCGGCGCACATGCTGGGCCTCGACAAGAAAAGCCTCGTCGGCCGCGTTTTCCGGGATGTCGCCCGAAGCTTCGGGTCGAACTCGCCCTTCGAACTGGCGCACACACTCGCCCACAGGCCGACGATCGAGATCACCGTGTCGGGCCCATCGGGCGCCCCCACCTACCTTGAGCTCACCGCCAAGGCGGTCGACGTGCCCGACGCGCCCACGCTCGTGCTCCTTCGGGACATCACCCACCGAAAATTGATCGAGCTCCACCTCGGCCACGCGCAGCGCCTCGAGGCCGTCGGACAGCTGGCGGGGGGCATCGCGCACGACTTCAACAACCTGCTGACGGCGATCGGCGGGAGCGCCGAGATGATCACGATGTCGGGCGACCAAGAGTCGAGGGAGTCGGCCCAGGTGATCCTCTCAGCGCAGAGGAGGGGGACAAACCTGACGCGGCAGCTGCTCGCCTTCGCAAGGCGAGACACCCACAAGGCGGGCAACATCGATCTCGCGAAGACCGTGTCCGGGGTGTCCCTGCTGGCCGGGCGGCTGATGGGCAGCGAGCACCGCCTGAACATTGGCCCGTCGTCACCCCTCATGATCGAGGCCGACCCGGCGCAGGTCGAGCAGGTCGTCCTGAACCTCGTGGCCAATGCGCGCGACGCCATGCCGAATGGCGGCGAGGTGCGGATATCTGTCAGGGCGGTGAACTCCGAGGAGGCCCACAGGCTCGGCTCGCGCCTCGTCGAGTCGCGCCAGGCGCTCCTGGAGATCGCGGACACCGGGACGGGAATCGAGCCGGAGCTGCGCTCCCGTATCTTTGAGCCCTTCTTCACGACAAAGCAGAGGGGAAAAGGAACGGGCCTGGGCCTCGCGGCGGTGCAGGGAATCGTGGTCCAGAACAGGGGAAGCCTTGCCCTGGAAAGCGAAGTCGGGGTGGGCTCGAAGTTCCGCATCTTCTTCGCGGTGGTCGATGCGGCAGGCGGCGAACCTGTTGGCGACGGGGCCAGGACTGGGTCCACGCCTTCAAAGCGGGAGAAGGGGCGGCTGCTGATCGTGGATGACGAGGACGGGGTGCGCCTGACAGCGAAGAGGCTCCTGGAGAAGCAGGGCTACCTGGTGTACGCCGCAGCCGGAGGGACGGAGGCGCTTGATCTCCTGGAAAAGCACGGACCCGTGGACCTTGTGATCGCC
>CAISPT010000112.1 GCA_903887455.1 uncultured Opitutaceae bacterium | reverse complement strand
TTCATCCGCTCGATCAACGCCTACATCGAGAAGCGGGCGCCCTGGAAGCTAGGGAAGTCGGCTGAGCCCGCGGACAAGGCGCTTCTGGCGACGTCGCTCGCGACGATCGCCGAGGCGCTCCGCCTCGCCTCGGTGGCGCTTAGGCCCGTGATGCCCGGAGCCACCGACAAGATTAACCAGGTCCTCGGCTACACGCCGAGCGGGACCTGGTCGCAGGAGCTTGCCTGGGACGGCCGCCTCGCCGGTTCGAAGGTCGCGGAGAGCCTGGTCCTCTTCCCGAGGCCCGCGCCCCCGGCAAAGGCCCCGTGACCGTCCTCCCGCTAGATCCCTCCGCGAACCTGTCGCCCGAGGCGCTCAGCGGGTTCTTGACGGAGTGCAGGGACCAGGCGACGGAGACCGGGCGCCCGAAGCTCGTGAGCATCACGATCCAGGTCGAGAGCCTGGATCCCCTGGCTGTCCTCGAGTCGATCTTTGAGCCGGGCGAGCGGCACTTCTACGCCGAGCGCCCCGCCGAAGGCTGGGCGATCGCGGGCGCCGAGTCGGTGCTCTCCTTCACCTCCTCGGGGCCCGGGCGCTTCGACGACTGCCAGGGCTACATCGACCGGGTGCTCGGCGACACGATTGCCGTCGGCGACCAGGACGTCCCCTTTGGCGGGCCGCACTTCTTTGCCGCCTTCTCCTTCCTCGACACGCTCGAGGAGGACGCGCCCTTCGAGGCGGCGCGCGTCTTTGTCCCCCGCTGGCAGGTGGCCCGCAAGGACGGCCACACGACCGCCGTCGCCAACCTGCTGGTCCAGCCCGACTCGGTGATCGAGCCGATCGCCGCCCGGGTCTGGAGGGCGCACGCCAAGTTCCGCTCCTTCGAGTTCTCGGCGCCGGGGCTCCCGGAGCAGCACCCGAGGGACGCGACCTCGATCACGGACGTCGGCGGGCGCAACAGCTACGCCACGGCGCTCAGCGAGGCCGCCGAGCGGATCTCCCACGGCGAGATCGAGAAGATCGTGATCGCCCGCGCGAAGGACGTGCGCTCGCCGGCCCCCCTCCATCCCCTCCAGATCCTGAACGGCCTCCGCCAGCGCTTCCCCGACTGCAACGCCTTCTCGCTGGCGAACGGCCTGGGCCAGAGCTTCATCGGCGCAAGCCCCGAGCGCCTCCTGCGGGTCGAGGACTCGGTCGTTACGACCGAGGCTCTCGCCGGATCGGCCGAGCGGGGCTCGACGGCCAGCGAGGACGCGGCCCTTGGAAACCGGCTCCTCTCCAACGAGAAGGACCTGCGCGAGCAGCGGATCGTCCTCGACTCGATCGTGCGCAGGCTCTCGCCCTTGGGGCTCGACCTGCGCTACTCGGTCCGACCGGGCCTTAAGCGCCTCTCCAACATCCAGCACCTGCACACGCCGGTCGAGGCTAGGCTCCCGAAGGGGGTCCGCCTGCTCGACATGCTGGGCCGGCTCCACCCGACGCCGGCCGTCGGCGGGACCCCGCGCGAGCGCGCCGTCCCATTGATCTCCAGGCTCGAGGCCTTCCCGCGGGGACTCTACGGCGGGGCAATCGGCTGGATCGACTCCCGCGGGGGAGGGGAGTTCATCGTGGCGCTCCGCTCGGCGCTCGTCTCCGGTCCGGTGGCCCGCATGTACGCGGGAAGCGGCATCGTCGAGGGTTCGACGATCGAGAAGGAGTTCTCGGAGACGGAGCTCAAGTTCCGCGCCATGCAGGACGCCCTCCTCGGCAACTAGCGTAATCCCCCCATGCATCCCCCCTCCCTCGACTTCCGCAACGTGAACGCCCTCTGGGGCAGCGTGGTCGCCGAGACGCTCGTGCGCTCGGGCGTCGGGACGGTCGTCGTCTCGCCCGGCTCGCGCTCGACGCCGCTCGCCTTCGCCTTCGCGCGCCACCCGGGCCTCGAGGCGGTGCCGGTCCTGGACGAGCGATCGGCCTCGTTCTTCGCCCTGGGGCTCGCCAAGCGGGACCTCCGCCCGGTGGCGCTCCTGTGCACGAGCGGCTCGGCGGGCGCCCACTATTTTCCCGCCGTCATCGAGGCCCACGAGGCCGGCATCCCGTTGATTGTGATCACGGCCGACCGGCCGCCGGAGATGCGGGCGAGCGCCTCCGGGCAGACGATCGACCAGCAGGGGCTCTTCGGCTCCTTCGTCGGCTTCTCCCACGAGCTGGCGGTCCCGGAGCTTAAGCTCCCTCTCCTGCGGTACCTGCGCCAGACCGTGGCCCACAGCGTGGAGCGGACGCTGGCGCCGTTCCGGGGACCCGTGCACCTGAACGCCCCCTTCCGAGACCCGCTCGTCCCGTCGGACGACGGCGGCCTCGCCGACGCCTTCGCAAGCCAGGTCGACTGGGAGAAGTTCTTCGACCACGTGCAGGCCCCGCTGCCGGTGCTTGCCGTCTCCGAGATCCCGCTGTTCCCGCAGCAGGTCCACGGGTTGATTGTCGCAGGCCCCGTCCTCGCCTCGGACCCGGCGGCCCATGCCGCCTCCGTGGCCGAGATCTCAAGGAAGCTCGGCTGGCCGGTCCTGGCCGACGGCCTTTCGCCGGCGCGCAACCACGGGGGGATCCCGCACCTGGTCACCCGCTACGACGCGATCCTGCGCTCGCCGAGGGCAGCCGAGTCGCTTTCGCCGGAGTTTGTCCTGTGCCTGGGCGAGTGGCCGACCAGCAAGCTGCTCCGCTCGCTGATCGAGTCGAGCGAGGCCCCCGTCTTCTTTGTGACAGACCGGCCGGACAACCGGGACGCCCTCCACGGGCGCACCCGCCGGATCGTGGTGCCGCTTGAGACCCTGGCCCGGGGGCTTCCCGCCACGGAGGCCCCGAACGGCTACCAGCGGCTCTGGGCGCTCCACGAGTCCCGGGTGCTCAAGGCCCTGGACGCGCGCCTGGAGGCCGAGCAGCGCCTGGTGGAGCCCAAGGCCGCCTGGCTCCTAGGACTCAAGCTACCGGCCGGGACGCCGGTCTCGGTCGCCAACAGCATGCCGATCCGCGACATGGAGTTTGTCTGGCCCGGAAACGACCGGGGCCTGCGGGTGCTCTTTAACCGCGGCGCCAACGGGATCGACGGGACGCTCTCCACGGCGCTCGGTGTCGCCCATGACGGCCGCCCGTCGGTGCTCTTGACCGGTGATCTGGCCTTCCTCCACGACTCGAACGGACTCCTCGTCTCAGGGAAGCTCAAGGGGAGCCTCACCGTTGTCCTCATCAACAACAGGGGAGGGGGGATCTTCGAGCACCTGCCGGTCGCCCAGTACGAGGGGATTTTCGAGGAGTTCTTCGCCACGCCCCAGGCCGTCAATTTTTCGACGCTGTGCGCCGCCCACGGCGTGGAGCACATTTCCGTGGCCAACTGGGCGCAGTTTGAGGCGCTCATCTCCACGCTACCCGAGCGCGGGATGCGCGTCCTGGAGATCGCCACCGATCGGAAGGCAGACGCCGCCTGGCGCAAGGAGGCGTTTGCCTCCGCCTCGATCTGAGCCAACAGTACCCTCCCATGGCCACCCCCTGGAATACAGCCAAGACCTACACCGACATCACCTACGAGAAGGCGGGCGGCATCGCCAAGGTGACGATCAACAGGCCCGCCAAGCGGAACGCCTTCCGCCCGGAGACGATCACCGAGATGATCGACGCGTTCTCGGATGCGAGGGACGACCCGAAGATCGGCGTCGTGCTCCTCACCGGCGCCGGGCCCCACACGGACGGCAAGTACGCCTTCTGCGCGGGCGGCGACCAGTCGGTCCGCGGGAGCGCGGGCTACATGGGCGGGGACGGCGTACCGAGGCTAAACGTCCTCGACCTCCAGAAGCTGATCCGCTCCATGCCTAAGGTCGTGATCGCGCTGGTCGCGGGCTACGCCATCGGCGGGGGACACGTGCTCCACGTCGTGTGCGATCTCACGATTGCGGCCGACAACGCGGTCTTCGGGCAGGTGGGCCCCCAGATGGGGAGCTTTGACGGGGGATTCGGCGCCAGCTACCTGGCCCGCGTCGTGGGCCAGAAGAAGGCCCGCGAGATCTGGTACCTCTGCCGGAAGTACAGCGCGGCCGAGGCGCTCGACATGGGCCTTGTGAACACGGTCGTTCCCGTGGCCGACCTCGAGAAGGAGGGTGTCGCCTGGGCCTCGGAGATCATGCAGAAGAGCCCGCTCGCGATCAGGCTCCTTAAGAGCGGGTTCAACGCGGAATTGGACGGCCAGGCGGGTATCCAGGAACTGGCCGGTAACGCCACGCTCCTTTACTACATGAGCGACGAGGCGAAGGAGTTCCACTCTGCCCAGAGGGAGAAGCGCCGTCCCGACGCGCGCAAGTTCCCCTGGCTGCCCTGAGCGCGCCGCACGAGGCTGGCCGGCGCTCGGCCGGGAGGCCGACGTCCTCGAAAAGCAAAAGGCCGGCGGGCTGTGAAGCCGGCCGGCCCTTGAAACTACAGGTCGGGAAAACCGCTTACTTCCCGAGGGACTTGCGCAGGTCGGCCAGCTGGTTGGCCGAGCCGAGGAGCACGTTGCGGCTCGCGATGAACTTCGCGTACTCGTCCATGAAGATCTTGCCCGGCGGGCGGAAGTCGAAGTCGGCCGGCTTGTCGCGGAAGAACTCGCGGTGGACGCGGCTCCAGACCAGGCGGCCGTCCGTGTCGATGTTCACCTTGGTGACGCCGAGCTTGGCGGCGGGCAGGTACTCCTTCGGGTCGACGCCCACGGCGTT
>CAISPT010000111.1 GCA_903887455.1 uncultured Opitutaceae bacterium | reverse complement strand
TTTCTGAGTTATTGTCGCGGGGCGCCGGTACACGAGGCGGCGGTTGACCGAGAACAGGTTATTGGAAAAGGGGGCGGGCGTGTAAGAACCAGGGGCTGGGAGGAGGGGGAGGTAAGGTTGGAGAGAGCGGGAGCAAACGGAGCATGGCGATGAGCGAGAAAAGGGCGAGGATGGAGACGGGCGATCAGTCGTCGTGGCGGGCCAGGTGGCCACGGCGTTGGAAGGAGGTGGCGGCGACGGCGGTGACCTCGGAGTCGAGCGCCTCCCCCGAGTCGTTGAACCAGTTGTCCGTGGAGTCCATGTCGTGAAACGAGGCGGCGTTGAGGATGTCGACGGCAAGTGAGCGGCGGATGGAGCAGGAGATGATGGTAAGGTAGAGGGAGGAGCGGCGGGCGATGGCGGAGTGGCGCGCAGCGTCAGACACGTTGGGCATGGTGGCGTTGACCCAGGAAGCGGCCAGGTCGTTGAGGCACGAGATTGCCATCTTGCCGAAACCGGCGTACGGCTTCTCGAACACAAAGGGGCGGAAGATGACATCAGCGTCGCCCGACTGCGGAATGTGCCTGTACTGCACGGCGTTGCACCAGTGGCTCTCCTCGTAGTCGGCGGTGCCCAGGGTGGTGGAGGTGGAAGATTTGGACAGTAGGGAGGATGGGCAGATAGAGGAGCACCCCTTCACGTCCATGACGAGAGTCTGGAGAGAGGAAGGGACGCCTCCGACACCCAGGTCGGCTTCGAAGCTTTTGGCGAGGGGGCCAGACGGCGGAACAATGAGTGACGCAGTCTCGGCCTCCCTATAGACGCGGAGGGGCTTGCTCATCAAAGCCACCCTGCGAAGGGCAGCCAGGGCGACGTTGTGAGTACGAGGCTGAAGGCTGAGGCACATGTGAAAGTGAAAGGCGCCGAAGCCCAGAGGGAGGCCGCAGATGTTGCCAGTCCGTAGGTGTGTGACTTTGTCGTAGCGCCGGATGGGGCAGGTGGAGATGCCGGCCAGGAGATCCTGGGCGAGGCCGAGATCCAGGCGGGTGAGGATGACGAAGATGCGAGGAGGGATGGTGGTAGCGGGGCTGAAGGGCATGCAGGTGCGGTAGGCGGCGGAGCCGGGGGCGGCGAGAGAGAGGATGCGGGCCTTGCCGACTTCGTCCAGTTTGGCCAGAAGTAAGTGTTGCTTGATCGCCATAAGTTTGGAGACCATCTTCTTCTGGAGAGACTGGGTGTCGTCGGAGGGCCGTTGAGGCCGGCCCATGGTAACGCGGGCGGCGCTGGGGGGTTGGAGGAAGGAGACGGGAGGCAGGGCGCCGGTGGCGAGGTCGGAAGCGTTGAAGTTGAGCGGTTCGAGTTTGAGCGTTTCGTTCTCACGCACGCGCGCGCGAATCGAACGCGTTCGAGTCGCCAGGTGGTCCCCTCAGTGCCCTCTGTCCCTCCGCTGCTCGCTCAGAGCGTCCTCTCAGCACCAGACTATCGACCCGGAAAAAGATGCGTCGCAATGTTGCTGGACAGGAGCCGGAGCGGGAGCTGTCCGCCGAGGCCTACGACCCGAAGAACGCCAAGGTGGACGCGGTGCAGCTGGGCCTGAGGGGCGCCATGGCCAGCGCGGTGGCCGTCCTGCTGATGATGTGCGCGCTCGCCGCGGGCACCTCCTTCCTCATCATCTGGCTCGTCCCGCCGCCGGGCTCCACCGACGTGCTCACCGAGATGCCGTGGACGCGGCTGAGCCCGTTCAAGCCGGAGCACGGTGCGTGCGGCCCATTGTTCCCCGCTCGGGCAGCCGCCGACGCCCCGCCCAGACTACGTGCACAGAATACACGACACCGGCTTCACGGTCCTCCCCTCCGGCGTGGCGTACTTGGACGTGGAGGTGATGACGGGGCGGCAGCTGCAGCCGAAGGAGTTGTGCGTCCCCTCCGCGCTCGCCGTTTGCTGTTCGCGCGCGCTCACGCCGCCCCAGCGCCATGCTCTACTTCAAGATGTACCTGGCCACGCCGGACGTGATGCCCAGCAGCAGCAGCTTCACCACGCCCGAGCGCTTCCCCTTCGTCTACTCCCGCGCAAATGACCGGGACGCCGTCTTCCTGGAGGCGGGCGTCCACACCGACGAGGTGCTGCCGGGCTTCGAGGAGGGCATCCAGGGCATGCGCGCGCTGGGCAAGCGCAAGCTGGTGGTGCCGGCCTCGTCCGCGTACGGGC
>CAISPT010000110.1 GCA_903887455.1 uncultured Opitutaceae bacterium | reverse complement strand
TCTCGTGTGCTCTTCCGATCTGCTTCTGACGAGGAGGCCGTGGCGACGCTCAGGAAGCGCAAGCACCGCGAGGAGAAGCCCCTGGCGGTCATGTTCCGCGACCTGCAGATGCTCCGTCTCTGGGCCCACACGACGCCCGCCGCCGAGGAGCTCCTGTCGTCCCAGAGGGCCCCGATCGTCCTCCTTTCCAAGCGGGCGCAGCCGGCGTTGGCGGCCAGCGTGGGACCCGGAAACCCTTGGGTCGGGGCGCTCCTGCCCTCGACCCCCCTCCACCTGCTTCTCACCCTGCTAGTCGACCGGCCCCTGGTGGCGACCAGCGCCAACCTCTCGGAGGAGCCCCTCTGCACGGACGACGCCGAGGCGCTCTCGCGCCTCTCGGGGATCGCCGACCTTTTCCTCGGCCACAACCGCCCGATCGCGCGCCCGGTCGACGACTCGCTTGTCCGCTTCACCGACACGGGTCGGCCGATCGTCCTTAGGAGGGCGCGCGGCTATGCGCCGGCCCCGTTCTCCCTGCCGGGAGCACTGCCTCGGCCCGTCCTCTGCGTCGGGGCACAGATGAAGAACACGGTGGCCGTTGCACTCGGGGAGCGCCTGGTCGTAAGCCCCCACATCGGCGACCTTGAGGGCGCCGCCACCCGCTCCGTCTTCACCCGCACCATCGCGACGCTCACAAAGCTCGCCGGCGCCGAGCTCGGCGCCGTCGCCTGCGACAAGCACCCCGACTACTCCTCGACCCGGTACGCCGTCACCTCGGGTCTGGAACGGCTTCCGGTCCAACACCACCTGGCCCACGTGCTTGCGGTCCTCCTGGAGCACGGCCACCCGGCCGACGACGTTCTCGGGGTCGCCTGGGACGGCACGGGCTACGGCGAGGACGGCACAGTGTGGGGCGGCGAGTTCATCGCCCTGGACGGGGGACGGGCGGAACGCTTCGCGCACCTGCGGCCGTTCAGGCTCCTGGGGGGCGAGGCGGCCGTCCGGGACGCCAGGCGCTGTGCCGTCGCCATGGCTGGGGATGCGGGGTCGCGGCTTGCGGCAAGACTTGCCTTCTCGGAGGCCGAGAACGCCACGCTCCACACGATGCTCGCGGCCGGCATCAATTCGCCGCTCTGCACGAGCGCCGGTCGACTCTTCGACGCCGTCGGCGCCATCCTCGGGCAAGGCCGCAGGAACTCCTTCGAGGGACAGGTGCCGCTCGCCGTGGAGATCGCGGCGCGCGTGGGTCCGGGCTCGGCAGCACTCCCGTTTGACGTCCGCAGTCTCAGCCGGGGCGCCCGCTTCGAGGTCGACTGGCGGCCTGCGATCGATGCCCTGCTGACCCGGGGAGCCGCCGACCCCCGCGGGATGGCCGCCGCCTACCACCGGGGCCTCGCCCGGGCGATCGTCGAGGTCGCCTGCCACGCCGCTCGGAAGACGGTGGTCCTTTCAGGTGGATGCTTCCAGAACGCCCTTCTCCTGGAGCTCGCCGAGGAGGCGCTCCACGAGGCCGGCTTCACGGTCCTCGCCGCCGTCGAACTTCCGCCCAATGACGGGGCGATCTCGGCAGGCCAGGGCCTGGCGGCCCTGTGGAACCTGACAACGGTCGAGATGCCAGACCTTGGGCCCGCCGACGCCGGCGGCCCCGCAGCGCAACCCAAACCCCATAACTAGCCATGTGCCTCGCCGTACCCGGTAAAGTGATTGAAATCTTTGGTGACGACCCGCTGCTGCGCACCGCGCGTGTGAGCTTCGCCGGGGTCATCAAGAAGGTGAGCCTCACCTGCGCGCCCGAGGCGAACCTGGGCGACTACGTGCTTGTCCACGTTGGGGTCGCCATCAGCGTCGTCGACCAGAAGGAGGCCGAGCAGACCTACGAGTACCTTCGGCAGATGGGGGAGCTTGATGGGCTCGAACCGGCGGGGACCGAGGGGGAGGGGCTCGCCGCGCCATGAAGTACGTCGACGAGTACCGGGACGCGGCCCTCGTGCGGAAGCTCGCCGACGCCGTCGCGCGGGCGACGACCAGGCCCTGGACCATCATGGAGATCTGCGGCGGACAGACCCATGCCATCGTGAAGTTCGGCCTCGACGACCTCCTGCCCCCGGGGATCACCCTGGTGCACGGCCCGGGGTGCCCGGTGTGCGTGACGAGCGCGGAGCTGATCGACCAGGCCGTCGAGGTGGCCACGGTCCACGGTGCCATCCTCTGCTCCTTTGGCGACATGCTCCGGGTGCCCGGCAACACCGTGGACCTCCTGACGGCGAAGGCGCGCGGCGGCGACGAGCGCATC
>CAISPT010000109.1 GCA_903887455.1 uncultured Opitutaceae bacterium | reverse complement strand
GACGAGGGCTACCTGGACCTCGCCCCCTGCCGCCTTGCGGACGCGTCCGCCGTCGAGCGGGCCGTCCGCTCCCTGCAGTCGCGCATATGGGACGAGCTCCGGATCCCGGTCTCGATGGGCATCGCCTCCAACAAGCTGGTGGCCCAGATCGCCTCGAAGCTAAGGAAGCCGAGGGGCTTCGTGGTCGTACCCCCTGGAGGGGAGGCGGCCTTCCTCGAGGGCCTGCCCGTCGGCAAGCTCCCCGGGATCGGGGCGAAGACCGAGGCGGCGCTCGAGGCTGAGGGCGTGCGCCTCGTGCGCGACCTCCTCGCCCGGGGCGAGACCGAGCTTGCGTCCCTCTTCGGTCAGGGCTGGAGGGGAGTCGTCGAGATGGCCCGCGGCGTGGACCACAGCCGCGTGGAGGTCGAGCACGACGACGCGAAGAGCTACTCCAAGCAGGAGACCTTCTCCCTGGACCTTCTCGACTTCGAGGCCGTCGAGCAGGTCGCCAAGAGGATGGTGGACGAACTCCTTCCCAAGGTGCGGGCCGACGGAGTCAAGGTCCGCACGATCACGCTAAGGGTACGGTATCCAGATTTCTCACACGAGGCACACGGCCGAAGCCTTGAGGCGGCGACGGATCTGGAGGCGCCGTTCTACCCCCTGGTGGGGCCGCTCCTGCGCGCAGCCTGGTCGAAGAGGCGGCCGCTGCGGCTCGTGGGGGTCAGGCTCTCCGGCGTCGAGGACGGCCCCGAGCAGCTCCAGATGTTCGCCGAAGGGGAGGAAAGGCGGCGGAAGCTGGCCGACGTCATGGACAGGCTCAACCGAGGGGGCAAGGATTCGGTCGTTGTCCGCGGGCACCGCCTCGGAGGGGACCGCGGGATGTAGTTTGGTGGCGGATACTCAATGTCACCGGGAGTCTGCGGGGCGGGCCCCCGGGACCCGGTCCGGGCGCCCCAGGGGGGCCGTCCCGCGCGTTTCGGGCCGTTTTCCGGTCAATCCAAAAATATCGGACAAATTTAACACAGGGGGCTCACAAACCTGTTGACGGCCGAAATTCAAAGCTCAATAGGTTGTGGCCGTTCGGGCCGACGACCACATCCTGTTGTGGTCAACAACGCGTAAATAAGTTCCAGCAACTTTTGGTCGCCTAGCCTTATTTCGCGTCGGAAATAGCCCATATTTACCCCGCAACTCACTCTTTTAGCGCCAGTATCCATGCAGAAAATCTTCCAAGTCGGCACCAAGACCTTCGTCCTCGACCAGGACAAGGCGGAGGCCGCTTTTGCCGCCAAGCGGGTGATCAATGGTCGGGTCACCATGACCTTCAACCTCCTTCCGCTGAAGTACCAGTGGTCCTACGACCTGTACCGCACGATGAAGGCGAACCACTGGGAGCCGGAGGACATCCCGATGGGCAAGGACATCGAGCAGTGGCGCGACACGAAGGCCGTGTCCGACGTCGAGCGCTGGATCATCCGGATGGGGATCGGCTATTTTTCGGCGGCAGAGGGCATCGTCGGTGACAACATCCAGCACGTGGTCCGCGAGCTGGTGACGGCCCCGGAGCTCAAACTCGTCCTCGGCCGGCACGCCCACGAGGAGAACATCCACGCCGATTCGCTCCTCTACATGATTGCCTCTCTCGGCCTCAACCCGCACGAGTGCGAGGCGATGTTCGAGGACGTTCCGACGATCGTCCGAAAGAACGAGTTCGTGACCCGGATCTCCAAGGAGCTCCGCAGGGACTTGGACCTCACGAAGTTAGAGAACAAACGCCTCCTGGCCTCGAATATCTTCGTCTTCGGCCAGTGCATGGAGGGAACCCAGTTCTACGGCCTCTTCGGGATGATCCTCTCCCTGTACCGCCAGAACAAGTTCCCGGGGATCGGCCAGATGTTCCGCTACACGCTCCGGGACGAGTCGAACCACATTGAGGTGTTCCGCAACCTGTTCATGGACTTGATCGAGGAGAACAGGGAGATCTGGACGCCCGAGTACAAGGAGGAGCTCCGCGGCCTGATGAAGGAGGCCATCTCCCTTGAGAAGGATTTCATCCGGGACTGCCTGCCCGTCAACGCGGTCGGCCTGCGCCTCGAGGATTTCCAGACCTACATCGACTATATCGCCGATCGCCGCCTTGAGGGCTGCGGTTTGGCGCCGCTCTCAGGCGGCATCAAGAATCCCTTGCCCTGGTTAGCCGAGATGATGGACATCGCGAAGGAGCAGAATTTCTTCGAGGGCAGAGTCACCGAGTACCAGAAGTCCTCATCGCTGAAAGTCGCTTCGGACGACGAGCTCTGATCAACGAGCCGTCCCGCCTCGAGTCCCTAAAGCCGACCTCCCACCAACGTCTCAGTGGCCCTAGTTTTGCCGTCCTTGACGCGTGGGCATTCTATCGCTCCGACCCTTCTCCAGTTATTACAACTCTCTTATCATTAGGAATCTAGACAATGAACAACACACCTTTGGCACACGACCTGGCCCTTAAGCGGACGGTCCATGCCCCGACCGAGCAGAAACCCATCTATGCCTGGCGCGACGTGGTCGCAGCCGTGGAGATCACCCTGCCCCCTATCGTGCTCCTGTGCCCGCACGGAGAGGAGCGCTTCGACATGGCCGAGGTGGCCGACACGCTCGGCAAGTCCCTCACCAACGTGCTGATCTCGCAGGGCGAGAAGGACATCTTCAACGACAAGAACCGGTCCTGGATCGCCCAGATCTGCCGCGAGCTCGGCGGGAACCTGACCGAGATGTCGCGCAAGCAGAACCCGCTGCGCCTGACGCTGAACGCGCTCTATGAGCTGATTGAGAAGACGCTCGTGGACAACAACGCCTACATGGTGGCGAAGAGCCTGCTCCTGAACAGGTCCCGCAAGCTCTCGGTGAGCCGCGAGTCGGCCGCCCAGAGCGCCGTGCGCATGATCCGCCGCAACGGGCAGGTGGTCCCGTGGAACGACCAGAAGGTCGAAATCGCCGTCCGGAAGACGTTCCTCTCGCTCGCCCGCGACTCGGCCCCGGCCGTCGCAATCTCCAAGGCGGTCTCCGACCGCGTGAACGCCTCCAACCAGGCCTTCGTCCGCATCGAGGAGGTCCAGGACATGGTCCAGGAGGAGCTCATGAAGGCGGGCCATTTCAAGGTGGCCGAGGCCTACATCCTTTTCCGGGCCGAACGCGCCGCCGCCCGCGAGCGCGGCGAGTCCGAGACCCCCGTCCCGGCGACCGACAAGGCAGCCTCCGGCCAGGAGACCCTGGTCGTCGTCAAGAAGGTGAGCGGGGAGACCGTCCTCTGGGACGGGACAGACCTGCGCAAGCGGATCGAATTTGCCATGACCGGCCTCGACCTGTGCCTCTCGGCCGACGAGATCGAGGTGGAGCTGCGCCGCGCCGTCTACGACCAGATTTCCCAGAAGGACCTGGACGCCACAATCATCCTCAACTCGAAGACCCTGATCGAGAAGGACGCCGACTTCGCCAAGTTCGCCGGCAGGATCCAGCTGACCTACATCTACGAGGAGGTCCTCGGGTGGGACATCATGCGCGACGGCATCGCCAAGCTTAAGGAGAGCCACCAGAAGGCCTTCCGCAAGTACGTCGAGCACGGCATCGCCATCAAGCGGCTTAACCCCCGGCTCCTCGAGTTTGATCTCTCGCGCCTGTCAGGCGCCCTCGACCCCTCCTCGGACCTGGAGTTCGACTTCCTCGGGGTGCAGACGCTCTACGACCGGTACCTGATCGTCGACAAGGTCTCCAAAGCAAAGCGCCGGATCGAGACGCCCCAGTTCTTCTGGATGCGGGTCGCCATGGGCCTGTTCTTGGACGAGAAGGGCGACCGCGAGTCGAAGGCTATCGGCCTTTACGACCTCTACAAGACCCGCAGGTTCTGCTCGTCGACGCCGACGCTGTTCAACAGCGGTACCCTCCACAGCCAGCTGTCGAGCTGCTACCTCTACTACGTCGACGACTCGATCGAGGG
>CAISPT010000108.1 GCA_903887455.1 uncultured Opitutaceae bacterium | reverse complement strand
TGTTGGCGGCGCTCCCCCTGCCCTGCACGAGCGAGCCGCGCTCCCGGGCAAAGGAGCATAGGTCCCAGACAATCAGGAAGTAGCCGCTGAACCCGAGCTTCGCGATCAGCGCGAGCTCGCGCTCGATCTGGCGCCTGACCTCGCCCACGACGCTCCCATAGCGCTGCTGGGCCCCGAAGAGCGTCATCTTCCTCAGGAACGAGTCCTGCGTCTCGCCGGCGGGGACGGGGTGGTCCGGAAAGCGGTAGCCCAGGTTGGAGAGCGTGAAGGCGATCCGCCCGGAGAGCCTTTCGGTGTTCGCGACCGCCTCGGGCAGGTCCCTGAAGAGCGCCGCCATCTCATCCGCCCCCTTGAGGTGCCGCTCGCGGTTGAAGCCGAGCCTCCTGCCCGCCCCGTCGAGCGTGGTGTGGTGGCGCAGGCAGGTGAACACATCGACCACGCCCGCGTCCCCGGGCGCCGCGTGGAGGACGCCGTTCGTGGCCAAAAGCGGCAGCCCCTCGGCCCTTGCCCAGTCGATCAGGAACGCGTTCCAGCGCTCCTCGCCGGGTACCAGGTGGCGCTGGAGCTCGGCGTGGAGGTGCGCCGTCCCGAAGATCCTCAGGAGGCGCGAGCCGGCCTCGGCCGCCGCTGATGCCCCCCCGGCGGCCCAGGCGCGCCGGACGGGGCCCTCCTCGTCGCCCGAGAGGGCCTCGAGGCCGTCGTGCGCCTCCGCGAGCTCGGCCCACCCCACCCTTCCCTCGCCCTTCTCGGAGCGGAGGTGGGTGGTCGTCAGCAGCGAGCACAGCCCCTGGTAGCCGGCCCGGGTCGCGACCAGGACCGGCACGACGCTGCCGTCCTCCATCGTGAGCTCGGCGCCCACGAGCGCCCGGACCCCCGCCTCCCTGCCCGCCATGTGGAGGCGGACCGCGCCGTACACCCCGTCCCGGTCGCAGAGGGCAAGGGCCGGCATCCCGAGGCGCGCCGCCTCGGCCGCCAGGGACTCGGGAAGCGAGCCCGCGCGCAGGAACGAGAACGCGCTGCGCGCATGGAGTTCGACGTAGGCCATGAGTTCTCGGTCTGGACGGGCCCCTAGTCCAGCATGCCCTCGACCTGCCAGGCTCCGGCGCTCCGGGAGATCTGGTAGATGCCGCCGCCGGAGAGTTCCACCTGCCAGGTCTCGAGCTCCCAGGCCCCGGGCCCCCACCACTGCCCGGAGGCGCGCCAGGGCCCGAGCGCCGCCCGGACGCGGCCCTCGAGGCGCCCTCCCTCCAGCCGTGAGGGAACCCCGGACTCGCAGGTGACCGCGGCCGGCCACGGTGGACGGAAGCGCCGGAGCGTGGGCCCGAAGGGCGGGTGGACGGGCGCCTCCCCGGAAGGGGCGACCGACTCGGAGGGCCGGCGCATCGCGAAGGCGTCGGGCCTGTGCGTGTCGAGCGGCTCCGGGGTCCCGACCCGGTCGTCGCCCACGATCGCCGCCACGCGCGCCAGGTTCTCCCAGAAGGCCGCGCCGTCCCTGAGGCCCGTGTCGAAGAGCCCCTCCTGCTTCTCGGGCGGGCGGGCAGGCGAGGCCACGAGCCGCACGGCCGAGACGCGGGCCTCGGTGCGCACCGTCGCAAGGTGGCCGGAAAGCACGCGGAGCCACCCGTCGGTGTCGGCTCCCGGCTCCGGCAGCCTGAACTCCCTGCGGTGGTCGGTCTCGTCCTCCAGGAGCAGCGTGAGGGAGAGCCTGTCGGCAACGAGCCCTGCGCCCCGGAGCTCGAGGGCTATCCTCTCGGCGTAGCGGCGCATCTTGAAGAGCAGGGGCTCGGTCGACTCGACCGGGGGGTCGTAGGCCCACTCGGCGGCGAAGCTCCGGGCCGGCTCCACCAGGCGAAGGACACGCGTCGACTCGCCGGCTGCGCGCTCGTAGAGGAGCACCCCCTCCGAGCCCAGCCGCGCCCCCACCTCGGCCTTGGAAAGCCGGGTCAGCGCACCGAGGGTCGCGACGCCCCATCCCTTAAGGACCGCCTCCTGCGCCGGTGTGGGGGCCGCGAAAGAGAGCGGGAGCGGCCCAAGGAACCCGGCAGCGTCGCCCACGACGAGGACGGGGTCCGCGCACCGTGCGGCGTACGCTGCCAGGAGCGGCGTCGCCCCGGCGCCTATCCTCGGCGCAAGCCCGAAGGCTGCCAGTTCCGCAGCCCTCAGGCGCATGAGCGACTCCGTGCGGGGCATGTCCGCGCCGCGCAGGTCCACCGTGCAGCAGCCGGGGCCCGTCGACTCGACGCGGGGCGACAGCGTGAACGCGGCGGCCAGGAGGAGCCGGTGCGCCTCGACCTCGCTCTCGGGCTCGCGCTGCCGGAGCACGATCCCCGGGCAGCGCGACATCGCGAGCGTGGCCGCGAGCCCGGGTGCGACGCGGGCGGCCTCGGCCGATGCCTCGGTCACGCGTGCCCTTCGGCCCTCACCGGCCACAAGCGCCACCGCTCGGCCGCAGAGCGAGGGGTCGCTCCTCTGCAGGGAGCGCAGCGCGAAGTCCGGAACCGAGAGTACGGCGTAGCTCATCCTGCAAGCTCCGCCGCCGGCTCGACATGGCTGCGCTCGGTGCGAACCCCCAGCCCGTCGGCCACGCGGTCGCGCGGCTCGCCCGTCCGGGCGAGCGAAAGCGGCGTGTCGAGGACGAGCCGCCAGGGAACCGCGGGCACAAGCAGCGACTGGGTCTGCACCAGGACGGCGACGGAGCTCGCCTCCGCCGCCCGCTGCAGGCGGTACCAGGTCGCGGCCGGGGTCCGCCGCAGGACGCGCTCGGCGCATCCCCGGAGGTCGACCACCACCACGGCGTAGTTGCCGTCCCGGACCAGGATGTCGGCCGCCGCGAACGCCTGCTCGGGCGCCCGGCACCGCACCCAGACCAGGTGGCGAAGGAGGTAGTCCGGCACGGAGCCCGGCGAAAAGGCATCGGAGCCGTCCACAAGCGCGATCCTCTGGCGCGCCGCCTGGGTCGCGGCAAGGAGCCTCGCGATAATGGTCTGGCCTCCCCCGCTGGGGACGGCCGACACAAGCTCCGTCAGGCGGCCGGAGGGCAGGCCCCCGCCAAGGGCGTCATCGACCGAGGGGACCGAGACGGGCACGCCCCCGCACGGCTTCCGGGCCCTTTCCGGGAAGCGGGCGGCGAGCAGCGACCGCAGCGCGGAGACGGATTTTGGGGAGGCGGGCACCTGAGCTCATCATTCTTCAGCCCGCGGTGGCGGCGCCGCGGCGGATCAGGCCCACCAGGACGCCCTGTGACTCGAGCTGCCGCTCGGGCACGATGTCCCGGTAGCGCTTGTTCGCGGCGCGCAGGATCGGGCGGCCGCGCAGGCGGACGAGCCGCTTCAGGGTCGTCGTGGTCTCGTCGACAAGGGCCGCGATGATGTCCCCGTCCCGTGGCTCGCGCCGCTCGAGGACCACCAGGTCGCCGTCCAGGATGTGGGCGTCCACCATCGAGTCGCCGCGGACGCGAAGCGCCCACACCCGGTCGGGGCCCACCTTGCGGATCCCGAACACGGAGGGGTCGATGGCGAGCGTCTCCTCGGGGGTCTGCTCCTGCATCGCGGGGAGCCCGGCGGGGATGGAGCCGTAGACCGGCATCTCGAAGAGCTGCGCCTGGACGGCAGAGGCCTTCAGGCCCCAGGTGCGCCCGGCCAGCTGCTCGATCTGGCCCTTGTTCGCCAGGGCGCGCAGGTGGCCGATCACCGTCGACTGGCTTCCAAACTTGAACTGGCGCTGGATCTCGCGGGAGGACGGCGGCACGCCCTTCTCCCGCTGGAACTGGCGCACGAAGTCGAGGATCTGCTCCTGCCTTTCGGTCATCATGGCGGTTCAGGGTTCCGAACAGACAGACAGCTCGTTGCCGCTCGGCTCGGTGAAGTGGAAGCGGCGGCCGCCGGGGTATGCGAAGATCTCCTGGGTTATCCTTCCGCCGTGCTCGGACACAAGCCGGAGGGCCTCCTCGAGGCGGGCATGGAAGATGACGACCAAGGCGCTGCCCGCGGCCTGGGAGGCGCGCTTGTCGGAGCGGGCGAAGCCCCCGGCCATCTTGCCGTCGGTGAACGAGGTGTAGTCGGGGCCGTAGTCGGTGAACTGCCAGCCGAACACCTTTTCGAAAAACGCCTTGGTCCTATCGAGGTCGGAGGCGTGATACTCAACGTAGTAGATCTTGTTGGACGGGTCCATGGAGGGGCGGGTTTAAAGGTTCTTCCTGGGGCGATCAGTTGAATGGCGTTCATCTGAACGGTATCCCTGGGCAAAATGCAAGCCGCGATGAGCGGGAAATGGCCTTCCCTTGGGGCGAGGCGCGCAACCGCCGGTGGATGCAGGCCTTAGCGCGCGAAATGCTCCGTCATGGAATTGATCCTCCCCGCGCGGGCGCCCCGCCAAAAAAAGAGGCGGGCCCTTCCAGGCCCGCCTCCCTTCCCTTGGGAACACAACGCGGTCTACAACGAGTAGCTGACCGCGAACTTGATGTTGAAGGGCGTGCCGGGCACCTGGACGTTCTCGCTCCGGACCGAGTAGATGTATTTTTTGTTCAGGAGGTTGTCTATGGTGACCGTGTACTTGATGTGCCGGCTGTACTTGTAGTTGATCGAGGCGTCGACCAGGGTGCGCGCCGGGACGTACCCCCAGAACACCTGGTCGGGCCCGTCGGTCACTGCGCGCTTGCTCTGGAAGTTCTCGCCGATGCCGATCGACACGCCCTTGAGCGAGCCCGAGGAACCGAAATCATAGAGCGCATAGAGGCTCTCGGTCTGCTCGGCCGTGTTGTCAACGGGGATGGACCCGTAGGCGACGCTGCCGGTTCCCGGCTGGATGAAGATGCCGTTGACCGCAGGCCCGAGGATGGACTTGGCGCTGTAGTTGGCGAAGGAGGCCAGGAGGTACAGGTTCCGGTTCACCTTCCAGGTGAAGTCACCGTCGAAGCCGCGCGAGATGACGCCCGGGATCAGGATGTTGGGGTTGGCCGGGTCCAGGGGGAACGAGGGCACCGTGTTGTTCTTCTGGTTGATGTCGAAGTACGAGATGTTGCCGGTGACGGCATGGTTCAGAAAGTCGTACTTTATGCCGACCTCGTGCTGCTCTCCGACCTTCGCGGGGAGGGCGACGTTCTTCACGCCGTTGAAGGTGCCGACGCCGTTGGCCGCGAAGTTCTGGTTGTAGCCGGTGAAGAGGCTGACGCCCGGCATGACCTTCACGACAACGCCCCACTGGATCAGGTTCTTGAAGAGCGTGTAGGGGACGAAACTCGAGGCGGCGCCGGTCAGGTAGTTGAAGGTCGAGCCGTACACCTTGGCACGGTCCGCACCGTAGGTGAGGATCAGCCTGTCGTCGAAGAGCTTCAGGGTCTCCATGCCGTAGATGCGCTGGAAGAGGGACTGCGTCTCCGTGTACGCGCTCGGGATCGTGCTGGTGGTGATGATCGGGGGGGTTCCCGGGGCGTAGGGGTACCAGGGCGACGTCGTGTCGTTGCCGCTGTAGGTCTTTGAGCGGTTGGGCGCGTCGCGATCCTCCGCCCCCAGGAGGAACAGCTCGTTGAAGTACTTCGCGCTGTAGTTGAAGTTAAGGTCCGCCTGCAGGTCGCGGTAGACGTTGTGCGCGTCGTCATTGGTGACCGACCTGGGGATGGCCCCGCCGGTGTAGGTGCCCGGTGCGACCGCGGCCGAGGCCCACTTGCGCGAGCCCTCGTTCCAGGGGGCCGTGATCGACTCAAATCGGTCCGCGCGGTCAAACGCGTTCATGCCGCGGATGCTGAGCGCCAGGTACTGGTTGAAGCGGGTGTTGAACGAGCCCCACATGCGCCGCACGTCGTCGTGGCGCCAATTGTACGGCGCGTTCTCGTCCTGGGACGAGTCGTAGGGCAGGTCGATCATCTTGAGCGTTCGGGGATCGATCGGGAGCCCGTTGTAGGACGGCCAGTTGGTCTGCACGAGCTCGGCCTTCAGCTCGAGCTTCGTGTCCGCGTTGAACTGGTAGGAAATGGCCGGCATGAACGTGAACCGGTGCATGTACACGTTCTTGTAGTAGCCGTCGTAGTAGGATTCACCGGCAACGATCCTGTAGAGGAGCTTCTTGTCCTTTGTGAGCGGGCCGGTGGTGTCCAGGCCCACGTGGTTGCCGTCGAAGAGGCCGGTCTGGACCGTGAGCGTCGTGTCGGGGGTGGCCTGCGGGCTCTTCGTGATCTTGTTGACGATGCCACCCGGGCTGCCGTCCGCGGCGAGGAAGATCGTGGACGGACCCTTGATGATCTCGAAGCGGTCGTAGATGATGGAGTCGACCGTCGAGCCGGCGGTCGGCGAGAAGCCGTCCATGTAGTCGGCGTCCCCGGTGAAGCCGCGGATGTTCATGCGGCCCGGGGTCCAGTTGAGGGCGCCGTTCTGGCCGCCGCCGACATAGTCCAGGACGTCGCTCATCATCGTCGGGTTGATGGCCTGGATGAACGAGTTGTTGAGCACCTTCACCGACTGCGAGAGCTCGGAGAGGTCGACGGCGATGCGGGTCGAGCTCAGCGAGGAGGTTCCCACGTAGTTGGTGTCCTTCTCCGAGGAGATCTCGAAGGCGGGCAGCTGGACCACCGTCTCCGACGGCGCGGCCGCCGGGGAGGCCTCGGCGGGGGCCGTCTGGGCGAAGGCTAGGGGCTCGGTCATCAACGCACCGGCGAGCGATGCGGCAAGCAGTGCGGATAGCTTGGGGCTTGGCATAGGGTATGGGGTTTGACTGAGGGACGGGCCGGCTGGGGTTGGGGTCCCGGTCCTCTATATCCGTCTGAAACGGATATAGCTTATACGCTGGCTTACTATAGCTATAGGTCCTTCGCTTGCACAAGCCCGATGTGACGGGCCCACGACGACCGATGAGCGTTGAAAAGGCCCATTCCCCGGCGTCCCGGCCTGCAGACAGCGGCTTCCCGAGGCTCGCCGCGGCCGCCCTGCTCGCCCTCGGCTTCGCCTCGGCGGGGCCGGCCGCCCCGGAGCCCGGCGGCTGGAGGGAGCTGCCTTCGGTCCTGGCCCGCATCCGGCCGCCGTCATTTCCCCCTCGGGACTACCCGATTACCCGCTTCGGGGCTAGGCCAGGCTCCGACGCCACGTTGGCATTGGCCCGCGCGATAGCGGCCTGCGCGCGGGACGGGGGCGGGCGGGTCGTCGTACCCTCGGGACGTTGGCCCACCGGGGCGATCCGCCTGCAAAGCAACGTCGACCTGCACCTAGAGGAAGGGGCGACCCTGGCCTTCTCCACTCGCCCCAGCGACTATCCGCTTGTCGGAACGCGCTTCGAGGGCGTCGAATGCACAGGGTTCTCGCCCCTCATCTATGCATCCGAGTCTGAGAACGTCGCCGTCTCCGGGAGCGGCGTCCTCGACGGGTGCGCCTCGGACGAGAACTGGTGGTCGTGGGCGAAGGGAAAGGGCCGCAGGGACCAGGCCGACCGGCAGGCGCTCTTCGCCATGGCGGAGACGGGCGTGCCGGCCGGGCTGCGGGTGTTCGGACCGGGCCACTTCCTCAGGCCGAGCTTCATCGAGTTTGTCCGCTGCAGGAACGCCGAGGTCGAGGGTGTCTCGATCGTGCGCTCGCCGATGTGGGAAATCCATCCGGTGCTCTGCCAGAACGTCACCGTGCTCGGGGTGAGGGTCTCGTCGCACGGGCCCAACAACGACGGCTGCGACCCCGAGTCGTGCCGTGGCGTCCTGATCGACGGGTGCGTGTTTGACACCGGTGACGACTGCATCGCGATCAAGTCCGGCCGCAACGCCGATGGCCGGCGGATCGGTGTTCCCTCGGAGGACATCGTGATCAGGGGGTGCACCATGAAGGACGGCCATGGCGGGGTCACTATCGGCAGCGAGGTCTCGGGGGGGTGCAGGAACGTCTTCGTCGAGGGCTGCACGATGGACAGCCCCAACCTGGCGAGGGCCTTCCGCATCAAGTCGAACGCGATGCGCGGAGGGGTGATCGAGAACGTCTACGCCCGCGGCATCACCATAGGGGCAGTGGAGGATGCCGTGCTCTCGATCGAGCTTCTCTACGAGGAGGGCGCCGCGGGCGGCTACCCGCCGGTCGTGCGCAATATCAACCTGAACGGCGTTACCAGCGACAGGAGCCGGCGCGTCCTCAGGATCGAGTCCTTCAGGGGCGCCGTTGTCGGGGCCGTATCGATCAGCGGCTGCCGCTTCCGGGGGGTCTCAGAGCCTGACATCGTGGTGGGCGAGGCCGGTGTCGCGCTCGCGGACAACGTCGTGGAGCACGGGCTACCTCCCCTCCCCCAGAGCCCTCACGGGACGTAGGCCTCGAACTGGCGGCGAACCGCCGCCAGGAGCTCGACGTTCTCGTACGGCTTCTTCAGGAACTCCAACACGAGTCCGGACTTCGCGCCGGTGTCCAGCCCGCTCGAGGAGACCACCCGTACGCGGGGGTCAATGGCGCGAGGCGCCATTGCGAGCTTGGAGCCGTCCATCACCGGCATCATGGTGTCGGTGACGACGACCCTGATCTCGTCCTTGTGCTCGACGAAAGCGTCAATCGCGTCCTTTCCGTCCTTGGCCGTGAGGACGCGGTAGCCGGCCGCCTCCAGGCTGTGCCTGATGGCCACGAAGCCCGGCGCCGTGTCAGCCGAAATCGAGCTCGGGCTCCGGCCGCGGCTCGTCGGGCGGCGCCAGGCACTGAGGTCCCTCGTTGCGGCTGTTGCTCATGTAGCGGCTGACGCGCCGTGTGGCCATGCGGGCGGCGTCGAAGGGCGCCGTCAGGAGCTTAAGCTCCTCGGGGGCCAGTGGTGCGTCCCCGATCCACCGCCGCATCGCCCCGTCGGTCAGGATCACCGGCATCCGGTTGTGCACCCGGGCCACAAGATCGTTCGGCTCGGTCGTGAGGACGCAGTAGGTCTCAGGCAGGTCACCGGCCGGAGGATCCCAGATCCCGGCCAGGGCGAAGGGTTCCTCCCCAGCCAGCGTGAAGAGGTACGGGAGCTTCGTTGATCCCTCGGTCGCCCATTCATAGAACCCGTTCGCGGGCACGAGGCACCTTCGGGAAGCCGCGGCCTTCTTGAACGCGGGGAGCGAAGCCACAGTCTCCGCCCGGGCGTTGGCAATCAGCTTCGGATGGGGGCCTCGGCCGCCGAAGGGCACGAAGCCCCATCGCATCGGCCTCACCGCTGTCGCCCCCGCCTGTCGCGCCACGACCGGCATGGTGCTCGTGAGCGTCACGTTGAACTTCGGCCCCGCCCAGTCTGGTGCCTCCAGCGGGGCGCCGAGTGCCGCCGAGATCGCGTTAAGTGCGGCGTCAGTCTTGTGGAGCGTGTAGCGGACGCACATCTGGGGGATCTAGCGGCGAATCGCGGTGTTCACGGGTTGACCCGGACAAACCCTCTCCGCGATCGGCGCCGCGTCAACCCTAGCGCGCCTCGAACGCGCCCCGGAGGTCCGAGCAAAGACGGTCGTGGAGCGCCTGGCGCTTCCTGAAGAGCGAGGCGTGCGCCTTGTCGGGCGCGCAGCGCGTGGACTCGTCCAGCGACACGCTCCGGCTGCAGAGCGCGGCAAGCGCGGCCGGTGAGCCCCGACCCTTGGAATCGCACCAGGCTGCCTGGAGGGCGCCCCCGAGGGCGGCGCTCTCGTCTTCGGCCATCGCGACCACGGGCACGCCGAAGACGTCGGCCGCTACCTGCCGCCAGAGGGCGGAGCGCGCCCCTCCGCCGGTGAGACGGATCTCCTTGGCCTTCACGCCGAGCGCCGCCAGGCGCCGGAGGCCGTAGTTCATGCCGAGGGTCGTCCCCTCGATCGCGGCGCGCGCCAGGTGGCCTCGCCCGAGAGTCGTCCGGTTGAGGCCGAAGTACACGCCGGTCCCGCGGGGCAGGTTTGGCGTCCGCTCGCCGTCAAGGTAGGGGAGCAGGGTGAGCCCGTCGGAACCCGCTGGGGCGGAGGCCGCGTTCTTCTCGAGGTCGGCGAGCGACCAGCCGAAGAGCGTCCTCACCTGCTCGGTGACCCCGGTGACGTTCATCGTGCACAGGAGCGGCAGCCATCCGCCGGTCGACGAGCAGAATGCCGCGATCTCCCCCTTGGGGTCGACCACGGGCTTTCGCGAGTAGGCGTAGATCGTACCGCTCGTCCCGAAGCTCGCGGTCACGGCGCCGGGCACGACATTTCCGGTCCCGATGGCGCCCATCATGTTGTCGCCGCCTCCGGCGCTCACGAGCGTGTCCGTGGAGAATCCATAGCGGGCGGCGATCTCCGGACGGAGTGTCCCGCAGGGCTCGTGCGATGGGGAGAGCGGCGGCAGGCAGTCGGCCACCCGGGCGTCGACCGCAACCATGGCCGCCTGCGACCAGACGCGCTTCCTCACGTCGAGGAAGGCCGTGCCCGAGGCGTCGCCGTGCTCCATGAAGTACTTCCCCGTCAGGTGGAAGTTCAGGTAGTCGTGGGGCAGCAGGATATGCCGGAGCCTCTTGAAGTTCGCGGGCTCGTGGCGCTTGAGCCAGAGGACCTTCGGGGCAGTGTAGCCCGGCAGGAAGGGGAGGCCAGTCTTGCGGATCACGGCCGCAGGGCCTCCGAGCTTCCTCGTGAGGATCGCGCACTCGGGGGCGGTGCTCGTGTCGCACCATAGCTTTGCCGGGCGGATCACCCTGCCGTCCCCGTCCAGCGGGACGAAACCGTGCTGCTGCCCGGAGACGCCGATCCCGCGGACGCGAGAACGGTCGATCTTGGCGGCCACCTCGCCGATAACGGCGTCCATGGCGGAGACCCACTCCTCGGGGTGGGCCTCCATGTGGCCCGGGGGAAGGCCCCCGATCAGCTGGTGCGGGGCGCGCGCCTCGGCGACCACCCGGCCCGTGTCGAGGTCGAGCGCGATCGCCTTTACGCTCTGCGTCCCGCTGTCGACCCCGATGTACAGACTCATGGCGGCGCTTAGCGTCCGGTGAGGTAGGAGTTGAAGAGGTTCTCCAGGTATTCCTGGCGGCCGCTCCGCAGCTTCGGCTCTCCGAGCTTGGTGAGGACGAGCTTCTCGAGCTCGCGGAACCCGACCTGCCCCTTCTCGATCTGCTTGCCGATTCCGGAGTCGTAGCTCGCGTAGCGGTCGGCGAGGAACTGGTCGAGCTTGCCGTCGGCGAGGATCCGGCGGGCGATCTTGAAGGCGAGGGCGTAGGTGTCCATGCCGCCGATGTGCGCGTAGAAGAGGTCCTCCGGGTCGACGGACGGGCGGCGGAGCTTCGCGTCGAAGTTCAGGCCGCCCTTGCCGAGGCCGCCCGCGCGGAGGATCGTGACCATCGCCAGCGTGATCTCCTTCACGTCGGTGTTGAACTGGTCCGTGTCCCAGCCGAGGAGCGGGTCGCCCGCGTTCGCGTCGATGGAGCCCAGCATGCCCTGGGCCGCGGCGACCTCGATCTCGTGCTGGAAGGAGTGCCCGGCGAGGGTCGCGTGGTTGGTCTCGATGTTGAACTTCAGGTGCTTCTCCAGGCCGTAGGTCCTCAGGAAGGCGATGCCGCTGGCGACATCGAAGTCGTACTGGTGCTTCGTGGGCTCCTTTGGCTTCGGCTCGATGTAGAACTGGCCCTTGAAGCCGATCCGCTTGGCGTGGTCGACGGCCATGTGAAGGAAGCGGGCGAGATGGTCCTGCTCGCGCTTCAGGTTCGTGTTGAGGAGCGTCTCGTAGCCCTCGCGGCCGCCCCAGAACGTGTAGCCCTCGCCGCCGAGCTCGTGGGTGACCTCCATCGCCTTCTTCACCTGCGCCGCCGCGTAGGCGAAGACGTGGGAGTCGGGGTTGGTGGCCGCGCCGCACATGTAGCGGGGGTTTGAGAAGAGGTTGGCGGTGCCCCAGAGGAGGCGCACGCCGGTCTCCTTCTGGAGCGCCTTGGCGTGGGCCACGACGGCGTCCAGGTTGCGGTTCGACTCGGCGAGCGTCGCGCCTTCGGGGGCGATGTCGCGGTCGTGGAAGCACCAGAATGGCGCCTCGATCTTGACGAAGAACTCGAACGCCGCGTCCATCCGGCGCTTGGCCACCGAGAGGGCGTCCTTGCCCGACTCCCAGGGGCGCACGATCGTGCCGGGGCCGAATGGGTCGCCGCCGACGCCGCGGAACGAGTGCCAGTAGGCTATCGAGAAGCGAAGGTGGTCCCTGAGGCTCTTGCCGTCGATCATCTCCGACGGGTCGTAGTGCCTGAAGGCCAGGTGATTCTCGGACTTGGGTCCCTCAAATCGGATGTGCGGGACGGCGAAGAACTGGGGTTTCTTTGTTTTCGGCATTGCCCGCGATGTTTACCACGCCCGGGCGGACACCGTCGAGATTTCGTTAGTGCTACAATTAGACGACGCCCCTTGTTTTTGCCGCCCTAATGGCCAATACTGCCGCAATGCGCCTCCCCACCCTCGCCCTCTGCGCGGCGTTCCTAGCCGCTGCGGCCGAAACGAACGCGGCCGACTTCAAGGTCCTCGCCCATTACCCCATCCCCGGCGACGTCCGCTACGACTACCTGAGGGTGGACCCGGACATGCGCCGGCTCTATGTCTCCCACGGAAACAAGGTCGATGTCCTGGACGCCGACACCGGGGCGGTGATCGGGGAGGTCTCCCCCATGAAGGGCGTCCACGGGATCGCGATCGTCCCGGATTTGAAACGCGGCTTTATCACCTCCGGAGGGGACCGGACGGTTGTCATGTTCGACGTTGTGACGCTCAAGGTGTTGAAGGTCATCACCGGCCTCGGCGTGAAGCCCGACGCCATCGAGTACGACCCGGATACCCGGAAGGTCTTTGTCGCCAATGGGTCCTCCGGAGGGATGACCGTGATCGACCCGTCGACAGGGGAGATCTCCGGCACCATTCCCCTCGTCGGCAAGCTCGAGGGGCTGGCGTTTGACGGGAAAGGGCGGGTCTTCGTCAATACCGAGGACAAGAGCATGATTCAAGTTTCTGACACCCATACGCTTAAGCCCATTGCCTCGTGGTCGATCGACCCCGTTGAGGGCGGCACGGGCCTCTCTATAGATACGTCGACCCACCGGCTATTCGCCTCCGGGGGCAATGGGAAGCTCGCGGTCGTCGACAGCGACACCGGCAAGGTGGTCTCCACCCCGGAAATCGGGGAGGACCCCGACGGGGACGCCTTCGACGCCGCTAACGGGCTGGTGTTCAGCTCGAGCGTGAAGGGCACAATCTCCATCCTGCATGAGGACGCCCCCGACACCTACAGCCTGGTCCAAACGGTCGTGACCGCACCCGGCGCGAGGACCATCGCCCTCGACCCGAAGTCGGGGCGGGTCTTCGTGGCGACCGGCAAGTTCGGGGCGGCGCCTGCCCCGACGGCCGAGAATCCCCACCCCCGCCCCGTTTCCGTCCCCGGGACGTTCGAGGTGTTGGTCGTCGGACGCTAGGCCTGGGGTTTGAACGCCGTTGCGAAGTAGACGGCGAGCAGGATGAGGCCGAAGCTCACCAGGTAGTTCCAGGTTATCCTCTCCTTCAGGACCACCCAGGCGAACGCGACGAACACCAGGAGCGTGATCGCCTCCTGGATCACCTTCAGCTGGTAACCCGAGAGGTTGTCGGTCATGTAGCCCATGCGGTTTGCGGGGACCTGCAGGCAGTACTCGAAGAAAGCGACGCCCCAGGCGACCAGGATCGCGACAAACATGGGCTTTCCCTCAAGCCACCTGAACTTGAGGTGGCCGTACCAGGCGGCGGTCATGAAAACGTTCGAGCCGAGGAGCAGCAGGATGACTTTGTACATCGTGCACAAGAATCGGCATTGGGGCCGGCGTTTCGCAAGCGCGCGCGGCAGCGGCCCCCGCTCGGCGCCCCGACTGAAAATTTCCCAAGTCGATGCTTGATTGCCGCAAATCGCGCCCTATACCTTGCCGACAGTTCTGTCCGGACCTATACTACCGAATGACAATCAAAGCTTATCTCAAGCCTTCCTGTGGATGGTCCAATGGCGTCCGTGCCATCCTCCGCAAGTATGGCCTGGATTACCAGGATATCGACATCATCGGTGACCGCTCGAACTACGCGGAGATGGTGCAGAAGTCCGGCCAGCCCCTCTCCCCCTGCGTCGAGATCGACGGCGTGATGCTGGCCGACGTTTCGGGCGAGGAGGTCGAGAACTACCTCCTTTCGAACGACCTGGTGAAACCGACCGACAGCGCGACCGGTGTGCCCACGAACGCGGGATGCTCCGACGAGGAGCACGCAAAGCTGGCCACGAAAACGATCCGCTTCTTCTGACGAGAGGTCCTGCTCAAAGACACCCACAAGTTCCCGCAGGGCCGGCTCTCAAAACGAAAACCGGCCCCTTTTTTTGCACACACGCCAACAGCCTGACCCAAGATTTTAGCGACACGGCACCGAAAGACACCCGAGGACAACCCACCGACTACAGCAATGCCCAACAGACCTGACGACGCCCGCCAGCCCCGGCACACGGCCCCCGGCCGGCCGAAGAAGCAGGGCCTTTACGATCCATGGTTTGAGCACGACGCGTGCGGCGTCGGCTTCGTTGTCGATATCAAGGGCCGCCAGACGAACGACATCCTCAAGAAGGCGATCCAGCTCCTTAAGAACCTCGACCACCGCGGCGCGGCGGGCTCCGAGGCGAACACCGGCGACGGCGCCGGAGTCCTGATGCAGCTTCCCCACCGCTTCCTGAAGGAGGCGTGCAAGAAGGCGAAGATAGACCTCCCGGCCCCCGGCGAGTACGGCTGCGGCCACGTGTTCCTCCCGCGGGACCGCATCAAGAGGCGCAGGCTTGAGGAGCGCTTCGAGAAGATCGTCCAGTCCGAGGGCCAGGTGGTGCTCGGGTGGAGGACGGTGCCGGTCGACAACTCCTCCCTTGGCGAGACGGCCCGCTCCAGCGAGCCGATGATCCGCATGGTGCTCGTCGGGCGCGGCCCGGCGACTCCCGACGCGGCGGCTTTCGAGCGCAAGCTCTACGTGATCCGCAAGAGGGCCTACGGCGACATCCGGACGTCCACGATGGACGGCGCCGAGACGTGGTACATGCCGAGCCTCTCCTACAAGACGATCGTCTACAAGGGCATGCTCCTCACCGGCCAGCTCGAGGAGTACTTCACGGACCTGAAGAGCCCGCTGATGGAGACGGCGCTCGCGCTCGTCCACTCGCGCTTCAGCACGAACACGTTCCCGAGCTGGGACCGCGCGCACCCCTACCGCTACATCGCCCACAACGGCGAGATCAACACGCTTCGGGGCAACATCAACTGGATGCGGGCCCGCGAGGCGCTCTTCGAGAGCAACCTCTTCGGGGACGACATCAAGAACATCCTGCCGATCGTGAACCCGAACGGCAGCGACTCGTCGATGTTCGACAACACGCTCGAGCTCCTGATCCTCGCGGGACGGTCGCCGGCCCACGCGATGATGATGATGATCCCCGAGCCGTGGTCGGGCAACGAGCGCATGGACGACGACCGAAGGGCCTTCTACCAGTACCACTCCTGCCTCATGGAGCCCTGGGACGGCCCGGCCTCCATCGCCTTCACCGACGGCGTGCAGATCGGCGCGGTCCTCGACCGCAACGGCCTGCGCCCTTCCCGCTACTACGTGACCAAGGACGGCATGGTGATCATGGCGTCCGAGGCCGGCGTCCTCGACACCCCGCCCGAGAACGTCCTCCAGAAGGGCCGGTTGCAGCCGGGCCGCATGTTCATGGTCGACACCGCCGAAGGCCGGATCATCGAGGACGAGGAGATCAAGGGTAAGATCGTCTCCGCGCACCCCTACCGCAAGTGGCTCGACGAGCACCTGGTCCACCTGACCGACCTTCCGGACGCCCCGGAAATGCCGGTCCCCGACCACCAGACGCTCCTCCAGCGCCAGATCGCCTTCGGCTACACCAACGAGGACGAGCGGATCATCCTCACCCCGATGGCGCGCGACGGCGTCGAGGCCACGGGCTCGATGGGCAACGACGCGGCCCTTGCCGTGCTCTCGAACAAGCCGCGGCTCCTATACGACTACTTCAAGCAGCTCTTCGCCCAGGTCACGAACCCCCCGATCGACTGCATCCGCGAGGAGATCATCATCGGGGCGGAGACGCGCCTCGGCTCAGAGGGCAACCTCCTGAACCCCCAGCCCTCGGCATGCCGCCGGGTGGAGTTAAAGTGGCCGATCCTCACGAACGAGGAGTTCGCCAAGCTGCGCCGCATGGCCGTCCCCGGCCTCACGGTCGGAGTCCTCTCCATCCTCTTCAGGGTCACGCGCGGCGAGAAGGGCCTCGCGAAGAGCCTGGAGGAGCTCTGCGCCATGGCGCGCCGCATGATCGAGGAGGACGAGATCAACGTCATCATCCTCTCGGACCGCGGGGTTAACCGCGACTTCGCGCCCGTGCCCGCGCTCCTGGCGATCTCCGGGCTCCACCACTACCTGATCCGCGAGGGCCTGAGGACGCGCGTGAGCCTCGTCCTCGAGACGGGCGAGGCCCGCGAGGTCCACCATTTTGCGACGCTGATCGGCTACGGCTGCAGCGCCATCAACCCCTATGTGGCGTTCGAGGCGATCGACGACATGATCAGGGAGGGCCTGCTCCCGAAGCTCGACCACAAGACGGCCTGCAAGAACTTCGTCAAGGCCGGCACCAAAGGCGTCATCAAGGTGATGTCCAAGATGGGCATCTCGGCGATCCAGAGCTACCGCGGCGCACAGGTGTTCGAGGCCCTCGGCCTCCGCCAGGACGTGATCGACCACTACTTCACCGGCACGGCCTCCCGCGTGGGCGGCATCGGTTTGGATGTGATTGCCCAGGAGGTCCTCATGCGCCACCACGCCGCCTTCCCGGCGCGCCAGGTGGACGGCACGGTGCTCCCCTCCGGCGGCCTCTACCAGTGGAGGAAGGACGGTGAGCAGCACCTGTTCACGCCGGAGTCCATCCACAAGCTCCAGAAGGCTGTCCGCACCGGCAGCTTCAAGACGTTCCAGGAGTACGCGGCGCTCGTGAACGACCAGGCGGTGAACGCCTGCACGCTGCGGGGACTCCTCGACTTCAAGCCCGCCACGGCCATCCCGATCGAGGAGGTCGAGTCCGTGGAATCGATCGTGAAGCGCTTCAAGACCGGGGCCATGTCCTACGGCTCCATCAGCAAGGAGGCGCACGAGACCCTCGCGATCGCCATGAACCGCCTCGGCGGCAAGAGCAACACGGGCGAGGGCGGCGAGGACCCCGCCCGCTACAAGCTAGAGCCGAACGGGGACTCGAAGAACTCGGCGATCAAGCAGGTGGCCAGCGGGCGCTTCGGCGTCACGAGCGAGTACCTGGTGAACGCGCGCGAGCTCCAGATCAAGATGGCCCAGGGCGCCAAGCCCGGAGAGGGCGGCCAATTGCCCGGATCGAAGGTCTACCCGGCGATCGCGAAGACCCGGCTCACGACGGCCGGCGTGGGGCTCATCTCGCCCCCGCCCCACCACGACATCTACTCGATCGAGGACTTGGCCGAGCTGATCCACGACCTGAAGAACGGCAACCGCTTCGCGCGGGTGAGCGTGAAGCTCGTGGCCGAGGTCGGCGTCGGGACGATAGCCGCCGGCGTCGCGAAGGCGCACGCCGACGTGGTCCTGATCAGCGGCTACGACGGGGGCACGGGCGCCTCGCCGCAGACGTCGATCATGCACGCGGGCCTCCCGTGGGAGCTGGGCCTCGCCGAGACGCACCAGACCCTGGTCCTCAACAACCTCCGGAGCCGCATCGCCGTCGAGACCGACGGCCAGCTGAAGACCGGCCGCGACGTCGTCGTGGCCGCGCTCCTCGGCGCCGAGGAATTCGGCTTCGCGACGGGTCCCCTGGTCGCCACCGGCTGCATCATGATGCGGGTCTGCCACCTAAATACCTGCCCCGCGGGCGTCGCCACGCAGGACCCGGTGCTCCGCGCCAAGTACGCGGGCAAGCCTGAGCACGTCGTGAACTTCATGCGGTTCATCGCCGAGGACATGAGGCAGATCATGGCCCAGCTCGGCTTCCGCACGGTCGAGGAGATGGTCGGCAGGAGCGACCGCCTCGAGGCAAGGAAGGCCGTCACTCACTGGAAGGCCAAGGGCCTGGACTTCAGCAACATCCTCTACCAGCCCGACGTCGACGAGAACGTCGGCCGCTTCTGCCAGATCCCGCAGGACCACGGCCTCGACAAGTCGCTCGACCTCACGGTCCTCCTGGACCTGTGCAAGCCGGCGATCGAGAAGGGTGAGAAGGTCGCGGCGGAGATCCCGATCCAGAACGTCCACCGCGTCGTGGGAACGATCACCGGCGGCGAGGTGACGAAGAAGTGGGGCGCCGCGGGGCTCCCCGAGGACACGATCCGGGTCCACTTCAAGGGTTCGGCCGGGCAAAGCTTCGGGGCGTTCATGCCGAAGGGCATGACCTTCGTCCTTGAGGGCGACACGAACGACTACCTCGGCAAGGGGCTCTCGGGCGGCAAGCTGATCCTCTACCCCTCCGCCAAGTCCACCTTTGTCCCCGAGGAAAACGTGATCGTCGGCAACGTCGCCCTCTACGGGGCGACGAGCGGCGAGGCGTACATCCGCGGCATGGCAGGCGAGCGCTTCTGCGTCCGAAACAGCGGAGTTACCGCGGTCGTCGAGTCCGTGGGCGACCACGGCTGCGAGTACATGACCGGTGGCCGCGTCGTGGTCCTCGGGGCCGCGGGCCGTAACTTCGCCGCCGGAATGTCCGGCGGCGTCGCCTACGTCCTGGACGAGTCCGGCGTGTTCGCCAAGAGCGTCAACACCCAGATGGTCGGAATCGAGAAGCTCGAGAAGCCCTCGGAGATCGCCGAGGTACGCGGCCTCGTGGAAAAGCACCTGGCCTACACGAGGAGCGACCGCGCAAAGGCGGTCCTCGCGAAGTGGGACCAAATGGTCCCCCTCTTCGTCAAGGTCCTGCCGAACGACTACAAGCGCATGCTCGCCTGCATCGAGCGCGCGCACGGCCAGGGCCTCACCGGCGAGGAGGCCATCATGGCCGCCTTCGAGGAGAACGCCCACGACCTCTCACGCGTCGGCGGCAACTAGCCAAAAGCCACCCCAAACGAACCTAGCACGATGGGAAAACCAACCGGATTTCTAGAATACCTGCGGGAACTGCCCGCGGACAGGGCGCCGTCGGAGCGCGTGGGCGACTGGAAGGAGTTCCACCACCACATGGAGGAGGACAAGCTGAAGAAGCAGGGCGCGCGCTGCATGAACTGCGGCGTGCCGTTCTGCCACACCGGAAAGCTGGTGAGCGGCATGGCCTCCGGCTGCCCGGTGAACAACCTCATCCCGGAGTGGAACGACCTGGTCTACCGCGGCCTCTGGCGCGAGGCGCTGGAACGCCTGCACAAGACCAACAATTTCCCGGAGTTCACGGGCCGGGTGTGCCCCGCGCCCTGCGAGGGCTCCTGCGTCCTCGGGATCAACGACCCCCCGGTGACGATCAAGAACCTGGAGTGCTCGATCATCGACCACGGCTGGGGCGAGGGCTGGGTGACCCCCCAGGCTCCCGAGGTCCGCACGGGCAAGAAGGTCGCGATCATCGGCTCGGGCCCGGCGGGCCTTTCGGCCGCCTGCCAGCTCAACCGTGCTGGCCACACGGTCACCGTCTTCGAGCGGGCAGACCGCCCGGGAGGGCTGCTCATGTACGGCATCCCCAACATGAAGCTCGACAAGCAGGAGGTCGTCCTGCGCCGGATCAAGCTCATGGAGCAGGAGGGCATCAAGTTCATCTGCAACGCGAACGTCGGCGACAACGTCGAGCCCCAGATCTTCCTGAAGGAGTTCGACGCCACGGTGATCTGCACCGGGGCGACCCAGCCCCGCAACCTCCAGGTCGAGGGCCGGGAACTCGGCGGCGTCCACTTCGCGATGGAGTACCTGACCGCCAACACGAAGGCCGTCCTCGAGGGCGACGCCTCGAAGACCCCGATCCACGGCGGCGGCAAGGACGTGGTCGTGATCGGCGGCGGCGACACCGGCACGGACTGCGTCGGCACGGCGCTTCGCCACGGCTGCAAGAGCCTGCTTCAGATTGAGATCCTCCCGAAGCCCCCGTTGGCCCGGACACCGGACAATCCCTGGCCCGAGTGGCCCAAGGTCTACAAGATGGACTACGGCCAGGAGGAGGCGGCGGCGCGCTTCGGCGCGGACCCCCGCATCTACATGACGACCGTGAAGAAGTTCACCGGGGACGCGCAGGGACGCGTCAAGGACCTGACGACCGTCGAGATCAAGTGGGAGAAGAACGAGCAGGGCCAGTTCGTCCCGAAGGAGCTTCCCGGAACCGAGAAGGTCCGCCCCGCCCAGCTCGTGCTGCTCGCCATGGGATTCATGGGGCCCGAGCAGGCTCTCCTGAAGGAGATCGGGGTCGCCACCGACCCCCGCTCCAACGTGAAGGCGGAATTTGAGAAGTACACGACCTCGATCCCCGGCGTATTCGCCGCGGGCGACTGCCGCCGTGGGCAGAGCCTCGTGGTCTGGGCCATCAACGAGGGGCGAGGCGCCGCGCGCGAGTGCGACCGCTACCTGATGGGCTCGACGGACCTCCCGTAGGCCCCCTACTCGACCGCCGCCACCAGGTGTGCGACCGGCCCCAGCCGGTCGGAAATCTTCACCGTGTCGCCGGCGCGCCTGCCGAGAAGCTGCCGCCCGAGGGGCGAGGTGGCGGTGACGACGGTCGCCGCATGCACCCCGTCGCGGGCCTCGAGGCCCCCCGACTGCGGCCCCATGAGGAACGCGGCCCTCCTGCCGTTGGCCTCGAGGGTGATGAGCGCCCCGGCGGCGATCGCGTCGGCCGGCCCGAAGGCTCGGGGGGACAGGGTCCTCCAGGCGGCTATCGCCGAGGCGATCTCGGAGGCGATCTTCGCCTGCCCGGCCGCCAGGTAGGCGGCGCTCTGGCTCCTCATGTCGTACTTGTCCTCGGCGCGGCTCTCCTCGTTTGTCGCCTCGTCCTTCGACCCAAGCGCGGCCTCGGTCTGCACCGACAGTTCCGCCTCGAGCTGCGAAATGACCGACCGGATAAGGGCGCTCTTGTCCATTGGGAGTTTAGGGATATACGTGACTGTCCCCGATGCCGTCAAAGCCCATCCCTGGATCCACGGGCGAGGTCCTCACCTGCCTGCCCTCGCCGTACCTGCCGCACCCGCGGACGGGGCTTCTGTACCTGCCGCGGTTCCTGGCAAAGTGCAGGTACGTGAAGGAGCACGGGGCGCTCCCGGCCAGCTACGCGAAGAACTTCAAGCGGGGGCTCGACCGGTTCCTTTGCCTGCACCTGGGGATCGACCCTTCGGCGGTCGAGGCGATCGTCCGGGCGGCGGGGAGTGACGAGGAGGTCGAGCGGGGGCTCGCGGGTCTCCTGCCGGCCGACACCCGCGCGGCCAAGTGGAACCGCGACCTTGTCCAGAAGGGCATGACGGCCGCGGGACGAGAATTCCTGCTGGAGGCGCTCACGAAGATGGGCTGCGCGGACCGTGCGGAGGAGATCAAGAGCGTCCCCGACCTGATCGACTTCGACGAAGGGCGGATCGAATGATCAAGGGCCAGAAAGTCGTCTGCATCAACGACACCTTCAACGACTTCGTAAAGGCCGTCTACAAGGAGCTCCCCGTGAAGGGGAAGACCTACACGATCCGCGAGGTGTTCCTCGGCAGGGAGAAGATCGTCAAGGGTGGCGACTCGGCGACCGTCGGTCTCCTGCTCGTCGAGCTCGTGAACCCGCCCGACCCCTTCCATGTGGGGAAGCAGGAGCTCGGCTTCTCGTCCGAGCGGTTCGCGCCACTCGAGGAGCTGCCCCCCGAGGAGGCCGCCGTCGGGGAGGAGGTCGGCGCCGGCGTCGAGACGGGCTACTGGGCGAACTAGAGAGGCGGTCGCCCGCCTACTCGTCGACCACGCGAACCGTGAGCGCGCAGGTCGCCGCGGGGACGGTCTCGCCGAGCTTGGGGTCTAGAAGGTAGAACCTGAGCAGGCTGCGGCCGGGCTTGAGCACGTAGAAGGAGACCGTGCTCACGGGCTTGCCGTCACCGGCCTCGGGCAGTGGCGCCACGACGATCGGGCCCAACTGCTCAAGGACGCGGGCGTTGTTCGCGGCGATCTCCCAGGAGAGGGCCGATCCCGGCTCGGGGCCTGGGAGCACCACGCGGATCGCGGAAACGAGACCCATCTCGACCTCCGGGGACGGGCGCGCGGGCGAGAGGACGACGGTCCGCGTCGTCCTCGGGTTGCGGGCCGGTGCCGACTCGCAGCCGGCCAGGAGGAACGCGCTGGCCAGGCCGAGGATGCAGAGGTGGGTCGTCGGGGCTTTCATGGGACGTCTATGGCCTGAGTTCTGAGAGTGCGGGCCTTCCCACGTGACGGCGAATGGATTCAAGGTTCTGGCGGACGAGGGCTCCCATCGACTCGCACAGCCTGTATTCAGGCCTTCCGTAGTGCTCGGCAAGCGAATCCCGGAGCTGGTGCACCTTCTCCGGGGGGGAAATGGGGTCGTGCTCCATCTCCGTGAGGAGCCGCCCGAGCCGCCCGGCGGCCAGCTCCGCCCGGTGGAGGAGCAGCGTCTGCTCCTCGCGGAGGTACTGCTTCGCCGTCTCGGGGCGGAGCTGCTTGGAGCAGTAGTGCACAAGCGGGGCGTTGTCCTTGAAAAACTGCGGTTTGTAGAAGTTGAGCGTGCCGTTGAAGCTCTGCTGGTCGAAGTCCATGGCCCGGACGCGCAGCTGCATGTCCTCGAAGTCGGGCGTCATGACGAAGACGAAGTTGTAGGCCCGCATGTCGCCTAGAAGCCTCACGAAGCACCGCTCGTTGAACTTCACGAGCTCCTTGGCCACCCGGATCGGGCTCACCTCGGGCCTGTTCATCCAGCGCTGGATGAAGATGTCGCCCGGGATCCCCGGAATGTGCTCCTCGATCAGCGTGCTGCCGTGGGTGAGGAAATTCAGGCGGTTCGGCGAGAGCAGGTGCTCGAGCTCAAGGCCGTACACCCGGGACGCGTCCGCCCTTTTCACGTAGAAGTAGTCCTGGTTGTCGTTGTACGCGTTCACGATCCGGATCCGGAACGGCGTCGAGTTCCCGAACGTGCAGAAGTCGACGCGGTCGGCGTAGAGATGCTGGACGACCGACATGTCGCCGTCGACGCGCAGCAGGGCGTAGACCTCCTTGAGCGCCTCGTTGAGCGAGCGCATCTCGGCACCGTCGTAGATCACGGTGTCCCACAGCGTGGCCTTCCCGTCCGCGTCCGAGAGGGGGATCGCCTCAGTGAAGCCAAGCAACCTCTCGTAGGTCACGGGAAGATCCCGCTCGCGCTT
Organism: uncultured Opitutaceae bacterium; assembly: GCA_903887455.1. GTDB lineage: Bacteria > Verrucomicrobiota > Verrucomicrobiia > Opitutales > Opitutaceae > Palsa-1447. Next base: position 67,445 of record CAISPT010000108.1, on the reverse strand, counting down.
GTAGGCGCGCAAGTAGCCGCGCAGGCCCTCGCCGATCGGGAAGGTGGGCTTGCGCTTGGTCGGCTTTACGTCGGCGACCTCGGCGGGGGGTTTTGCGGGGCGGCGCGGCTTCAAGGGGGTGGAGCCTGCCAGGCGTCGCCGTGCGCCGCCAGCTCGTGGACCACGCGGCTTCCGACGCGGTAAGCGGCCTCGAGCGAGGGGATGTAGCCCGCATACTCGGAGTGGAGGCTAGCGTTCACGTCCTGCCGGGGGGCCTGCATGCAGTAGTTGCTGGCGGTCCGCAGGAAGAGGGCCCTGCCGAAGTCGACCCGGCCCATCTTCGAGAGGCGGCTAAGCGCCGCGGCAATCCCCTGGTCCTCCATGTCGGACATCGCCATCACGCCTTTGCCGTCGCTCCAGAGCCTTGTCCAGTCCGAGGCCCACTGCGTGAGCGCCTTCCCGTGCCAATAGCGGCACGAACCGAAGGTCTCGCCGCAGAGCACGAACGGGGGCCGGACCGCGTTGGGGAAGCCCTCATAGGTCGCGCGGTACGTCTTCATGGCGTCCGAATCGGGAATCACGGTATCCTTGGTGAGGGCATAGGCCCAGTCGACCAGCTTTGCGTTGAGCGGGTAGGCCATCGTCTCGGGCTCCCACCCCTCGTAGCTTGGCTTCTGGTTGGGGACCTTCGATCCGACCGGGATGATGGCGTACGGCCAGGAGGCCTCGGCCTCCCGGGCGTCGATCTCGTAGGCCACGTCACCGTCGATAACGTAGTGGGCCCACGCCGCGGAGCCGATCGAGGCGACCGCCGGGTTCACACCGGCGATCCCGTTCACGACCCAGTAAGTCTTCGAGAAGTCGAAACGGCCGCTCAGGACGAGCGCCATGATCTGGTTCGAGCACCGGACCGTGGTGCCGGAGACGACGCCGATCGTTCCCTTGCCGTCCGTGAGGACGGGATGGTCGACCCCGGGCACCGCGATCGACTGGTCCCAGCCCTCGCGCTCCGCCCAGAACTGGAGCTCGCCGGGCTTGTCCCCTTTGTCGGCCCCGACCTCGAAGGTCACCACGACGGCGACCTTCACGGGGATCGGATCGGCTGCAAGGCGGGCGAGGGGGCAGAGCAAGGCGAGGAGGAGGAGCCGGGAGGGAAGTTTCATAGGCCGTCGGGTGGTGGTGGTGGCGTGACCGACGGCATAGCTTGTCCCACGCCAAGACGGGGGGTGAGCTGGGTGGCGGCCTGGTCGAGTCGGGCCGCCGCATCGCCCAGGACCCCCGTGACGACAGGCATGTACTCGGCGACAGTGGTCCAGCTCCGGTCCTCCACGGCCTCGCGCAGCGACGGGATCGTCTTTGCCCCGTACCCGGTGAGCCGGCCCGGGGCGTAGAGCATGTGCCTGTACCAGTCCCGGCCTGGCAGGCCCTTCGCCGCGCAGAGCGCCTGCTCCATCCCCTGGAGGAGCTCGTTGAGGCGCGCGACCTCGGCCGGCGGCAGCCGGAAATCATTGCCGGTGGCGCGGTCGAAGGCCTCGTCGTAGGCCGTGGCGCTCTTCGTGAGGCGGGCTGCTGCCGCCTTCAGGGAGGTGAAGTCGATCTGGGGGACCTCCCCGGGCGCCTTTGGCGGGTCGTAGCGCTCCTGGGGATCGGCGGCCAGCCGGTAGGCGCCCTGGTCGATCAGCCGCTGCACGCGCCTTGCGTCCTCGCGCTCGTCGTCGGCGAGCTTGGCGATGTCGCCCGCGTAGCCCTCAACGGCCCGGGCGAGGGCCCCGAACCTCATGGGCAGGACGTCGGCGTCAGCGGTGCGCAGGACCAGGCGCCCCGCCGTCCGGGCGAGGGCCACCTCGTAGTCGAACTTGGGGTCGCCGAAGCGCACGAAGTGGTCGAACGAGTCGTACGTCGAGTGGTAGATCCCGGCATCCGAGTCCTCCCCCCCGAAGCCCAGGTTGACCGAGGCGATCCCCAGATGCTGGAGGAAAGGGGTGTAGTCCGAGCCCGAGCCCAATCCCTCGAGGGGCAGGTCGGTCCCCGCGTCCGCGGCAAGGCGCATGGTCTCCCGCGCCGCGCCGTCGCGCAACGGGTTGCCGCCCAGCCGGACTCCGGCCCGGAGGCGCTCGATGACGCTCGAGCCCGTCTCCGGGTCCGCCACCGCGCCCGCCGCCTCGTTCACCAGGTGCTCAAAGGCGTGGCTTCCGCCCGCGAAGAGGAACCCGCGGGCGTTGGTGTCCGAATTCACGTAGAGGACAGCCTTGCGCTGGAGCTCATCGCCGTGGGTCTCCGCCCATTCCGTCGAGCCCAGGAGACCGGGCTCCTCGCCGTCCCAGCTGGCGTACACGATCGTTCGCTTGGGCTTCCATCCCGCCCTTGCCAGGGCCCCGATCGCCTTGGCCTCGGCCATCTCCGACACATTGCCTGAAAGGGGGTCCCAGGCGCCGAAGAACCACCCGTCGTGGTGGTTACCGCGGATAACCCACTGGTCGGGGTAGGTCGCTCCACGGATCACCGCGATCACGTCGTAGACGGTCTTCAGGCTCCAGTCGGAGGACACCGCCAGGTGCACCTTCGCGGGTCCGGGCCCGAAGTGGTAGGTGATCGGTAGCGCGCCCCTCCAGGGCTCCGGCACCACAGGGCCCCCGAGAGCAGAGAGCAGGGGAAGCGCGTCCCCGTACGAGATCGGCAGGACCGGGATCTTCTGGATCGTCGGGGCGTCAGCAACCGCGAGCCGCTTGGCCTTGGCGGTCGCCCCCACGCCTGGCGTCAGCGGGTCGCCCGAGTACTGCGTGATGTCGGCCACCGAGCCGCGCTGGACGCCGGAGTCGGGCCGCGTGCCGCCCTTCGGGTAGGGGTCCCCCACGAAATAGCCGTCCTCGTGCGGGTCCGAGTAGATGATGCACCCGATGGCGCCGTGCTCGTGCGCGAGCTTCGGCCGCAGTCCCCTCCAGGAAGTCCCGTAGCGTGCGATCACGATCCTGCCGGCGACATCTATCCCTCGGCGCTGCAGCTCGACATAGTCCTCTGGGTTGCCGTGGTTCACATACACGAGTTCCGCGGTCACGTCCCCGTCCGCGCTGTAGACATTGTAAGGGGGAAGGCCGCCCACCGGGTGCTCGGAGGTGCTGTCCCCGGCGATGGCCGGCTCGCTCAGGACCGCCTTGTAGGCCACGGGTGCGACGAGTTCCAGGACGACCGACTTGGGGGTCGGGTAGAGCACATCGAATGTCTCGATCCTGGCGTCCCAGCCCCACTCCTTGAACTTGGCGAGCGTGAAGTCCGCGTTCGCCTTGTCGTGGGGCGAGCCCACCTGGTTGGGGGCGGAGGCCATCTGCTGCATCCACGAGCGCATATCCGCCGCGTCGATGGCGCCGTCGAAGGAAGCCTCGGCCCGGAGCTCCGCCGCGCCTGAGGCACCCTTGAAGCCGGTCAGCGGCGCATCGGCCGCCGACGAAACGGAAACCATCGCGACCGTGCACGCCGCGGCCGTGCCGGCCGCCCAGAGTGATTTCATGGGAGGAGGAAAGCCCCGCGGCCCCGGAAGGGCAAGCGCCCATGGCGGGGCGGGAAATTCGGGCCGCGGCACGTTTCAAGTCTTGGCCTCGGTCCGCAAACCATGCTCAATTCCGCGGCGGCGGGAGGGGAAACGGTCCGTACCCGCCGCCCCGAGAGACGCAACCTTTGCCAAACCCGATCGTCAGACGGCTCGCGACGGAGACCCCTTACCCCATGCGAAACCCCAAGATCATCGTCGGACTGACCAGCGCCATCGCCCTGTGCCTGCAGTCGCCGCACCTGCATGCGGCCGCGGGGGCCGACTGGCCCGCTTACCTCGGCGACAAGGCCGCAAGCCACTATTCGACCCTCGACCAAGTGACACCCGCGAACGTCTCCCAGCTCGACGTGGCGTGGACGTGGAAGTCCGGGGACGCTCGCCCCGACAGCTCCCAGATCCAGTGCAACCCGCTGGTCATCGACGGGGTGATCTACGCGACGACGGCGGCGATGAAGCTCGTGGCGCTCGACGCCGCCACCGGCAAGGAGCTCTGGCGCTTCGAGCCGATCGACCCGAACGGGGTCAACCGCGGCCTCGCGTTCTGGACCGACGGCCAGGAGCGCAGGATCCTCTACGGCAACGGCCAGTGGCTCTACGCCGTCGACGCGAGGACGGGCAGCCCGATCGGCGACTTCGGGTACCTGGGCCGCGTCGACCTCTCCGAGGGCTTGGGCCGTGACGTCACCGGGCTCGCGATCCAGATGAACACGCCCGGCGTCATCTACAAGGACCTGATCATCCTCTCCACCCGGTGCGGGGAGGGCCCGGGACCCGCGGCCCCCGGGCACGTCCGCGCCTACAACGTGCGCACGGGCGAGCTGGAGTGGATATTCCACGCTATCCCCTACCCCGGGGAACCGGGCTACGAGGCCTGGCCCCCGGACGCATGGAAGCGGATTGGCGGCGTGAACGCCTGGGCAGGCATGACCGTGGACGACGAGCGCGGACTGGTCTTCTGCCCGATCGGCTCGGCGACCTTCGACTTCTGGGGCGGCGCCCGCCCGGGCAACGACCTTTACGCGGACTGCCTGGTGGTCCTCAACGCCGCCACCGGCAAGCTCGTCTGGTACTACCAGTTCACCCATCACGACCTGTGGGACCGGGACCCCCCGGCCCCGCCGACGCTCCTGACGGTCCACAGGGACGGCAGGGACATTCCCGCCGTGGCGCAGGTCACCAAGAGCGGCCACGTCTGGGTGTTCAACCGCGAGACCGGCGAGCACCTCTTCCCGGTCGAAGAGATCGCAGTCCCGAGCTCGGACCTGGCGGGCGAGGTCGTTTCCCCCACCCAACCGCTGCCGCTGAAGCCCGCCCCGTTCACGCGCCAGCGGTTCACGGTCGATGAGGTCACGGACCGCACCCCCGAGGCACACCGCGCCGTCCTTGAGCGATTCTTCCGGGTCAGGCCGCATGTCCCGTTCGGCCCCCCGAGCAAGGAGGGCACGATCATCTTCCCGGGCTTCGACGGCGGTGCCGAGTGGGGCGGGGCCGCGGCGGACCCCGCGGGCGTCCTCTACGTGAACGAGGCCGAGATGCCATGGATCCTCAGCATGATCGAGACCGGCGGCGCCACCTCGCTCGGCGAGCAGGTCTTTCTGCAGAACTGCACGGGCTGCCACGGGGCGGACCGCAAGGGCAACGCTGTGGGCAACATCCCCTCGCTTGTCGACGTGAAGACGCGCCTCACGCGGGAGCAGATCATGGAGGTGATCACCAAGGGCCGAGCCGTGATGCCGTCCTGGGGGTTCCTGACCGAGGTCCAGCGCAAGGCGGTCGTCGGCTTCCTGGTCGGCGACAAGGCCCCCAAGGAGGAGGGGCATCTGAACGAGTGGAACACCTACGTTCCGGACAAGGACCAGAACGGCTTCGTGCCGCCGCCCTACACCCACACCGGCTACAACCGGTGGCTCGACCCCGACGGCTACCCCGCGATCAAGCCGCCCTGGGGCACGCTTAACGCAATCGACCTGAACACCGGTGAGTACCTCTGGCGGGTGCCGCTCGGCGTCTACCCCGAGCTCGTGGCAAAGGGCATCCCGCCGACAGGCACCGAGAACTACGGCGGACCCCTGGTGACCGGAGGGGGCCTGGTCTTCATTGGCGCCACCCGCGACGAGATGTTCCGGGCGTTCGACCAGCGCACAGGACGCACGCTTTGGGAAGCCAAGCTGCCGGCGGCAGGCTACGCGACGCCCGCGACCTACGAGGCCGGCGGGCGCCAGTTTGTCGTGATCGCCTGCGGCGGCGGCAAGCTGGGGACGAAGAGCGGCGACAGCTACGTCGCCTTCGCGCTCCCGAAGAAATAGCGCGGCGGGCCCGGTCCCTTTGGGGGCCGGGCCCATTTCGGGTTTGCGCAACCGGTCCCGCGGGCGCAGTTTGCCCACCGATCCCCATGAAACTGCGCCTGCTTGCCGTCATGGTCCCCGCCCTCGCCCTCCTTTCCGCCTGCTCGGAGTCGAAGGAGACTCGGGCGAAGGCCGAGGTCCTCGCGGCGGACCGCGCCTTCGAGGCGGCGTCGCGCAAGGACGGCCCAAAGGCCGCGTTCCTCGCCTTCATGGCCGGCGACGGGAAGCTCCTCGGCGAGACCTTGCAGGGTGCCGACGGCATCAAGAACCTCTACGCCCAACTTCCGGCGACGGCGACCCTCACCTGGGAGCCGGCCTTTGTGGACGTTTCCTCGGAGGGTGACCTCGGCTACACCTGGGGCCACTACACGCTCACCGTTCCCCTTCCCAAGTACGGGCCGAAGCCCTACATCAAGAGGGGCACCTACGTGACGATCTGGAAGCGCCAGCTGTCGGGGGCGTGGAAGGCCGTGCTGGACGGCGGCGTCGAGGACGGCGCGAAGTAGCGCCTGAGGCCCTACTTGGTGATCGTCTCCGAGTCGAACGGCTTGCCGTCGGTGTCGTAGATCCCGATCACCATCCGCGCGACGTCCGCGTCGAGCGTCAGGAAACCGAAGCGCGACTCGGCGAACACGGCGCCCGGGGAGTTCTTCGCCACCTTGCCGAGCGGGGCCCCGCCGCCGCCGCTCATGAAGAAATGGACCCCGTCTCGGGGACTCATGTGCGCCATCGCATGCTGGTGCCCGCAGAGGTAGGCGTCGACCCTACCCTTGAGGACCGGCCAGAGCCGGGCCTGCATGTAGAGCATGTAGGTGCCCGACTTGGCGTTACGCTCCGGCGCGAAGATCGGGTGGTGCCCGTAGACGACCTTCCAACGCGCCGTGCTTGCCGCGATCGCCTGGTCGAGCCAGAGCACCTCCGCCTCGGAGATCTCTGTCGTGTCGATCGCGAAGAACTGAACCGGGCCGGCGGTGAAGGTGTAGTAGGGCGCCGGGAAGCGCCAGGTCGCGCTCTTGTAGGCGAGCTCCGCGGCGGCGCCGTCGTCGGAATACCACTCGTGGTTGCCGAGCGACGGGTAAAACGTGATCCCGAGGGGACCGTAGAGCGCCTCCCACCAGTCCTTCCATCGGGGGTCGTCCGTGCCGGTCATTCCCGTCGGGTAGAAGTTGTCGCCGAAGGTGATGCCAAGGCCGAAGGGCTCCGCCCGGCCAAGCGCCACGATCGCCGCGGCGACGTCCCTCTGCGACTGCGTGCCCGACCCGAAGTCGCCCATCCCGACCACCCTGACCGACGCCGCCTCAGCTCCGACCCTGAAGGGGGCCGGGGGTTTCCTCATGAAGGCGGGCATCGAAGCCCCGCGCTCAACGAGGATCCACCGCTCGTCGGCCGCGGCCAGCTGCGCGAGGGACTTTGTGTCGCCGGCCTTGCGGGCCGCGGCTATCCGGTCCGCGATCACCCTGCGAAGGGCCTTCGCCTCCAGCTTCCGCTCGGTGTCAAGGCAGGCGAGCATGAGGTCGTTGTCGGGTGTCGACTCGGCGAGGCGCTGGAGGGCCTCGCGGGTGCCCGGATGGTCGGCCCAGAACGCGTCATTCCCGACCACGTGCAGGACGAGGAGGTCGGTCGCAGGCTTCTCTGCGGGCAACTTACCCAGCACAAAATCGGCGGCGGCGGGCTCGCTCGCCAAGGCGACCACGACCTCCTGCTCAAGCTGCTCGGGGGAGAAGGCCGCCAACGCCTTCAGCTCCTTGGCGTCGTCCCGCAGCCACTTGCGGGCGGCGTCACCCACATCCTTTGGGAGCTTGGCCGCAAGGGCCTCGACCGGGCCTGCGTCCGCCTGAGCAAACGCGGCCGTCGGGGCGAGCTGCAGCCCGCAGGCTAGTGCAAGGGAAAGGCAAACCGAAGCGCGCATAGCCGCATGATTGCGCGCTTGCCGCCCGGTTCCAGCCGGATCTTTAGGCTTAGGCAGCGGCAGGTGTTAATTTTCCGGGGCGGTCCGTCCCTCAGTAGTCGTCCATCACGACGAACATCACCCAGCAGAGGCTGACCGTCACCACAACGAGCGCGGACACCCCATAAACCATCGTCACCACGCCGGGCATCGCGCGCATCAGCGCAATCACCAGGAGGTCGGTGCCACCCACGATCAGGATGAAGTCGCGTGTCCGGCGCGATTTCCTGCGCCCCCACCTGCGGATCCTTCCCCAACCCGAGCGCTCCTCCGCGATCCGGTTCTCAAGAAGCATTTCCGGCACGCTCACGGCGGGCGGGTCGCCGGGGCCCGCAGGACGGTTCGTGGGCGTGAACTCCGGTGCCTTGAACCCTGGGGGAACCGCGGGGCCGGGCAGCATGAGGCCCTTTCTTTCCCGCTTCTTCGAATGCTCCTCGGCCAGCCTGTTCTGCTGGTGGATCAGCTGGACGCTGATCGCCGTGCCGTCGCCGGGCATGGCCCTCGTGTCGGTCGGGACGATCTCCTTGGGCTTGAGCACCAGGTGGCTCGTCTTCGGCTTCTCATCGTCCATGGGTCTAGTAGCGCTCCATCACGCCGAAGAGAACCCAGGTCAGCATGAGGGTCAGCATCGCGATCCCGGAGAGCGCCAGGCCGGCCATCTGCATGTTGCCGCGGAAGATGAAGCAGATGAAGAGGGCGGCGGAGCCGGAACAGGAAAGCAGGAGCAGGAAGTCGCGGCGGCGGCGGGAGACCCTCTTCTCGGGCATCGCGATCAGGGTGTCGCGAGGGTCGGGCTGGGCCGCAAGGTTCTGCCTGAGGATGTCGGCCACGCGGATCGCCTCGGGGTCCTCCGACTCGCTTCCCCCGGCTGGGCGCGGCTGCAGCGCCGCGCGGGCCTCAGCGTTCCTGTTCATGCTGTGCATCAGCTCGACGGAGAGGGCCGTACCGTCCCCGGGCAGCGAGCGCCCCTCCGTCGGGACAATCTCCTTGGGCTTGAGCGCGAGGCGCCGGACCACTGGAGTTTTGTCGTCCATATGCGGGCCTGGCGATCCGAGCACCGCTTTCCCTCGAACGCAAATGAACACTCAGCGGCAAACCGAGTCGAGGAAGCGCCTGACCGCGAAGGACGCGAGCTGGCCCGAGGGCCCGCTCAGGTTGAACTCCAGCGCATGGGTCGCCCACGGCAGGGTGAGCAGCAGGTTCGGAACCCCAAGCTCCGACAGGCGGGCGGAGAGGCGCTCGCTCTGGCGCGACCAGACCAGCGTGTCGATGGTCCCGTGGACCTGGAGCGTCGGAGGGGAGCCTCGGGCCGCGAGCAGGTAGCCGCTTGCGCTGTCGAAGGCCGGGCCCGCCGTCTCCGGGGTGCCTCCGAGGAACTCCCTCAGCAGCTCCAGAGAGTTGAGCACGTCGTCCGGCCGGCCCCACAGCCAGGCGAAGCGCATGTCGGCCGGCGCGTAAAGCGCCACGACCCCGCGGACTGAAGGGTCGCGCAGGCTGTAGGCGCAGGCTTCGGCAATCTGGCCCCCGGCGGACCTTCCGAGGAGAACCAGCCGCGACGGGTCTATCCCGAGGGAGGCGGATGCCGATTTCAGGAACGCGATCGCCGCGGCGACGTCCTCGCGCTGGGCCGGCCAGACCGACTTCGGGGCGAGGCGGTAGGAGATGTCGGCGACCGCGTAGCCCTCGCGCGCGAGCCAGGCGTTGAACTGCGGCAGCTGGCCGCGGTCGCCATCGTTCCATCCGCCCCCGTGTATCACGATGACGCACGGGGCCTGCGCGCGGCCGAACGCCGGGTAAAAGTCCAGCTTGAGCGGGCCTGCATAGGCCAGGGTCCTCATCGGGACGGCCGCCGGCCAGGGCCTGAGGAGCCCGGTGAACGTGAAGGCGCGAGATGACTCCCGTCCCGGGCCAAACTCGCGATCCATGCGGGCGGGAAGACTCCGGGCAATGAACCAGGCCTGGAAGCAGGGCTGCACCAGGAGCACGACCGCAACGCCCGAGAGCGCGAGCGTGGCGACGGCAAAGGGGCCGCGCCCGAGCGCCGGGCGCCAGGCCGCCCATGCGGCGAGAAGCGGGACGGCGGCGACCATGTAGCCGAACTGCCCGGCTACGACCGAGAGCTTCCAGCTGAGCCAGTCGGGTGACGGAAGGATGGTCAGCAGGCCGAGGGCCGCCGAAAAGGCAGCGGCGGCAAGGCAGGCCAGGCGCCTCATCAGGCGGCGGCGCCGGCGCAAACCCGGCGATAGAGCTCCTCGTACCGGGTGACGATCGAGGCCGCCGAGAAGAGCGAGCGGGCGCGCAGCCGGGCGGCCGCACCCATGCTGGCCCGCAGTCCCGGGTCGGCGATCAGCGCCTCGACGGCGCGCGCGAGACCGTCCGTGTCGCCGTGGGGGACCAGGATTCCCGAGCGGCCCGACTCCACGACCTCCGGAATGCCGCCCACCTGCGTCGCCACGCTCGGGCAGGAAAAGCACATGGCCTCGAGGATGCTCAGGCAGAAGCTCTCGACGTCCGACGTGAACAGCCCCAGGTCCGCGGCCTGCAGGTAGTCCTCGATGTCGGTGATCTGCTCGCGGACGACAACCCTGCCGGTGAGGCCGAGACGCTCCACCTCCTGGGTGAAGGGGGAGAAGTCGGCGCCGGCCAGGACCACCAGCTTGAAGGAGTCCCTGGGCCTGATCCTCGCCGCGCTTTCCAGGAGCACGTCGATGCGCTTCAGCGGCCTTAAGTTCGAGGCGTGGAGGATCATGACCTCGCTGTCGCCGATCCCGAGCTCCGCGCGGACGGCGGCCCTCGGCCTCCTCGCCTCCCGCGGCTCGAAGAAGTTGTGGATTACGTCGATCGGCTTCCTCACCGAGAGGTGCGCCTGCGTCTCACGCTTGAGGAACTCGGAGACCGTCGTGACGGCGTCCGACCGCTCGAGGGCGTGCGTGATCGCCGGCCCGTAGCCCGCATCCCTTCCGAGCAGCGTCGTGTCCGTCCCGTGAAGGGTCGTCACCACCCGGGGGGCCGAGCCCGCCGGGAGCATCGAGCGCGCGAGGATCGCCGCCGTCGCGTGGGGGACGGCGTAGTGGACGTGAAGGACGTCGAGGTGGTGGTCGCGGCTCACCTCCGCCATCTTGACGGACAGCGGCAGCGTGTAGTCGGGGTACTTGAAGAGCCCGTAGTCGTTGATCACGACCGGGTGGAAGAAGATGCCGGGAGCCCCCCACGGCAGGCGGAACGGCCGCTCATAGCTAATGAAGTGCGCCTCGTGGCCCCTGCGGGCCAGCTCCTCGCCGAGGGCCGACGCAAGGATGCCGCTCCCCCCGACGGAGGGATAGCAGGTGATGCCAATGCGCAGGGGCCGCGGGGTCTCCATGCTAGAAACGGCGGGCCGTGGCGCCGATCGGTCCCAGCGAGCCGAAGACCAGGGGGTCGCTCGGGTAAAGGGCCTGAGCGTAGTCGAGGCCGGCGCGAAGCCCGAGAACCCTCGCGCGCGCGACCTGGAGCTCCACGTAGTTGCGCGTCGCAAGCTGCGAGGCGTGGGCCGCCATCGCGGACGTCCACGCTCGGAGCACGAGGGGGTCGGAAATGTCGATCACGACCGGGATTTCGCCCGCGGGCTCCGCCTCCGGGGTGACGGCGTAGAAAAGAAGGGCCCCGATCGGATGAGGCGGCCGCGCCCGGAGCTTTGAGAATCCGCCGTACCGGGCGAGCCTGGAGGCGTCGCGGACGATCCGGCCGAGCCGGGGATGGTCCGGGTGCTGGTTGGCGACCAAGGTCGGGGCAAGGACGTGGGACGGGCGGAGCCTCCGGATGATCGCGGCAAGCCTCGCCGCATGGGCGGGCGTCGCCTCCAGACTGGCATCGCCGTCCAGCGCCACAAACTCGACCGTGGCGCCGAGGAGCGCCGCCGCCTGCCTCGCCTCGGCCCTGCGCCGGGAGGGGGTTCCGCGGGACGCCGACTCGCCGCTCGAGCACACGACCAGGTGGGCGCGGCGCCCGGCCCGGGTCTCGCGAGCGATCACGCCGCCGCACCCGAACTCGATGTCGTCGGGGTGGGCGCCGAAGGCCAGGAGGGCACCGGCCTCAGGATCCGGCTTCACAGTAGGCCTCATCGGATCGGTCTATCGGGTCTCGGTTCACGAACGTGATCTCCGGTGCGTCCTCTCTCCTGAGGTAGGCCTGCTCCCCCGCCCCGGCGATGTAGTGGGTGCAGCGGACAACCGACTGCATCCACTTCAGGCGCGAGTCACGGGAGGGGCTGATCTGGGATTTGTCGTAGGGCACGGGAGGGAGGGTCACGAATGAATCCCCGCCCTCGTGAAGTTGCAACGCGCCAGCGGAGAATCGAGCCCGCACCGTCTCCCCCTGGTACGGCACGTCGACAAAATAGTCGTCGATCTCGCAGGCCTGCCGCCTGAAGCCCGGGTCGCCCGAGCGGACGACCCTCACCCCCTCCAGCAGCCCCATCCGGCGGTACATCTCCAGGCAGAAGTCCGCGACGTTGCGCGCCTCGACCTTCCTGAAGGCCTCCACCCAGGCCGGGTCCACGTAGGCGGGGAGCTGCCTGGCCGTGTTGTCGCGCCAGCCCTCCGGGATCCGCTTCGCGAAGAGCGGCGAGAACTTCCGCTGCACCTTGTTCTCAAAGGCGAAGTTGAGCGTGTGGGCCTCTCCGGTCCGGCGGTGCCTGAGGGTCGTCTGGGTCTCCCGCGGGTCGTGGTCGCTGTCGTGGAGAAAGAACACAATCTCGCCGCCCATCTCGGCGCGGAGGCGGCGCGCCGTGAACACCTTGGCCGCGAGGAACCGGCGCGGGAAGAACCCGCAGGGCTGCTGGCCGAAGCAGATCACGGGGCTCATGAGACGGTTGCGGGCGAGCCCCTTCTCGAAGGGGGCAGGACAGCCTGCAGGACCACCGCGATCGCCATGCAGGCGGCGCAGCCGATCAGGTTGTACCACAGGTACGAGATGCTCAGCGTCGCGTAGAGGCCGAAGACGAGCGCCTGCGCAACGATCGCCGCCCAGAAGACGGCCGTGCCCCCCACGCGCTTCAAGAAGAAGGCCACCAGGAAGAGACCGAGCACCACGCCGTAGAAGATGGAGCCGAGGATGTTCACCGCCTGTATCAGGTTCTCGGCAAGGTTGGCGAAGAGGGCAAAGCCGATCGCGACGAAGCCCCACAGCGCCGTGAACACCTTCGATGCCGTGACGTAGTGGGCATCCGAGGCCCCGGTCCTGACGACATGGCGGTAGATGTCGACCGTGGTGGTGGACCCGAGCGCGTTCAGCTCCCCCGCCTTGGAGGAAAGGGCCGCCGCGAAGAAGGCGGTGACGAGGAGCCCGATGAGGCCGTGGGGAAGCTGGTCCAGGATGAAGGTGATGAAGACGTAGTCGGAGTCGTTGGCCTTGGTTCCCGGGGAGGCGGCGTCGAGCGCGGCCCGCGTCTGGGCCCTCACGAGGTCCACCCGCTTGTGGGCGTCGCCGGCCGCCTCCCGAGCCGCAGCCTCTCCGCGGGCATCCCCGGCATGCCTCGCTCTGACCCAGGCCTCGACCTGTGCGCGCTCGGCCGCGTGGGCCTCGGAAAACGCGGAGTCAAGGGCCTGGAGGCGCCCGTCGCTCGAGCGGGCGACCTGGGCGGACCATGCGGCCCGGTTGAAGAACACGGGCGGCCTCTCGAACTGGTAGAACACGAAGATCAGCACCCCGAGCAGCAGGATAAAGAACTGCATCGGAATCTTGAAGACGGCGTTGAACATGAGCCCCAGGCGGCTCTCGCGCACCGAGGACCCAGACAGGTACCTCTGCACCTGGGACTGGTCCGTGCCGAAGTAGGAGAGCGCCAGGAACATGCCCCCGAGGACCCCTGACCAGACCGTGTAACGACGGTCCATGCTCGGGGAGAAGTCGACGGCCTGGAGCTTGTGGAAGCCGCCGGCCACCGCGAGCGCGTCGGTCGCCGTCAGTCCGGCCGGAAGCTTTGAGAGGAGCACGAAGAAGGCGGCGACCATGCCGGCGAAGATCACCCCGATCTGGTACTTCTGGGTGAGGCTGACGGCGTCGCAGCCGCCGGCCACCGTGTACGCGACGACCAACAGTCCGCTGCACACGATCGTGGCGTCGAGGCGCCAACCCATGACGGTGGACAGCACGATGGCCGGGGCATAGATCGTGATTCCGGCGCCCAGGCCCCTTTGCACAAGAAAGAGCCCGGCCCCAAGGAGCCGCGTCTTAGGGTCGAAGCGATGGCCCAGGTACTCGTAGGCGGTGTAGACCTTCAGCCTGCGGTAGAGCGGGACGAAGACGGCGGAGATCAGGATCAGCGCGAGGGGTGCGCCGAAATAGTTCTGAACGAAGCCGAGGCCGTCCTCGTAGCCCTGTCCCGGGGTCGAGAGGAACGTGATCGCGCTTGCCTGCGTCGCCATGACCGAGAGACCGATCGTGAACCAGCGGGTCTGCCCCGAGCCCTTCAGGTAGCCGCTCAGGTCACGGCTCCCGCGCGTGCTCCAGATCGCGTAGAGCGCGATCGCGAGCATCGACCCGAACAGAATGGAGTAGTCGAGGGCGTTCACGGGAACAGCCGGGTGAGGAGCGACAGGAGAAGGACCCAACCGAGGAACACCCCGAGGACGAGGCCGTAGACGCCCCTCCAGCTCCTGGGCCATGGCAGGCCGGTCGAGTCGTCGTCCGATGGCGCCCTCATTTTCCGAGCGAGACCAGGTTTGCGAAAAGCCGGTAGGCGCCGGGGACTCCCGCGGGAAGCTGCCTGAAGAAGGAGAGCCCGGTGTACACGTAGTACCCCTTGCCCACTCGGGCGACGAGCAGCCCTCCCTTGAGCGGGGGCTCGCCGGGGTCGCTGCAGGCGATCAGGGCATCCGCGCGCCCGGCGTCGAACTCGCTCGCGAAATCGAGCCCGCGCTCCTGGACCCAGCCCTCGAAGTCGGCCGCCGTGATGCGGTTGGGGGTGTTGAGCGCGGGATGCCCGGGCAGGAGCAGCGTCACCGCACCCTTTTCGTCCGTCACGCGGAAGCGGGGCAAGTCACGGGAGAGCTTGAGCGGGAACGGCGCCAACTGGTCGGTCTGGAGCCCGCCGGGGGTATTGTACTGCTCGACCACAGTCCCCCCCGACTCGGCGTAGCCGAAGAGCTCCCTCAGGTGGGCCGGAAGCCTGGGCCTCGTGTTGAAGGCCCGTACGCCGATTACGACCGCGTCGAGCCCTTTGAGGCCCTCGGGCGTGAGGTCCTTGTCGTCGAGCGTCACCACCTCGTAGCCCAGTTGCCGCAGGCTTGCCGCCGTGCTGTCCCCCGCCCCAGGCAGGTACCCCACCCGGCGTCCGCGGATTTGAAGATCGGCGCAAACGGCCTTGAAGCGCGCGGGGGGCTGCAGGAGCTGGGGCGGGATGTGCCCGTAGGTGATCTCGATCCGGTCGCTGCCGTAGCTCTTGCCCCCGATCTGGGCGATCGCGCGGACCTCGGAGGTCGAGGGGGCGGAAGGAGCGGTGACCTCGAAGGTGAAGTCGGCGCGGTCGCCCGCCGCCTTCAGCTCAAAGGGGCGCGACCGCGGGGAGGCCTTCCAGCCGTCGGGCGCCTCGAGCGAAACCGCGCCCGAAAGGCCGGCCCTCGACGCGGCGACCGAAACGGTGACGGTGCGGGTCGATCCGGGTGAGAAGAGGACGACGGGGGATCCGAGCCCGAGCGTCACCGGCGGGATGACGCGCGGTACCAGGCGCTCCTCCGGCTTCCCCTCCTCACACACCGCATCGTGGGCCACGACGAGCGTCTGGCCCCCCACCTCGAAGACGTCCTCCACGGGGATGGGGGCAGGCGCCTCGGGGCGGCCGATCAGCGAGGCGTCGTCCACGCGGAACATGCCCGGCGTCCCCGGCTCGCGGAGCCAGTAGGGTTCGGTGAGGGGGGTTCCCCCGGGTAGGGTCCGCTTGGCGTCGACCGCTGCCGGGACCCCGGGGGCCAACAGCCCGGGTCCCCGCGCCTTGCGGCCCAGGGTCGGGTAGCGCACCGCGACCCACTCGACGGGAACCGGGGAGGAGACGGTTGCGGTGTGGTGGAGGCGCACGGGCTCGCCCGGGACAAAATCCCTCTGCGGGACCGCCGTCTCGACCGCGAGGCCGAGGCACGAGGCGAGGATCCGGTCGAGCCTTGCGCGTTTCTCATCCACAAGCGGGTCCATCGGCAGGCGGGCGAGGGCGCCCTTCAGCTCAAGGAGCACCGGCACGCTCGCCGCGGGATCGGATGGGTTGAACTGCCGCTCGGCGCGCGCAGCCAGCTCGCCCACCGCAGCGCCGCCCGGGATGCGGGCCCAGGTCGTGTCGACGCCGTCCATGATGTCAGCCGAGGCGGCTTCGCCCGCCAGCACCTTGAACGACTCGGTGTGGGGCCCGGAGCCGGCCGATGCCACGGAAAAGTTGGCGAAGCCCTGGGTCCGGTGCATGGACCTGCTCTTCGCGGCCAGAACGGCAAACGACGCCCCGGACACCGGGTCGTCCCCGTCGATCGCGAGGTGGAGCATCGCCGCCGCGCCCGCGTCGGGCGCGGCCCGGCCGGGGCCCCACCAGCCATTCCATACGATCCGCCGCGGCTTCCACGGCGAAAGTCCCGCGAGTTGCTCAGGGAACGCCGCCGGGTCGCCCGCCATCCCGAAGGCCTCCACCGCCAGGTAAGCCGAGGCCGTGTGGTGCCCGTGGGTGCCTCCCGGCTCGGGCGGAAAGCGGGTGATCACGACGTCCGGGCGGAACGTCCGGATGACACGGACGATGTCGGAAAGCACCTGCTGGTGGTCCCACTTCGTGAGGGTCTGCCGGTAGTCCTTCGAATAGCCGAAGTCCCTCGCGCGGCTGAAGAACTGCCGGCTGCCGTCAAGTTGGCGCGCGGCAAGGAGCTCCTGGGTCCGGATGACGCCGAGGAGGTCGCCAAACTCGGGGCCCAGGAGGTTCTGCCCGCCGTCGCCGCGGGTGAGCGAGAGGTACGCCGTCCGGTAGCCCCGCCCCCGGGCGAGGTAGGTGAGCAACATCGTGTTCTCGTCGTCGGGATGGGCTGCCACATAGAGCACCGTGCCCATCACGCCGAAATCCCTGAGCTCCTGAGCGATCGCCGCGGGCGGCGGGGGCGCCGGCTGCCCCGCCGCTCCGAGAAGGGGCGAGAGAAGCAGCGCGAGGCCGGCTGCGCCTAGGGCAAGCCTCGGCGCGGACCTGGGCCCCCCGTCGGTGATGGGGCGGGAGCGGGGGGTCACTTCAAGCTCGCAATGAGGGCCTCGTTAAGGCGCACGTACTCGTCCTTGGCGGGACCGGTCTCCTTGGAGGCGAGCTCGATCGAGTGGCGGGCCGAGCTTTCGGCTCCCGCCTTGTCCCCGCGCTTGGCCTGAATAAGGGCCTTGCGGTAGACCATGTAGTACGCGCCCGGCTGTTCGGCGATGGCGGCGTCCATCCAGGCCTCCGCCTTCGCGAGGTCCAGGTTGTTGTCCAAGTAGAACATCGCAGCCGGGAAGTAGGGCTTCTTGCCGGGCGCTGCCATGGCGGCCTCGATCTTGGGGACAAGCGCCCCCACGACGTCGACGTCGAGCTTCACCGGGACCCGGGTGTGCTCCCAGACGAGGTCGAGCGTGGCCGTGCTCGCACGGAAGTCGTTGAACTCGATCGTGAACGTCTCGACGGGTTCGGCGAGCTCGACGGGCTTGGCCGTCACCCTCAGGACGTCGTTCTTCGCGTCATAGGAATACGCGCCCCACTGGTCGCCCGCCTTCTGGAAGATGATGGTCCACTGGTCCTTCGCCGGGATCGTGAACAGCTCGTAGGTTCCGGCGTCAAGGTGCGACCCCTCGACGGTGACGGGTGTGCTGAAGGTGATCCGGGTGGCGCTGTTGGCGCCGGTCCGCCAGACCTGCCCGTAGGGGTTGTTGCCGCCGAGCATGACGCGGCCCTTGGCGCTGGGGCGGGAGTAGACCACCTCGATGTCCGTGATCCCGATCCGCTGCCGGAGGGTCGCCGTGGGGCTGGATTGCGGGAAGGCGAGCTGCGGCTCCGGAGCCTTGAGCGCCACCGAGTACTGGGTCTTCTCCCAGCGGATCTTCAGGGTCCCCGAGCCCGAAGGGTCGGAATCCACGGAAATTGTCAGCTGGTCGACCGGCGCTTCGAGCGCCTCCTTTGCGAGGTCCACGCGGGCGAGGTCGTGCGTCTCGTCGACCGGATCGCCCCATTTGCCGACATTCGTGCTGATCGCGAGCTTGGACGCGCCGGCCTGGGAGGGAACCAAGTAGAGGGTGTAGGCGCCGGCGGGCACGAGCGCGGTCCCGAGCATGAGCGGCTTCTGGACAATAAGGGTCGTGGCCTCGTCGGCCCCGAGCCTGTAGGCCGCGTCCCACTTCACCAGACCGCCCCAGATCGCGCGCGGGGCGCCTGTCTTGGGGTCCTTGGTGTAGGGCCGCCCGTAGACGACGGTGACCCGGTTGCCGGTGCGCCAGTCGCCGAGGACGGTGCTCACGGTTTCGTGGGGGCTCTTCCGGTTCTGCTGGGCCGCCAGCGGCAACACCGCGAGGGCTCCGACGATGAGTGCGAGGGTGGTTCTAAGGTGTCTCATGGGTGTATCCTAGCTGCGGTTAATCGGGTTGTCCCGTCTTTGGGGTGCAGAGCCTAATTATGTAGTGCAAAAGCCGGGATTGGGCAAGTGTTGCCCCCGATTCGGGACGACAAACCCACCGTGGCACAACGAGATTACATCCTCAGGCTGATCGAGCAGGCCGCTCAGCTCCTGGCGCAGATCACCCACCAGCGCGAGATGGGCCAGCCCGGACTTGCCGTGCAGACGGTGATCGACGGCGTCGAGCGGCTCTTCGGACTTACCGTCTCGGAGCTGGGATCCCTCGACGAGGAGGCCCTGTTCGAACAGCTGACGCAGAGGGAGAGCCCTGAGAACGCCAGGGACAAGTGCGTGGTCTTCGCCGCCCTCAACTACCAGGCGGGCCTGTCCTACGAGGACCGGGACCTGCCCGCCCTGGCGCAGCCGGCGTTCCACCTGGCGCTCGTCTTCACGCTTCGCGCAAGGGTCAGCTTCCCTGCAAAGGGAGCGCCTGAGTTCACGCCGCGCGTCGACGACCTTCTCTACAGGCTCGAAGGCTTCGAGCTCCCGGTGACGACCCGGAGCCTCCTTGAGCAGTACCGATCCCCCCTGCCGCCAATTAGGGCTTAGCGGGTGCCTTCGGGCCGAGGAAGCCTGCGTACCTCATCCACTCCTCCGCGCGATGCGGCCACTCCAGGGCCGGGTTGCCGGTTGGCCGGAGCCCGAAGCCGTGGCCGCCGGTCGGGTAGGCGTGGAGCTCGAACGGCACGCCGGCCTTCTTTAGCGCCGTGCCGTAGGCCAGGATGCCCTCGACATGTATCCCGTCGTCCTCGGCCATCACCATGAAGGCGGGCGGGGTTTCGGGCGTCACGGCCACCTCGGGGGCAAGGGTGTAGAGGTCGTTGTCCGGCACCAGGTACGCCGGGTAGACGAGGATCTGGAAGTCGGGCCGGCACGGCTGGTCGTCCGCGGCATCAACCCGCGGGTAGGTGCGCGAGCCGGCCTTTGCCGAGAGGACGGCGCAGAGGTTTCCGCCGGCGGAGAAGCCCATGACACCGACGCGCTTCGGGTCTATCCCCCACTCCGCGGCGTGAAGCCTAACGATGCCGACGGCCCGTTGTGCGTCCTCGAGCGGGGCCGCGTAGGGAAGGCGCCCCTCGCGCCTCGGCACGCGGTACTTCACGAGGACCGCAGTCACGCCGACCGAGTCGAGCCACTCGCAGGCCTCGGTCCCCTCGTGGTCGATCGCCAGGATGTTGTAGCCCCCGCCCGGGAAAACGACGACTCCGGCCCCGGTGTCCTTGTCGGGGGCGGGGCGGTAGACCGTGAGCGTCGGGTCCGAGATGTTGTTCAGGATCAGTATCGGGCGGCCGCCGACCTTGTAGTCGCTCGGCTTGCCGGTCTCGTCGTTCTTCGGCGCTCCGGGCTTTTCCCCGGGGGCCTCGCCCGGCCAGAGTTTCAGGGGATCGGAGCCGGCGTGGAGGTTCGCCGCGATCAGCATCAACGCAAACACGCGCCGCAGGGGTAAGGGGGTCATCGCCAGAGCGAAAGCCCGCTGGCGGGCGCAGTCCAACCGATTCCGCGGTCCTTGGTAGACCTAGGAGAGCAGCGCCTTCAGCCTCAGCAGCATCATTTCGTCCCCGAAGGCGCCGGACTTCGAGACCAGGCGGACGCCGTCCCACATTCCCCCCGCGATCCTCGACACCGGTATCCCGGGGGAAAGCTCCCCCTCCACCTCAAGGTGGTCCGCGCCCACCGAAAGGCACAGGGCGCGCGTCGTCTCACCCCCGGAGACCAAAAGGCTGGCGGGCCTGGGACCAAAAGGGGTGATGTTCCCGATCGCCTGCGCGATGCGAATGGCTGCGTCGGCCCTGCCGGTTCCAGCCGGCAGGTCGAAGCACACGACGCAAAAGCCCTCCGCTCCCATCCTCGATCGAATAAGGGGGACCTCCGCCCCGCCTCCGGACGTGCGGACGACATCCTCGGCGCTTGCCTCGAGCTGGGCCGCCGTCACGGGGTGGTCGGATCCGACGACGCCAAGGAGCGGTTTACCCAGGGAAAAGATTCGCGCCGGCCTGGGTCCGGCGACGGCGGAGGCGAGCCCCCCGCTGCCGCACCAGAGAACGGATCCCCGCACCTCGCCACCCGCCCTCGCGATCAACCCAAGATCCATGTCCGTAGCCGCGTCCCAAAGGGAGACGCCCTCTGGAACCTCATCCCCCGGCCTCCTTTGCGCCACGGCGATGCCCATAGAGCGAAGGACCGCCCCGATATCCTCGCCCACAGGCTGGCGGGCCCCCTCGGAGAGAAGGTACTGCCGGCCGCCACGCGTAATGCGACCATGCGCCGGAAAGGCGGGGGCGACGATGCACCGGTCAAACCTCTTGTGGCGGAGCACCGTCCCCAACTCGAGGCCAGGATGGCCCCGGAGCCAGCTGTCGACCTTCATGTAGGCGATGGAGCCGCAGTCGGGAGTGAGCACGCCGGCCAGCCGCGCTGCCGAGGCCTCCGCGGCATCCGCCCCGGCCTCCCGGGTCGCCGCATCGATAGCGACCGAGCCCGTCAGGTCCGCGGGCGGCTTTCCGTCCAGGTAGACCCTGATCCTGCTGCCGACAGCCGCGAACTGCGCCGAGGTGTCGAGTGCGCCCGCGAGGTCGTCGGCAATGAGGCGAAGCTGCTTCATGGGGATTCGGCGGCAACCCTCGCCGAATCCGTGGACTATTGCCAGTACGCAGGGGGCTCGGCCTCGGCATGATCCGCAACCTGCGGGATCTCGAAATCAGCGAGGACCACATCCTTGTCGTACGAACCCGCCGGCTCCGCCTCCAGGACAACGAGCTCCGCCCCAGCAAGCCAGCCGGCGTCGGTCGGGGCGGGGGCACGAGAGCCCCCGATCATCCAGAATTCCGTGAAATCGGCTTTGCGTGTGGTGAGGTCGATCGACCACTGCGGGGCGTCGAAAGAATCCCACACGTGGTAGCCGAGCGCAAACTCCCCGCGGGCTCGGTTGACCAGCGCCACGGCGTACCGGTACTGGTCCGAGCGCTCGTCAGGGTGTGAAGGCCCCTCGTTGAGGAGAACGCTTGTGGCCCGAAGGTGCTGCAGACTTGCGACCACCTTTCCCTCGCTTACGGCGATATCGCGGATCCTCCACTTCTGCCCCCGATGGGTCCATTTCGAGCCTTTGGCTGCAGCCATTCTTGCAAGCTCCCGGAACTGAAGTTCGTAGATCTTGAGCGTCGCCGTCAGCGTGCCCCTTCTTCCGGCGAACGCCCCCGCGGTCTGGTCGATGACACTAAACAGGCGGAGCCTGGGTTGCTTGTCCGGCTGGCTCGGCGGCACGGGAGGCGGAAGGCCCAGCTCGGCGCAGACAGCGCTGGCCTGGGCGAAGCTCGACCAGTTGGGCCAGAATTCTCGCCCGATCCGCTCAAAGGCGAGCTGCCTTCCGTCCGCGAAGCGCAGAACCGATGAAATAGACGCGATCTGGACGATGCGTCCGGGCGGGATGCTCCTGATCGCCGCATTGATGGCCACGGCCTGCGAGCGAACCACCGTCCCCGACGCGGGGTCATTCATATACCCGTTGCTCCAGGCGAAGGCGGGGCGTGCCAACAAGACTTGGACGTCAGCCGCAGTCCCGGCCTTAGCCGGGGACGCACTTTCCGGTGCCTCGGCCCCGATCGAGACCGGCCAGCGGCTCGCGGAAAAAAGGACGGCGGGCAAGAAGATGGCGCCCAGGCCGAGCGTCCTCCCTAGTCGGCGCGAAGCAAACAGGTGCACAAGGAGTCCAAGGGCGGCCAAACCGCTATAGAGTCCGACGGCCGCCATCCGCGCGGCATGGCCCGGAATGTCCATCCTCCAGGGGGTGAAGAGAAAGGGGAGAGGGATGAGCGCAGCGGACGTCGCGACCACAAGGACAAAGGCAAGCGAGGCCGCGGCTGCCTGCATCAGGCTCCGGGTGAGCGCGCCCAAGAGCGCGAACAAGAGGCTCTCCATGAGGAGCATCCCGGTCGATTCGGTCAGCATGCCGACAGCCACCCTCGATGGCGCATCCATCGAGAGGGCGAGATAGGCGTTCAGGAGCAGGGAGGGGACCCCAAACACGAGCACTAACGTCAGGAGCTTGGCGCAAAGGAGCGCGCCGGGCGAAATTGGCCGAGTCCTCCAGAACGCCCGGTCACCAATGGTCGGGTCGGATTGGACGATGCCCACCGATAGGAAGAAGAGCACAACGACGGGTGAGACCTGGCTGAAAATGAAGGTGAGAAACCCCGAGGACTTCGGGAACAGGTCCCAGTACCATCCCAGCGTTGAAACGAAGCTGAAGAGGAACCCGAGGAGGGCCAGGGCCCACAGACGCCTCAGGTCCTTGCCGATGATCAGGAGCACCGTGCTCATAGAGCCCCCTTTCCCCGTTCCGCCCGCGCAAGGACGAGAAAGATCTCCCGAAGGGTCATCGCCTGAATCGAAATGGTCGCCCCGGGAAACCGGGCCCGGATCCGGCCCTCTTCCTCCCCGCCGAAGGAGGTGCACACGAAGCGAACGACGTTTTCCGACGCCTGCTTCACTTCGGTCCATCCCTCGGTCGGTGGCGACGGGGGCTTTATCGTTGAGGGCCCGACAATTTCGATGGACCTGAACCGTCTCCGAAGCGCGTCCGCGGGCTCGTGGACAAGCAGGTTTCCCGCGGCGAGAAATCCCACGTCATCGGCCAGCCGCTCAACCTCGTCGATATCGTGCGAGGAAACGATGAAGGTCCGGGGCCGGTCGTCTCCAGGGATCTCGAGAAGTCCCTGTATGAAGTCGTCGCGGACCAGAGGATCCAGGCCCCCGAAGGGCTCGTCCAGGACCATGAGCTCAGGCCTGTAGGCCAGACACGAGAGGAGCGCCGCCTTCATTCGCATGCCGCGGGAGAGCTTGCTGAGGGCCCGGTCGACCGGCAGGTCGAATTGCGCCGCGAGGCGTGTCGCGAGGGATTGGTCCCATGAGGGATAGAGGGGCCTGCAGAAAGACAGGAGCTGCGAGGTCGTCATCCAGTCCGGCAGGTCCTGCCCATCGGCAACGTAGCCTATCCTTTGAAAGTCGCCGGCGGACAGCGAGGTGCTTTGGCGGCCCAGCACCCGGGCGGACCCGGTGGAGGGTCGCAGGAGGTTCAGGAGCACCTTCAAAAGCGTCGACTTGCCGGCACCGTTGGGCCCGAGAAGCGCGAAGAAACTTCCCTCGGGCACGCTCAGGTTCAGCCCTTGGACGGCCGGCAGGCGACCGAATGAGCGGCCCAGGTTTTCACATTCGATGGCATTCATTTGTTTTTTGGGAATTTCCTCCAGTGGGCGCGGACAGCGTTTAGGATCCGCTCCTCGTCAAGGCCCAGGCGCCTTGCCTCGACCACAAGGCGCTCGAGTTCGTCGTCGAGGAGCGCCGAGCGGTCGGCGGCCGACCCACTCGCCGGCGGGGCCACCACAGTCCCTATGCCAGGGTGGACAAGGAGCACGCCCTCGGCCGTCAGGGAGGCCACGACCTTGTGGGCCGTGTTGGGGTTGATGCGAAGCTCCTGGCTAAGGGTCCTCACCGCGGGGAAGCGGGCCCCGGGCAGGAGTTGGCCGGTCGCGATCGCCTTCTTCACCGCATACGTCACCTGCTCGTAGACCGGCTCGCCCGGCCTAAAGACGATGGTGAAAGGAAGCATGTGTACTATGCATACTAGTACACACGACACTGTCAACCCCCATTTCCCGCCGTGGCGCATCCCAACCGGGTTCGGCACGTAGTCATTGATGATGCGCACAACCTGGGCTAGCTTGCCCCCGATGACCGATTCGAGGACTCCCGCGCTGCTCTACGACGGAGAGTGCGGCCTGTGCAGCGCGGTCGTCCGGTTCCTGATCCGCCGCGATCCCCGCGGCAGACTGAGGTTCGCCCCGCTCCAGGGCCCGAGCGCCCAGCGCTACCTGACCCAGCAGGGCCTCCCGGCCCGATCCTTCGACACACTCGTCTTTGTTCCCGACTGGAACGACCCGAAGCCAGGTGTCCACCTGCTCCGGAGCTCGGGGGCCCTCGCCTGCTTCGCCGAGCTCGAGGGCCCCTGGCGGGCGGTATCCTGGCTGCGGGTGATTCCTGCGTTGCTGCGCGACCCAGTTTACCGACTCGTTGCGGCGACCCGGAACGCCTTCCTTGGAAACCACGCCCCAAAACCCCTGACCGAGCCCGCATGGACCCAGAGATTTCTGGACCAGTGAAGCCCGCGCCCTTCTGGCGGCGCTGGATCGTGGACCCGGTCATTCGCCAGATGACCCAGGGCGTTTCACCCAGCAAGGTCGCGCTCAGCATCGCGGTCGGCAGCGCGCTTGCCCTTTTTCCAATACTCGGGACCACGACCACGCTGTGCGTCATCGCCGGGGTCGCCCTCAGGCTCAACCAGCCGATCATCCAGGGCGTGAACGCCCTGTGCACGTTCGTTTATTTTCCTCTGATCGTGGCGTTCGTGCGTCTCGGGGACCGGATACTCGGTTCGGCCCGCTCGAGCCTGGACATCCCGCTCATGATGTCGCTTTTCGCCCACCATCCGGCGGATTTCTTCCGCCAGTTTGGCTCCACGGCACTCCATGGAATCGTCGGCTGGTCGGTCGTCGCCCCTTTCTGGGTGCCCCTGGTGTACCTGGCAACCGTGGGGCCCCTCCGCTCCGCAGCCGAGAGGCTGGCACGCCGCCGGGCAGGCGCGGAGACAGGCGGCTGATCAGGGCAGCCAGCCCCGATATTTGACTGCCAAAGCGCGCTCCAACCCTCTTGTATGGTAGGCCATGAATAAGCGCAGGGTAGTCGTAACCGGTCTCGGGGTGGTCGCATGCAACGGGATCGGGGTCCAGGAATTCTGGGACGCCAACGTCGCCGGACGTTCGGGAATCACCCATATAGACGCTTTCGACACCTCGAACCTGGCATCGAAGATCGGGGGGCAGGTGAAGAATTTCTCGCCCTCCGCCTACATGCCCGAAGAGATCGCCAAGCGCGTGGACAGGTTCGTCCATTTCGGCCTCGCCTGCGCCGATATGGCACTCCGGCAGAGCGGCCTTGAGGTCGGGAGTGAGGATACCAACCGGATAGGAGTCATCATGGGATCCGGCCTGGGAGGACTCCTGTTTCACGAGGAGCAGATCGTGGCGGCCTTCGACCGGGGTGCGCACCGCGTTAATCCCGCCTCGGTCGCTCGGATAAGCCCTAACGCCGTGGCGAGCCACATCGCCATCCGCTACGGACTCAAGGGGCCGAACCTGGTGATCTCGACCGCGTGCGCCTCTGGGGCGCACGCCATCGGGGAGGCCTTCAGGAAGGTCCAATACGGCGAGGTCGACATGTGCTTCACCGGAGGCGTCGAGGCCCCCTTTAGCGAGTTCAATTTTGCCGCCTATTGCGCACTGCGCGTGCTCTCTAAGAACAACGCCCATCCGGCGGCGGCTTCCCGTCCCTTCGAGCTGGCCCGGGACGGCTTTGTCATGAGCGAGGGTGGCGCCGTGCTCATCCTCGAGGAGCGCGATCGGGCGCTCGCCCGCGGGGCATCGATCCTCGCCGAAATCTCAGGCTACGCGGGAAACTCCGGGGCGCATCACATGGTGATGCCGGATCCCGACGGAGCCGACGCCGCCCGCGTGATGGCCGCGGCCCTCAAGGACGCCGGGCTCCAAAGGGTGGACTACATCAACGCCCACGCGACCTCGACCCGGGCGAACGACGCCGCCGAGACAAAGGCCATCAAGGCCGTGTTCGGCGACGAGGCTCGTGCCATCCCAGTGTCATCGACTAAGTCCATGATCGGCCATGCTATAGGCGCCGCCGGCGCAATCGAGGCCGTGGTCTGCGTGAAGGCGCTCCAGGACCAGGTGATTCCGCCCACGATCAACCTGGATAATCCGGACCCGGCCTGCGACCTGGACTACGTGCCGCACCGAAGCAGGCCCTCAACGTTGGAACATGTGATGTCCAATTCTTTCGGATTTGGTAACTGCAATGTCGCCCTGATCTTCTCAAGGTACCGTTGAACGCCATGCCGATTGCCGAAATTGACCTGAAAGTCCGCAAGATCCTATCCGAGAAGCTAAACGTCGGGATCGATACGATCACCGGCGACTCGCGCCTGGCCGAGGACCTGGGGGTCGACTCCTTCGGTGCCGTGGAACTCATGTTCGAAATCGAGGAGGCGTTCCACCTCAAGATTCCGGACAGCGACATCGAGCAGGTAAGGTCCGTGAAGGACATCGTCGCGTACCTGGACGGCTTCATGAACAAGCCGCCCGCCGCCACGGCGTAGGAATCCCAAGGCGCTAGGCCGTCTCGGCGATTCCCCGCCTCATCGCTTCCTCGAAGAGCGCGATCGCGGTGTCGATCTCATCGTCGGTGATGTAGAGGGAGGGGGCGATCGTGAACACGTTCTTGTAGTAGCCTCCCACGTCGAGGATAAGGCCCTTGCTCTTGCCGCCGGACGTCAATGTGCCGCTGAGACCTATGTTCATCATCGCGTCGACGAGCTCGCGGTTCGGCGTGAACCCGTCCTTCTGGCACATCTCGACGCGGAGCGCGAGGCCGAGGCCGTCCACGTCGCCCATCTGCGGGTAGCGTTTTGCAAGGTCCTTGAGCCGGGCGAGGAAGTAGGCGCCGGCCTTCATCACGCGCCCCTCGAAATCCTCCTCCTCCATCATCTTCATCGCCTCGAGGGCCACGGCGGTGCCCTGCGTGTTCGAGGAGAACGTGGAGTGCGTCGAGCCCGGCGGGAACACCGCCGGGGATATGAGTTCCTCCCTGGCCCAGATGGCGGAGATGGGGTTCATGCCGTTGGTGAGCGCCTTGCCGAAGACGATCACATCGGGCTTCACCCCGAAATGCTCGAGGGAGAAGAACTTTCCGGTCCTGTAGAATCCCATCTGGATCTCGTCGTCCACGAGCAGGATGCCGTGGCGCTCCAGGATCTTCTTGAGCCCCGGGAAATATCCCTCGGGCGGGACGACGTAACCGCCCGTACCCTGCACAGCCTCGACAAAGAACGCGCCGAACTCGGCCTTGCCGGTCTTGTTGACGACGCCGTAGTACTCGGTCTCAAACAGCCGCTCAAACTGCTTAAGGCAATAGAGCTCGCACGACTCCCGCTTCATGCTGTAGGGGCAACGGAAGCAGTAGGGATACGGGATGAAGTTGGCCCGGTCCGCAAAGTGCCCGAACTTTTCGCGGTAGCGGTAGCTCGAGGTGATGGCGGATGCGCCGAGCGTGCGGCCGTGGTACCCGCCCATGAACGCGAAGGCCATGTTCTTCTTCGTGTGGTTGCGCACCACCTTCCACGCATCCTCGATCGCGCTCGCCCCTCCGACGTTGAAGTGGATGCGGCCCTTCTCCCCGAAGACGGCCTCGACCTTGCGCGCGAGCATCGCCGCCAGCAGGATCTTCTCCTTGTGCAGGTACTGGCAGGCCAGCTGCGGTAGGACGTCGACCTGTTGCTTGAGCGCCTTGTTCAGGCGCGGGTTGCCGTAGCCGAAGCTGGCCGCCGAATACCACATTTGGAGGTCCAGGTATTGGGTCCCCTTGTCATCAAAGAGGTAGCTGCCCTCGGAGCGCTCGAACATCGTGAGCTCCTTGGCATAGTGCACGGTATCGCCCCAGGAGCAGTACTTTGCCTCGAGCTCAAGCAGGTCTTCATCTTGCCCGTCGGGTGCTGCGTCGTGGGATTGGATCGGATTCATGTTAGGAGCGTGTTAAGGTGGGAGTGGACGGAACCGAGGTCCTCGAACGGGAAGCAGTTGCCGCGGATGGGGGCGTAATGCGCGTAGAGGGAGCCCTTTGCAAAGACGATTTCGCAGAACTGCGCCGGGCAGATGTCGGACCGCCCGTCGCCCACGTAGACTTTGCGGGTGCCGGCCGGCCTGTTGCGCCTGAGCAGATGCGACGTCTTGCAGTTGCCGCTCGTGCTGCAGATCGACCCGAAAAAAGGAAACGAAACAGCGGGAACCTCGCCCTCGAATCGGATCTCGTTGGCAAAGATGTCGATGCCGCGGACGCCGTTCGATTCGAGGATGGCGGAGATGAAGGAGGTGAAGCTGTCGCTCAGGATCACCGGTTTGATCCCGTGCCCGTCCAGAAGTTGGACGATCCTCGGAAAGGCGGGATCGATCCGAATCGACGAGAGGTAGTCCAGTAATCTGGCCTCCGAAACACGCACGCCCGCGAATTGCCGCTCAAGGCACTCCTTGGAGCCGATCTTCCCCGACTCCCAATCCTCCTCGGCGGCCTTCCAGCGGTCGTCCGTCGAGTAGCGCGCGATCACCTCGTCCAGGACGTCAAAGTCCGTGATCGTGTTGTCGAAGTCGAAATAGACCTCCAGGAGGGGCGACGGCTTCATATGGCCTCGAGGAACTTGATCGTCTCCTGCGCCACGAGGTCGCGCTCCTGGTCGGCGGTGATCACGTGGTAGCAGTCCTTCAGGACGACGAGCTTCTTCACCGGGGAGGAGATCCCGTCGAAGATCATCTGGGAGTTCCTGAGGCTCGCGGTGTCATCCTGCTCGGGATGGACCAGGAGCATTGGGGTCGTCACCTTCCCGAGCATCGGGACAATCCTATCGGCAAGGAGGCGGAGCTGGCGGAACAACGAGATCGGGAAGAAGGCGTAGCCGAACTTGGAGATCCCGTCGATGTCCTCAATCTTGGCTTTGCTGAAGTAGCGGTGGACCATCGCGCGCATCCGCTCGTTCTTGATGCCATAGGGCGGGTCCTCCCTGAAATAGATGCTGTGCTCGAAGGGCGTGAATCTCGCGAGCGGGAGAAGGCGGTTGTACCACGGCACGTTCCAGCCGTCGAAGAAGAGCGTGGGCGCGTAGCACACGCCTCCGGAGAGCTGTTCCCCGAACTCCTCGGCAAGGAGCAACACGAAGAGGGCGCTCATCGAAAGTCCCGCCACGTAGATCTTGTCGCCCGTTTCAGCGGCTTTCAGGAAGACCGTGCGCAGGGACTCATAGAACTCCTCCCACCGGGTGCGCTTCAGGATCCGGAGCGGCTGGCCGTGGTTGGCGAGCCTCGGGCAAACGATGCTGTACCCCCGCTTGTTGAGCGTGAACGCCAGGTGGCGCATCTCATTGGGTGTGCCCGTCAGCCCGTGAACGAGGACGACGGTCTTCCGGAGACTGCCCTTGAGGATAATCTCGTCGTTTGGCACGGTGACGCGGTCTGGCGCCTTTCCGAAGGACGGGTGGAAAATGAGGGACATCAGTCAAGCATGGCACGGCCCGCCTCACACCTAAGGGGGGCTGCCTAGGGTGCTGGGATGCGTCCGGGTAAGCGCCGGGCGCGTTGGGCTAGGGTATAACGGTTTTCCCTTTGCCCGCGTGCGTCAACAGCCAACCCAAGATTGCCACGCAAAGGCTGCTAAGCTCGGGTGACGGAATGTCCCCGCGGTCAACTACCGGCATGGAGCCGTAACATGGGGTTACTCAAACCGAAATGGCTTGATTCGTGCTGGTTGTGAAGACGCTAACCCAAGCGGATTCCATTCTTGAAAACCATCGTCGATAGCCGACAGCTGAATGCGTTTGCGGCGCTTGCCCGAAGCGGAAGCTTCACCCAGGCAGCAAAGAGGCTTTCCGTGACCCAATCCGCGGTGAGCCATGCGATCAAGGCGCTGGAGGAGGACCTTTCCTCCCGCCTTGTCGACCGCGTGGGAAAGCGGATTCAGCTGACGGCCTCCGGCAAGCAGCTGCTGGTGCACGCAGAGAACATCCTGCGGGAGATGCAGGCCGCCCGCGCTGGGATCCAGACCGCTACCGCGTCGGATGGCGGGAGGATCAGGGTCGGCGCGGGCACGACCGCGTGCCAGTACCTGCTGCCGTCCGTCATCAGGGAGTTTCAGTCGGGTTATCCCACCTGCACCATCGCCCTTGAGCCCGGCGGGCAATCCCGGTTGTTCGAGCTGCTGAGCGGCGGCCATGTCGACCTCGCGCTCGTGTTGTCGCCCGCGTCGGCGGTCCTCGACGACCTGATCCTGGTGCCCCTATTCGAAGACGAGCTCCGCCTGCTCGTGTCCCCGCAGCACCCGTGGGCACGGCTCGGGGGCGGGCCCGGGCCGGAGCTGGAAAAAGGAACCCTCATTCTTTGCGGGCGAAAGGGGCACTGCCACGGCCTGGTCGCGGACTACTTCCGCCAGGAAAAGGCCTCCATGGGCGCGGTGATCGAGCTCGGGAGCGTCGATGCCGTCAAGGAGATGGCGAAGCTCGGGGTCGGCGCGGCTGTCCTGCCTCCGTGGACCGCAGGCTCCGAATTGGCAAGCGGCTCCCTGGTCTCGATCCCTCTCGGGAAGCGAAGGCTCAGGCGCCATTGGAACGTCGCCTATTGGAAAGGCAGGCGCCTCACCCGGACCCAACAGGCCTTCGTCGGCCTCTGCGACGCCTCAGCAAAGCTCCTCGAGGCATCGGCCGTCGCGGCCGTCGGCTGAGCGGGCCTCAGGGTCGGGACCCGGGCTCTAGGGCGCCCAGGTCCCCGGCGGTGTTCAGGCTACGAAGGCGTCCGGCGTCTTGGGGACGGATGTCGACCAGCCTGATGAACCCGAGTCCGGCGAGCCGGTGCGCGACCCGCTGAAGCGAATAATCCCGCGCGGCAATCGCCTCATTGACCACCGGCAGGGCGGACGGGGGGTAAATTGCGGCCAGGGGCTCGCACCCCTGGGCGTGGCGCGCCACGGCCCCGGCTCCGCCCGTGCAAAAGCCTCCGAGCCAGGCGAACCAGTCGGGCCCGATCCCGGGCATGTCGACCGCCAGCACCGCCAGGGGGGACGGGCTCGCGGCGATGAGCGCGGCGTGGAGGCCGCCCATGGGCCCAATCCCGGGATGGGAGTCATGGATGCAGCGGGCCCCCTCGGGATTTTCCTGGCCCAGGCCCCTCACAAGGAAGGGATCGGCGACGCCCGAGTCACGCAGGACGCCGAGCTGCCGCTTCCATAGCGGAGCGGCTCCGACCACAAGGAACGCCTTGTCGCGTCCCATCCGCTCTGACCGGCCGCCGGCCAGCACCGCACCACACCAGGCGCACGCGCTCACGAGGGAACGAGGACGCCGTCGTCAAGGACCCGCGCCCTGAGCCCCCCGGCCCTCCAGTCGGCGAGGGCGCGGTAGGCCCCCTTCCCGAAGGCGTGGTCCATCCAGGCGCAGGGTTTGCAGTACTCCGAGCCGCGGAAGCGGACGCCCCCGACCTCGAACTCGCGATCGACGAGGGAGAGCAGGTCGGCATCCCGTGTCACGATGTTGCGGCGGAAGACTCCCGGGTCTGGCTCGCGGATCCCCAGCTCCTCCCCCAGCCTCCTCCAAGCCTCTTCGGCGAAGAAGGTCACCTGCCCCGTGTGCCCGAGCGGCCTGTCGAAGTACCGGTCGCCCACGATCCCGCGGCCGGCGACGAGCTCAAGCTTGTCGGCCCGGATCATCGGGCCCTCGCCCGGGGGCCGGCCGAAGTGCCCGACGTACACGTGCACCGGCGACCAATAGAGGCTCACGATTATCATGGCGTCGCGCAGCTGTGGCAGAAATGCCGGCCCAAAAGAAGGCCAAACTCCCCGCCCGCGCAAGGGGCCCGGGCGGATTGCGCCGCGGGCACTTCGAAGTCGACAGCGGGGCTGCGAGGGATTCCTTGGGGAAGTGCCCGCACGCCCTCGGCGCGGCGCACCCCCCCCTTTTAGGCCGGAGCCCCGAGACGATCCCCATGACCCCACGTCCCCGCTTGAAATGCGTCGCCCTCCTGGCAGCGGCCCTGGCCCTGCCCTCCTCTGCCCTGCGCGGGGAACCCGGGCAGCCCGGGGCCGTCTCCGTGAACCCGGGAGGGCACTACCTGCAGACCGCGGACGGACGGCCCTTCTTCTGGCTTGGGGACACCGCATGGCAGCTGATCGACCAGACGACGCGGGACGAGTGCAGCTACTACCTGAAAACGCGCGCCGAGCAGGGCTTCACGGTCATCCAGACGGTGGTGCTCGCGGAGTTCGACGGGCTCAATCGGCCCAGCGCCCTCGGCGAGCGGCCCTTCATCGGCAACGACCCCGCTGCGCCGAACGCCAAGTACTTCGACCGCGTGGCGGAGGTCGTCGACGAGGCGGCCTCGCGGGGTCTCCACGTGGCGCTCCTGCCCACCTGGGGCGACAAGCTGACGGCCCCCTGGGGAGCCGGGCCGCGGATCTTCCGCACCGACAACCTGCCTGTGGCCCGCGCCTATGCGCGCTTCCTGGCGGGCCGGCTAAGGGGCAGGACCAACATCATCTGGATGCTCGGGGGCGACCGGCCCGCGAGGGCGGAAGGGACGGGCCCGGGCGCCTGGTCCAACGCCCAGGCCGTCGCGAATGGTTTCGGGGAGGGCTACGACTGGCGTCCGATTTGGAGGGAGCTTGCGGCCGGGCTCGCCGAGGGTTCGGGCGGGCCCGTCGTCTGCGCCTACCATCCTTCAGGCGGCGCGTACACGACCTCGGTCATGATGCCGGACGAGCCCTGGCTCTCGATCAACGGGATGCAGAGCGGGCACGGCGGGGGCCACGACCAGCCGGTCTGGGACTGGGTCGAGAGGGACTTCGCGCTGTCGCCGGCCAAGCCGACCCTCGACCTGGAGCCCAACTACGAGGACCACCCCTACAACCCCTGGCCGGCGTGGGACCCGGCGACAGGGTACTTCCGGGACTACGACGTTCGCAAGCAGACCTACAGGTCGGTGTTCGCCGGAGCTTGCGGGGTCACCTACGGCCACCATGCCGTGTGGCAGTTCGCGAACGCGCGCAACGGAGTCGTCAACTTCGCCGACCGCGACTGGATCGACGCGATGCAGCGGCCCGGCGGCAGGCAGATGCGCTACCTCCGGGAGCTCATCGAGTCGCGCCCGTTCTTCTCCCGGATACCCGACCAGGCGCTCGTCGTCGGCGGGCCGGCGGGAGGCGGAGGCCACCTGCAGGCGACTCGTGACAGGGAGGGCACGTACGCCTTTGTCTACTTCCCCAGGAACGACCAGGACGCCGTGGTTGACCTCTCGAGGCTCCGCCCCACCCGGGTCGCGGCATGGTGGTTCGACCCGAGGACGGGGATCGCGACCCCCGCCGGTGAGGTTGCCGGCGGCGCGAGGAGGCTGTTCAGGTCCCCCTCCTACGGGCCGGACTGGGTGCTCGTGCTGGACGACCCCGGCTGCGGCTACGCGCCCCCGGGGCTTGCGCCGGCCCGGTAGGCCTTAGGGCTTCCTCTCGTTGCCCCAGAGCGTGGGGCCGCCTCCCTGCTGCTTGCGCCACGCGTCCCTCCAGAGGTGGATGTCCGATGCGCCGATCTCCGGCATCGGCTTGCGCTCCTCCTTGGTGAACGACCTCGGAAGGGGGCTCGCCTCGTCCTGGTACCAGTAGGCGACCGAGGCCAGGTCGAGGGTAAGGCAGTTGTTATGCCCGTGCTCGATCGTGTAGCGGCAGGCCTTGTCGAAGTAGATCGGGTCGGCGATGTGGAAGCGGTACAGGTGGGTGCGGCCGAGCCAGCCGGTCTCGCCGTTCACCCGCGCATAGCCGAAGTAGGGGTGCTGGAAGAGCTCCTTCGGGGACCAGGAGGTGTTGAAGTAGTCCTCGGTGCCGGTGCCGTTGATCGACGGGAGCGCCTCGCCGTCGATGAAGACCATCTCGTCGCCCTCGCCGTACCACATCGGCCCCGGCGAGTTCACGTAGTAGTTGACGCCCACCAGGTGCCCCCGGCCCTTGATGTCGGCGAACACGTAATTGCCCCGCCCGTCGAGGTTCTTGCCCTGCGGCCCCAGGAGCTCCCACTCGTTCTCCCCCTCAGCGGGCGCATGGGTGAGCTGGTGGTTGTACCAGGCGTGGAAGCGCCCGAGCTCCGGCGGGAGCTTGGGCATCTCCTCGTAGTCGATGTTGTAGTAGAGGGCGTCGATCTTCCGGCCGCTCTGGTTCTCGATCTCGATCCGGGCCCCGCTGCCGTAGGGCATAGCGAAGTAGCTCACGTACGACTTGCCCCAGCCCGGGGTCACGGCGAGCGGGGCGCTCACGAAGTTGTACGACTCGCCCCAGCCGTTTCCGAAGAACGCCCCGACCGGCGCCTCGACTGAGGGGTAGGGCTTCCCGTCCCAGTACATCCGGATGATGACATCGTTGCGGTTAAGCGTGTCGGGCCCGGGGCCCATGGTGATCCAGATGTGGGTAATGACCCCGGACCCCTTCACGTCCATGAGGGTGACCCGGGCGCCGTCGGCGACGTTGGAGACGTTGTCGGCGTTGCCGCCGGACCGGTCGTAGCTTCCGGCGCGGCGGGAGCGGATGTCGGAGTGGATCCGGGCCAGCCCGACAAAATCACTGGAGGGCTCCTGGGCCTGGAGCGGGAGGGCGGCGGCGCAGAGGAGCGCCGCGGCGATGAGGGAGTGGGGCTTGGGTTTCATAAGGGGCTACTTCGCGAGGTCGACCCGCCTGCCGGTCCGCGCGGACTCGCGCGCGGCGTCCAGGATCTCGGACACGACCAGGTTGGTCTCGACGGAGGAGAGCCCCACGGGCTTCACCCTCCCGCGGACGACCGCCGCCAGGTAGGAGACCGGGTTCGACTCGTCCTCGGGGAGCGCCGGGGCCTGCAGGGGGCTCTCCTTCGCCTCCCCGCGCTTCAGGAGGATCTGGTCCCTGTCCGGGATGAAGAGGGCCCCGGTCGACCCGTAGACCTCCATGTCCTTGCGGCCGTAGGGCCAGTTCCAGGAGGCCTGCAGGATGGCCTGCGCCCCGGGATAAGTGATGACGATCGTGGCCTCATCCTCGACGTTCGGGTACACGGAGGGCTGCAGGTGCTGGTAGACCGCGGATACCGACGTCGGCCGCGCCCCGTTCATCAGCCAGGTCGCGAGGTCCGCACCGTAGCAGCCGAAGTCCGTCGACGCCCCCCCGCCGTTGGAGACGGGATCGGTGAGCCACCGCATGAAGGCGGGCGAGCAGCCGATCGCGGCCGGTCCCTGGTGCCCGTCGTGGACCACGATCTTCCGGATGCTGCCGATCGCATCGAGCCCGTGGATCGCGCTGTAGGCGGCCTGGTTGCTCCGGTACCACGTGGTCTCGTAGTTCACCACGAGCTGGATGCCGCCCTTCGATGCGGCGATCGCCATCGCCCGGGCGTCAGGAAGGCTGACGGCCATCGGCTTCTCCATCATCACGTCGATTCCGAGCGGGGCCAGCGCCGCGACGACCCGCCTGTGGTCGAGCGTGGAGGTGAACGCCGCCGCGGCGTCGACCTTGGTCGACGCGACTAGGGCCCCGATCGTCGGGAAGAAGAGCGCCTTGGACAGGTGGAACTGCTCGGCGTAACGGGCAGAGAGCTCAAGGTCGGGCTCCACGATGCCGACTAGCTCCACGTCGCGGCGCCCGGCCAGGCTCGGGATGAACCCCCTGGCGTGGTCGTGGACCAGGCCCACGATCGCGAGGCGAACCGGGGGGCCTTCCGACTGGGCGCAGAGGCTGCCGGCGGCGGCCAGGGCAAGCAGGGCGATCAGGGCGATCAGGCGTCTCATGGGTACCGGGCGGGGCTTCGTCGGGAGCGGACTACTGGAGATCGTGACACTTGGGGCCCCCGTGCCAACACTTCCCTGCTTGTCACCGCGGGATTCCCGTCAACAAAGGGATCTCCGGCACCCTTTTACCCGGGGACGCGTCCTGCAAGGCGGACCCAACCCCACACCCAAGGAACCCCATGAGCCCCACCCCCCTCGCGCGCACCCTCTGCATCGCCACCTTCCTCACCCTGGCCCGGCTCGCCCACGGCGAAGGAACGCCGCAGGTCATCCCCCTGTGGGCGAACGGGGCGCCGGGATTTGAGTCCCGAAGGGATGAACCCGAGCTGGCGAAGGACTACTGGGTGAAGAACATCAACAACCCCTCGGTCACCGTGTTCCTGCCGCCCAAGGAAAAGGCGAACGGGTGCGCCGTGGTGGTGGCACCCGGCGGGGGTTTCAAGGAGCTGGTGTTCGACCGCGAGGGAAGGCAGGCGGCAGAGTACCTGAACGGCCTTGGCGTGACCGTCTTCGCGCTGAAGTACCGCCTCTACAAGGCGCCGGGCTCGCCCTACACCGCTGAGAACACCCGGCAGGACGCCTACCGTGCCTTCCGCCTGGTCCGCGCCCGCGCCGCGGAGTTCGGAGTCGACCCGCGGCGGGTCGGCATGCTCGGGTTCTCGGCCGGAGGCGCGCTCGAGCTCATGGTGGCCTTCGACAGGGCGGAAGGCGACCCGCGCGCCCCGGACCCGGTCGACCGGCAAGACGGCAGGCCCAGCTTCCTGATGATCATCTATCCCGGGGAACCGAACCTGGTCCCGAGGACGATCCCCGCCGACACGCCGCCCGTGTTCCTCGTGGCCGCCAATGACGACGAATACGGGTGCGACAAGGTCGCCCAGACGCTCATGGAGCGGATGAAGGAGGCGAAGCTGTCGGTCGAGGCGCACTTCATCGCTCAGGGCAAGCACGCGTTCAACATGGGCGACCGCTCGAAGTTCCTGGCGGTCCGCCATTGGCCCGAACGGATGGCCGACTGGATGGCGGACCGCGGGCTCCTCGAGCACGCCCCCCGCTGACGCCGCCCTCTACCGCCTCGCGGGGCGCACGCCCCCGTGGCAGTCGCCGCACGACACGGAGTGGATGTTGTGCGCGCTCGCCTTCGAGTGGAACGACGTGTCCATGCGCTCGACGTCGACGCCGCAGTGCGAGTCTGCCGGGTGGCACGCGGCGCAAGAGGCGCGCGCCGAGCCGGAGTGCCCGGAGTGGCAGTCGAGGCAGCTAAGGCCCTCGTGGACCCCGACAGGGGTCCGGTCGTCGCCCGTGCCGGCAAGCCTGAAAGCGTTCGGCGCATGGCACTGGACGCAAAGGCGCTGCCGCGGGTCGGCCGAGACGCGGACCTGCGCCCCGCCGGAGGTGAGGGGCACCGCG
Source organism: uncultured Opitutaceae bacterium (assembly GCA_903887455.1). Taxonomy (GTDB): domain Bacteria; phylum Verrucomicrobiota; class Verrucomicrobiia; order Opitutales; family Opitutaceae; genus Palsa-1447. The sequence continues at coordinate 30,147 of CAISPT010000108.1, read as the reverse complement.
GGGAGCTCCGCGAGCGGAAAGTGCGCGCCCTCGCGCCTGACGTAGAGGTGCGCGAGCCTGCCGTCGGGCGACGCCGAGTGGACCTGGTGGCACGCCGTGCAGGGGATCGCCGGCTCGGCGGCCTTCGCCGGGTCCCTTAGGGCCCAGGGCCCCGAGGTCGAGGGGGTGGAGACCAGGTCCTCGATGTTCCCGTCAAAGAACATGCCGTGGCACCGCAGGCAGTCGGGCGCCATGCGCTCCGCGCGGTTGTGGGCCGGGTCCAGGAAGAAGCGCGCGTAGGTCGACGCGTGTCCGCTCGAGGCCCACTTCGCGTAGGTGTCGGGGTGGCACCTGCGGCAGGACTGCTGGATGCGCAGCACGTCCTCCTCCCGCAGCCGGATCACCTCGCCCGGGGCGCGCGTGAAGTGGCGGACCAGGCGGTTCACGTGGGCGCCCAGGGCATGGGCGTCCAGGGTGAGCGAGCCCCCGTGGCACTCGCGGCAGTGGAGCGTGCTGTGCACCGACCCGGACCAGGCCGCGTGGGCCCCGGTCATCTCGTGGCAGGACGCGCACGTCCGCCCGGGGCTCCCAAAGTGGAAGTAGCCGAGGCTGCCGACGGCGGCGGACACGAGGAAGCCGGCGGCGTAGAGCCCACCGACCAGCAGGAGCCGGCGCCTTGCCATCGGGCTCATCTGAAGCCACCGCCCTTCCAGCCCGAGGCGATGTGCCCAGAGACCCAGTAGGCCAACGCCATGATCGTGAGCACGGGGTTGAAGCCCCCGTTGGTCACGTGGAGGCTCGCGTCGGCGACAAAGAGGTTGTCGATGCCGTGGACCTGTCCGAAGCGGTTGGTGACGGAGGTGGCCGGGTCGTTGCCCATGCGGCAGGTCCCGGCCTGGTGCTGGCCCCCGCTCAGCCCGGTGCCGAACCGCCCGCGCCACGTGCGCGTCGCGCCCATCTCCTTGAGGATTCGCTCAGCGTTGGCCGACATGAACTCGCCAAGCTTCTGGTCGTAGGGATGCCTCCCGCCCGAGAGCCGGCAGACGGGGATCCCCCAGGCGTCCCTCACCGCCGGGTCCACCTCCACCCTCGCCGAGAAGTTCGGGATCTCCTGAACCGGGCCGTAGAGGCGCATGATGCGCTTGTAGTAGCGCCTCTGGAAGTCCTTATGCGCCTTGCCCCAGCGGGGCTCCCCCGGCGGGCGCACGTCGCAGAAGCTGTAGGGCAGGACGATGAACTCGTTGGCGAGCATGCCTCCGCCGACGAGTCCCGGGTTGCCGTGGTTGTAGTCGCAGATCGCGACCGTGGCGCCCGGGCCCGCCTCCTCGTAGACCTCGCCCTCCGAGATCCCGAAGGCCCCGGTGTAGCCGTGGCCCTGGAAGTTGCGCCCCACCCAGTCGTGGTTGTTGCCGGCCCCGTTCGGGAAGAGCTTGGACTTCGAGTTGAGGAGGAGCCTGGCCGTCTCGGTGGCCGAGGCCGAGACGACGACCAGGTCGCACTCCTGCTCCCAACCGCGGCCCTCGGGGTCGAAGTAGCGGACGGCGCGGGCCCTTCCCCGGTCGTCGACCTTGATCTCCGCCACCACGCAGCCGGTCCTCAGCTCGCAGTTGCCGGTCGCTAGCGCCCGCGGGATGACGGTGTTCTGGGAGCCGCTCTTCGCGTCGACCGGGCACGCGAACCCGACGCACGAGCGCATATGGATGCACGCAGGCCTGCCGTTGTACGGCACCGAGTTCCTGAGCATCGGGATCGGGAACGGGTGCAGGCCGAGCCGGCGGGTCGCCTCGACGACCTGCCTTCCCTCCCGGTTGTACGGGAACGCGGGCATCGGGAAGGGGCGGCGCCGCGGCGCCCCGAAGGGGTTCTCCGAATAGTCGCCGGCCACGCCGAACTCGTACTCGGCCTTCTCGTAGTACGGCTCCAGGTCGTCGTAGCCGAGGGGCCAGTCCTCGAGCGTCGACCCCTCCACCGCGCCGTACGTCGACCGCATTCTGAAATCCTGGGGCATGTAGCGCCAGGCCATGGCGCCGCAGCTGACGGTGCCGCCCCCGACGCACCCGGCGTTGTTGCTGTAGGCGCCCTCGCTCGGCAGCACGACCGACGTCGAGCCGCCCGGGTTCACGACGACCCGTCGGTACCTCGCGTCGTCGGGTCCGTAGGGATTGCCGAGGGCGGGCGAGCGCTGCGAGACGAGCTCGTCGTCGTTGTGTCGGTCGTAGTGGGGCCAATCCCCGCGCTCCATGAGCACGACCGTGAGCCCGGCCTCGGCGAGCTCCTTGGCGACCACGCCGCCCCCCGCGCCCGCGCCCACCACCACGACGTTGACACGGGGGAGGGGCATGGCGGTCGCTCAGCCCCGTTCCGCAGGGTAGCGGTTCTGGCCGATCAGGTTTGGGTAGGCCAGGCCCATCATGCGGTAGCTCGCATAGCCCCGGTTGCCGCCATGCCTCGGGCTTCCGTAGAAGCCCTGGCGGGTGTGGTCGAGGACCACGCCGAAGAAGGCGCTCGCCGACGGGTCGCCCCAGAGGTCAGCCGGGCAGCTTCCCTTTTCCACCCGCGACACGAGTTCCGTCTGGACGGGGCCGTCGAGGTCCTCGAACGGAAGGCCGTGGAGGCGCAGGCTCGTGTTCTGAAGGGAGAGGATCCCGGCCCGGTAGAGGCCCTGGAAGCGTGAATGCGGACCGACAAGCTGGAGGTCGATGAAGTCGATGACGCCGGCCTCGACGGCCCCCGGGACGTCGTCGCCGGGAATGAGTTGCTCGCAGAACGCGGCCAGCGTCGCCTCCTCGCGCGGTGAGAAGAAAAAACGGGGCCGCGCGGCTCCCCGGTCCCGCCTGGCCACCACCGCGGTCAGCCCGACCCCAGCCGCCACGCCTGCGGAACCGACGGCGATCATCCGGATCGCCGTCCGGCGGGACACTCCGGGCGTGGCGGGGGGCGTGGGATCTTGGGGCTGAACGCCCATGTGTGGGGCGCGCCGGCTGCGGGACTATTCCCGCCTCGGCGGGCCTGCCCCGAGCATACCCTTTCTCCGGGACTTCTGCTCTGCGGATCTCGCTATCTGGAGGACAAATTGTGCGCACCTGGGCGTAAGCCGCCCGGGACCGGGTTCGCCTCTCCGAGGACTGCGGCGGCGGTCAGGCTCCGGCGGCTTGCCCGCGGGGCATCCAGAGCCACGACGTGACGCCCCTCGGGTAGTGCTTCGATCCGTAGGGGAAGCCGTCGCCAGAGCGGATCTGGTCGCAGAACCCCAAGTGCCGGGTGTGGGGGCTGAGCAGCCACCCGATGTGGGCCCGGTCCGCCGAGGCGCCCGATTCGCCGGCGAGGGCCGCCGGGAAGAGGCTGCGCGCCACGTGCTGGCAGAGGTAGATCTTGCTGAGCCAGGTGTTGTCCGAGGTGGAGCTGAGCTTCCATCCGCCGCTTGCGGTATCTAGGCAGACGCCCCGCCTGAGGACGGCCCCCAGGTGGACGCCGAGGGCGGCAACGAGGCCGGTCCTGCGGTCCAGGTCCCCAAGCTCGGCGTCCATCCCAAGGAACAGGGGGAAGGCGAGGCCCTCGACCGCCGGGATGATCCGGCTCGAGTTGCCGTTCTCGAAGACGGCGGGGAAGAGGCCGGTCGCCCGGTCCCTGAACGCCATGATTGTGGCTCCCGCAAGGGCCGCAGTGTCCACAGCCTTGCGTGCGTCCTCCTCCAGCCCAAGCCGCGCGAAGGCGCGCGAGAGGAGAAGCCACGCCGCCAGGGTTTTCACACCGAGGTAGAGATTGTTGCGGGCCTGGCCGAGCGAGACGTCGAGCGAATCGTAGGTCGTGATCTCCGAGCCCTTTGGCCCGCAGCGGTCGCTGTCCCATCCGATCACCCCATTGCGGTTCGCCGGCTCGGGGTCGTCCCGACGGCGGAGGCTCTCCGCGCAGCTCGCGAGCAGCGCCTCCTTTGACCTGAGCCAGGCCTGGTCGCCCGCCGCCTCCGCGTAGGTCACCGCGCAGCACACCCAGTTCACGAGCTGCTCGGAGCTCATGAAGCTGAAGCAGTCGGTCAGGTTCGGGACCTCGTAGCTGGAGACTCCCGGCGGCGTGAACTGGTTGTCGACCCCCATGTCGTGCGTGAAGGCGATCCCACCCTCCGACCGTCCGCCGTCCTTCGAGTGGATCGTGTCCACGTAGGAATAGCGGCCTGCGAAAAGGTCCAGAGTGTCGCGGACGGCCCAGGGCCACCACGCGAGCTCGAAGAACAGGTGGTCCACCGTGAGGTCGAACGTGTTCATCATGCGGTACTCGCCCTCGTTCACGACCCACAGGGCCCTGCCGTCGTGGGAGAGGAGCTGGGTTGACCCGAGGTAGGTGTGGACCGCATGGGCGACGAGCCACTTCTGGTCGTCGGTGAGGCCCGAAGCGTCGAGCTCGGCGTCGCGGCCGGCCGCCATCGCAACGTAGTCCCCGTGGTGGTCGAGGCCGTAGGAGAGGACGTCGTCTAGCCTCTGGAAGTAGCGCGAGTAGTAGTAGGGGGCCTCGATCCCGGTGGTCACCGTGCCCTGCTGCAGGAAAGCCAGGGCAAGGTCGAGCGAGCGGGTTTCCCCCGCGGGCACCTTAAGGATGAGCGCCGCCTCGGAGCCGAGAAGGTGCGTGCCGCGGGCGTCCTCCCGCCAGGAGGAGAAGAGGTCCATGCCGGACTTGACCCTGAGGCCGGGCTGGGGCCTGGCGGCAAAGCCGTACGCCGTCGCCGAGGCGAAGCCGACAAGGCCAGCCTCGGTGTCCCCAAGCAGGCGCAGGCCCCTTTCCGTGTCGCCAAAGCCGAAGAGGATCTCGATATCCTCCGAGCCGGCGCGATTGTCGGCCGAGCACCGCGCGGTGACGACCGGGGCGCAGAGCAGCTTGCGGCGTTCGTCGGCAAGGCCCTCCCAGTCCGGGATCTTCTCGAACGGGGAGAAGATCTGGAGCTCGAACGGCCCGGAGGTCCAACGGTCCGAGGCCAGGCCGAGCCGGCGCGAAAAATCCCCATGGCCAAGCGTGCGGTAGTCCTGGTTCCTCACCGCCTCGCCCGGTGTCGCCCCCGAGAAGTCCGAGGACCGGTCGGCCCGCTTGCGGACGAAGGGCAGGAGATTCCACGCCCCGCCGCCGCGGCGCCATCCCGCGAAGACGGACTGCTGCGCGGGGAGGCGCGTCGACGCGCCAAACCCGCCGGAATTGGGGGCCGGGGTTGCGTCCCATGACACCGCGTAGCCGCAGGTGAAGCTAGAAAAGGCCCCGAACGGGGCATGGAGGGCATTGTAACTTAGGTCCGACATGGATTTACGTACGACGTCCGGGGGATACCAAAGATTTGGGTTTGTTTCGGAAAAGGCGTTTTGGTGTCGCCTAAACGGGTCCAAGAGCATTCGAAGATCACCGCATTCGCCAGCGCAATAGCACTCCGGCACCCCGACCTTACCCCTCCCAATGGACCCAGAAACGCAGCTTGCGGCCCGCTGCCTGGCCTGCCTTGTGTGCGGCCTCCTCTTGGCCCACCCGGCCGCGGCAGAGGAAGGCCGCTCGCCCGAATACGAGGCCGTGCAGCGGAGCCTCGCCTGTGGTTGGAACACCTGGGACACCCACAGCGTCGCTGCGCAGGTCCTTCTTCCCGAGGCCTTCACGGTGCGCGTGGGCCTCAGGCACAACTCGGCCCTCTACGCCGAGGCCTTCCTGCCGGACGTCCAGATCGGGCTCCGCGGGAAGGACGAGGAGGACGTGACCCCGGGCCCCCACACGTGGAACGGCAGCTACACCGAGATCGAGGTCAAGTGGCGCGGCGACGCGTTCCGGCTGGAGTCCGCGCACGAGGGCGGGGACCTGGTGATGCTGGCGACCCCGCTCACCGGAAAGCCCGGTAGCCTCCCTCCGACGCTTGTCGTCTCGGCCGGCGTCCTCTGGAACCGCCCCGGCGGGGCGGCGAGGACGGCGGACCACATCGAGTTCCGGGCGGGGACTCGGACCGTCGGACTCTACTGGACCGGGACCGAGGAGCCCGTGAGCGCCACGGGCCCCGCCTTGCCGCACTACTCAGGGGTGTTCCGGGGGCCGATAGGGATCAGCACCGGAAGGCCGCGCGGCGTGGAAGAGATCCAGACGATACTCGCCCGCGAACGGCCCCGGACCCAGGGGACCGCCCGGGCGATCGAGACCGTCATGGGATGGGACACCCTCTACGATCCCTCCAAGGACCGGGTGATCTCGCCCGTCAGCCGCCTCTGGTCCTCGGGATGGGGTGGCTATGTCCTCTTTGACTGGGACACGTTCTTCGCCGCGTCGTTGGCGGCGACGGGAGATAGGAGCCTCGCCTACGCAGACGCGATCGAGACATTGAGGGAGGAGACACCTCAGGGGTTCGTCCCCAACTACGCGCGCGCCGGGGGCTGGAAGAGCTGCGACCGCTCCGAACCGCCCGTGGGCGCCATCACGCTCCTCGGGCTCTACCAGACCTTCCACGAAAAGTGGCTGTTAAGGGACACGTTCGACGCGCTCATGCGCTGGAACCGGTGGTGGGACCTCCACCGCCAGTTGGACGGATACCTGGTGCTGGGAACCGATGCCGCAAACAAGCCGGTGGATCCGGACGATCCGTCGATCGGGACGCTCCAAGGCGCCAAGTACGAGTCGGGGCTGGACAACAGCCCGCTCTATGACGATGCGCCGTTCGACGCGAAGACGGGAAGGATGGAGGAGGCCGACGTCGGCCTCATGGGGCTCTACGTCGCCGACTGCAACGCGCTCTGCGAGATCGCCTCAATTCTCGGCAAGTCCGCGGAGCATGGGGAGCTCGAGGCGCGGTCGGCGCGTTACGCCTCCAGCCTCGCGACGCTCTGGGACGAGAAGTCCGGCATCTTCCTCAACAAGAACCTCCGGACGGGCGCCTTTGTCCACAGGATGGCACCGACCTGTTTCTATCCACTGCTCGCAAAGGCGGCCACGCCGGCGCAGGCCGAGCGAATGGTGAGGGAGCACCTCATGAACCCGGCGGAGTTCTGGGGTGAGTGGGCGATCCCATCAATCGCGCGCTCCGATCCCGCGTTCAAGGACCAGGACTACTGGCGGGGCCGGATCTGGGGGCCCATGAACTACCTGGTCTACCTTGGCCTGAGGAACTACGACCTGGCCGAAGCCCGGAAGGGCCTGGCGGAAAAGTCGCTCGCCCTCTTCAACAAGGAGTGGTCCGAGAAGGGCCACGTCCATGAGAACTACAATGCCGACACCGGCTCGGGCGACGACGTCACCTCAAGCGACCGGTTCTACCATTGGGGGGCTCTCCTCGGCCTTATGGGCTACCTGGAAGCCCGACGCTAGGCGGCGGTTTCCCTTGACGTGATCCCGCCGCTTCGAGCCGCTTGAAGAGTCGGGATCACGTCAACCTCCTATCCCGATTGAAACGGTCATCGCTCCTTATCGTGGCTCTTTCGACGCAGGCTTTGCGGACAGCTACCTACACATGGCCGAATGAATGACGGCCCGGGAAGGCCATTAGATTATCCGCCACTTACATTTTGTTTATTCCCACTTATTTCCACGTATTTTAGCCATGAGAGCTTTTAGAGCGGAGCCGGTGATCGACCCGGCCCGATTCGCCGGCCAACGTTTGGCGATCATCTAATCGGTCTAAATGCCCCGCCAGCGTTGCGGGAAAGACCCCGACTCCTACCTCCGAAGTCGGCCAACTGAACCCACCATGCAGAGGAATATTCCTGGTCTATTGCTGTGAAGTGATCCCGTATTTTCCGTTGTCCGGCCTAGCTGGCGAACCAACCATCGCTTTGGCGACAAATTTCCGAAAGTAGCTTTTGTTGTCGGCGTAGATTGAGGCTATAGAAAAAGCACCAAATTCTAGATAAAAACCATAGGGTTTGATGTGCAGAGCTATGCGCTTACTAACGTCTTACATAATTTACTCCATTAGTATCTCATTATCTTTAACCCTAAATTCTCATCTTTATTGCCATTTTGTTCTAGTTGGCTAATGGTTTGATTGTGGAAGCGCAAAACAAGCTGGTCTCCGAATCGCTATCCCGTGTTCACGCCTTAGCGACGGACGGAATTGTCCGAACAGAAGACATCTCGAGAACAGACCGGACTCGCCTTGAGCAAACCGGGTTCCTGCTCCCCATTATCCGAGGTTGGTATGCCTTGGTACGCTCCGACACCAAGCCGGAAGAGCCCTCCTTTTGGAACGCGACAATTTGGCCATTTCTCGGCCGCTATCTCTCCAACAGGTTCGGTAACGACGGATATACCCTGAGCGCTGAGTCCTCGAAAGATATCCTGTCGGTCCGAGGAACCGTACAAAGGCAAATTTTGATCAATACCCTCAGCGCCTCGAATACCATAGTCGAATTGCCCGGTGGTTATTCGGCGGTGCTCGTGCAGACGAATACTCTTCCAAAGGGCATCGAAACCGTTCGCGGTCTGCGCGTCATGAGTCCGGGAGCCGTGCTGGCGCGCATCGCCCCGTCCTCGTTCAACGACGATCCTGTTTCTTTGGAGGTCATGCTGAAGACCACCCCCTGGGAGGATGTCTTCCGGGAATTTGTATCGGGCCCGTCGGACGAGACGAAAATGGGTCGAGCCGTGGGCGCCTATCGCGCCGTTGGCTTTTCTACCCAAGCGGATCAGTTAGCGGAAGCACTCAGGAAGGTTGGAAACATTGTCCGTGAAAAAAATCCTTTCGGACACCACGAACCACAACGGGTGCTCAAACTCGAACGATCGCCATATGCAGCTAGGCTAGACTCCATGTGCGCCAGAATGCGCGATGAAGTGGCGAAGATTTTTGCCAACAGGACGGTCGTTCCAATCACCACTGAACAATATCTCAAGCAATTGGATGAAACGTATCCCCGTGACTCGTATAATTCCCTGTCGATCGAGGGCTACCAGGTAACGGAGGGACTGATTCGAAGGGTTGCACAGGGTCAATGGAATCCCTCTTCAGAACCGGACGCTCGGAATGCCCTCGCCGCACGTGGCTACTTTGAGGCATTCCAGAAGGTCAGGCTTTCCATACTGGATATTCGAAATGGCCAGGATTCAGTCGATGTTCTTGCCCGCGACTTCAAGTCATGGCACGTGGCGCTCTTTCAACCCGCGGTTGATGCCGGAATCATCACCCACGCCGACCTAGCGGGCTATAGGAACGGTCTGGTTGTCATTAACACTTCCCGGCACTGTCCGCCCCCTAAGGAGGCCTTGATGGACACCATGGACCGGATGTTCGACATTCTCCGTAAGGAAAAATCGCCTGAAGTACGTGCAGTCCTCGGGCACTTTGCGTTCGTATACATCCATCCGTTCATCGCCGGTAACGGCCGCGTCGCCCGATTTCTGATGAACGCGATGCTCGCTTCCGGCGGCTATCCTTGGAAGACGATCGAGGTCAAAGATCGCCAACTTTACTTCGCGGCTCTTGAGGACGCTTCAGTCAATGGTGATATCCGAGCTTTCGCGAAATTCGTCAGGGCCACTATCGATGGTACAATCGACCGCCTGAAGCTGGATAGGTCCGCGAAGGAGACGCAAAGGCTCACACATTAATTGTCAGTACTCACACTCACAACTTCGGTACTCACACATTGAATTGTCAGAAAACAAACCCCGCCTTCGCCTAGACTTTCAGTTGAGGCCGCTTGGCGTCAGGCCAGTCCAGGTGGAAGAACTTCCCGCGGGGCTGGTCGACCCGCTCGTAGGTGTGAGCACCGAAGTAGTCGCGCTGGGCCTGGAGCAGGTTGGCGGGGAGCCTGGCCGAACGGTAGCCGTCGTAGTAGGCAAGCGACGCCGCAAAGGTCGGCGCCGGGACGCCGCATTCGGCGGCGAGCGCGATCACCTTGCGCCAGTTGGCCTGCGCCGCCTTGAAGGTCTTGTTGAAGTACGGATCCAGGAGCAGGTTCGCCAGGTCCGGGTTGCGCGCGTACGCCTCGGTGATCTTCTGAAGGAAGGCGGCGCGGATGATGCACCCGCCCCTCCATATCTGAGCGATCTCGCCGAAGTTGAGCTTCCATCCGTACTCCTGGGCGCCGGCGCGCATGAGCTGGAATCCCTGGGCGTAGCTGCAGATCTTGGAGCAGTAGAGGGCGTCGTGGATCGCGGCGATCAGCGCCTTCTTCGAGCCCCGGTACTTCTTGCCCGGGCCCTTCAGGATCTTCGAGGCGGCCACCCGCTCGTTCTTGATCGCGGAGATGCACCGAGCGAAGACGGCCTCGGCTATCGTCGGAGCGGGAACGCCCATGTCGAGGGCGCTGGTCGAGGTCCACTTGCCCGTCCCCTTCTGGCCCGCGGTGTCGAGGACCACGTCGACGAAGGGCTTCCGGGTCACCGGGTCCTTCTGCTTGAGGATGTCGGCCGTGATCTCGATCAGAAAGCTGTCCAGGATGCCCGTGTTCCACTCCGAGAAGATCGCGCCCATCTCGGCGGGCTTTAGCCCCAGGAGGCCCTTCATGAGCGAGTAGGCCTCGCAGATCATCTGCATGTCGCCGTACTCGATCCCATTGTGGACCATTTTCACGTAGTGGCCCGCGCCGTTGGCGCCGATGTAGGCCGTGCAGGGCACGCCGCCCGTAACGGGCTTGCCCGGGAGGGCGCCCGCGAGGGGCTTGCCGGTCTTCGCATCAACCTTGGCGGCGATCGCCTCCCAGATCGGCTTGAGTTCGAGCCAGGCCGCAAACTCGCCGCCGGGCATGAGGGACGGGCCGAAGCGCGCGCCCTCCTCGCCGCCGGAGACGCCGCTGCCGATGAATCGGAGCCCGATCGCGCTCAGCGCCTTCTCCCGGCGGATCGTGTCCGTCCAGAGGGAGTTGCCGCCGTCGATCACGATGTCGCCCTTGGAGAGGAGCGGCGTCAGGCCGTCGATGACGGCGTCCGTGCCCTTGCCGGCCTGGACAAGGATCACGATCTTGCGCGGCACCGAGAGCGAGGAAACAAACTCCTGCAGGGTCTTTGTTCCGACAACGCCACCCGGGGTCCCGGGGTTAGCCGCAACGAAGGCGTCCGTCTTTTCTGTCGTGCGGTTGAAGACCGAGATCTGGAAGCCGTGATCGGCGATGTTGAGGGCCAGGTTCTGGCCCATGACCGCAAGGCCGACGAGTCCGATGTCCGAAAGTGGTTTAGCCATAGCGCCGACGAATCTCCCCCACCCTTGCCCTTAAACCAAGCAGTTTCTACCGCGGGCTACTTCTTCTTCGTCGACTCGCCAGGCAGCGCCGATTGCTTCGTCTCGTAGGCGCCGGCGGACGGGAAGAAGGGGGCTATTCGGTCCACAAGCGGAGTCAGGAACTTGGGCTCCGTGCGGTGGTAGATCCAGTTGAACCACATGAGGCCGGCGCCGACAAAGAGGACACCCCCGAGGACGAACTTATTTATCTTCAATACCTTCTGGATGACGATGAAGACCACGATCACCGCCAGTATTGCCCCGCCCGCCTTCAGCCAGAATTCCTTCGGGATGTTCTGGAGCTTATCGAGCGTCGTCGTCGCCGCGAAGAAGGTGAGATTCGAGACCATGGGAATGACCAATCTGGTAGCAACGGGGACCCGGCGTGTCGAGCCGAAGGACGGTGGGAAAATCAGCCTGCGGGACCCGGGCCCGACACGCCTGGGCCGCGGGTGGCGCAGTTGATCCACTCGGTTGAGCCGTCCCCATAGTGCTCCTTTTTCCAGATCGGGACCCGCGCCTTCGCCTCGTCGATCACGTACCGGCAGGCGTCGAATGCAGCACCGCGGTGCTCGGCCGTGATGGCGATCCACACCGCAAGGTCTCCGAGCTTTAGGCTGCCGGTCCTGTGCACGCAGACAGCATCCAAAACGCCGAACTTCTGCCGGGCCTCCTCCAGGATCCTCTGGCCCTCCTTCTCCGCCAGGGGCTTGAACGCCTCGTAGTCGAGCGACAGGACGCTGCGGCCCTCGTTCTGGCGCCTGACCCTGCCCTCGAACGTGACGCAGGCGCCCACCCGGGTGTCGCCAATCGCCAGAATTAGCTGGGCGGGGTCGATCTTCTGGCCTGTGACGCGAAACTCCATGGGTCAGCCTCCGGCAACCGGGGGAAGGAAGGCGATGCGGTCACCGTCCTCGACGGCGACCCCCCAGGGCTGAAAGTCGTCGTTCACGGCCACGCGCACCCTGCTGGCCGGCAGCGTGAAGCCGTGGCGCGCGCGAAGTTCCTCGTAAAGGTCCGAAGCGGTGACGGCCATGGTCGGGACCTCCTCGGTGCCGAGGCCCCGCTGCTCGCGAAGGATCGCGTAATAGCTCACGCTGACGGACTTATTCACGGGGCCCGGTAGGTGCTTTTCCCGCCCGTCTTCGAGCGGAGCCTGACGTCGCGGATCACGATCCCGTGGGTCACGGCCTTGCCCATGTCGTAGAGCGTGAGGGCGGCGACCGTCGCTCCGGTCAGGGCCTCCATCTCGACCCCGGTGCGGGCCTGCGTCCTCGCGGTGCAGCGCACGCGAACCTCCGCCGAACCGTCGGCCGCGGGCCGCCGTGCCTCTATCTCCACCTTGCAGTCGTCGAGGGGAAGGGGGTGGCAGAGCGGGATCAGGTCCGACGTCCTCTTCGCCCCCATGATGCCCGCGAGGACCGCGGCCTGGAAGACGGGGCCCTTAGGCGAGGCGATGTCGCCGTCCCGGATGAGCCCGGCGAGGGCCTTGGGCAGCACGACGACGGCCTCGGCAACCGCCGTACGAGAGGTCACGGCCTTTGCGCCGACATCCACCATCTGCGGGCGGTTGCGGGCGTCCAGGTGCGAGAGGGTGCGCTTCGTGGCCATCGAGAGGGTACGAGCTTGTGGCGGGGGAACAGGCGACCGCAACCCTTCGGTTCTGGGGAATCTAGACCCAGGGCCGGTACGGGGCGACGTAGCCCGCGGGGAACTCGTCCTGGCCGGCGGGAAGCTCGACAAACCCGTCGGTGCCCACGAGCCCGGCAAAGTCGCCGGAGGAATTCGTCGCGCACGGTGAGGCCAGGAGCTCCGCCCCCGGGCCGCTCGAGAGCCGAACCGGAAGTAGACAGGAGAGCTTAGGCTTGAAGACGACCCGCTCGGCGAGCGCCGCACCGAAGGGGGCCCGGGGCGCCAGCCCGCTCGCATGGTCGAGGGCGGGAAGGACGTAGCGGTGGAGGCAGGTGTAAGCCGACACGGGGTTGCCCGGCAGCGCGAACACCGGCGTCATCCGCCCGCTGAGCCCGAACCAGAACGGCTTGCCCGGCCTCTGGGCCACGCCCTGGAAGATCTTCTGGACCCCCTGCCTGCCGAGCTCGGAGGGCAGGAAGTCAAACTTGCCCTTGGAGACGCCCCCGGTGATCAGGATCACCTCGTACTCGGCCAGGATGTGCCAGAGCATGTGCTCGATCTCGTGCCGGATGTCCCGGAGGTGGAAGCGGTCCGACCTCGGGTACCCGGCCCGGATGAGGGCGGCCCTGAGCGCGTGGTCGTTGCTGCGGCGCACCTGGTGGGGCGCCACCAGCGAGTCCACCTCGACGAGCTCGTCGCCCGTCGAGATCACGGCCACCTTCGGCGAATGGGTGACGGTGAGCGCCGGGTGGCCGCACGAGGCCGCCACCGCGATCTCCCGGCCGGTAAGCCGGACGCCGGCCCGGACGATGACCTCCCCCTTGGCGTGGTCCGAACCCCGCCGGTGGACGTGCCTTCCGGCCGCGGACGGCTCGGCGTCAGGGTGGACGGTCATCCACTCGCCCTCGCGGATCGCGTCCTCGTAGGGGACCACGCAGTCGGCGCCCTCGGGGAGGACGCAGCCCGTCATGACCTCAATCGCTGCTTCGGGAGCGGCGCCGAGCGTGAAGGGCCTCATGCCCGCCGCCTGCGTGGCCCCGACATGGAACCGCGAGATCCCCGCAGAGCGGCTGGCGGAGCGGACGGCGAAGCCGTCCATGGTGACGCGGTCGAATGGGGGAAGGTCGCGGTCCGCCTTCAGGTCGGTCCGGAGCACCCTTCCGTGGGCCTCGGCGATTGCGCAGTCCTCGCGGTGGAACAGCGGGATCGCCTCCAGAATCAGCCTCTCGGCGCCTTCGGGTGTGAGCACGTAGGAAGGTTAGGACACAAATACCGCCTCGCGAAAATAACGATTTGGTGCTTTTTTGAATTATTACATGGCAGGACCCCGCGACACACTCGGCCGACCCCTGCGGGACCTGCGTGTGTCGGTGACCGACCGGTGCAATTTCAGGTGCCCGTACTGCATGCCGAAGGAGGCATTCGGGCCGGACCACGCCTTCCTCTCCCACGGCCGGCTGATGACCCACGGGGAGCTCGTGCGGATCGTGGGGGCCTTTGCCGCCTTGGGCGTCGAGAAGGTCCGCCTGACCGGGGGCGAGCCCCTCCTGAGGGCCGACCTGCCGGATATCGTCGGGGACCTAAAGGCGCTCGGGGTGCGGGACGTCTCGCTCACGACCAACGGGTGGTTTTTGGCAAAGCAGGCCTCGGCGCTTCGCGCCGCCGGCCTTGACCGGGTCAACGTCTCGGTCGACTCGCTCGACCGGGATACCGCCGGCCGCATGAACGGGCTCGGTTTCGACGTCTCAAGGGTCCTCTCCGGGATCGACGCGGCGGCGGCGGCCGGGCTCACGGTCAAGGTGAACTGCGTGGTCCAGCGCGGGGTGAACGACGGGGAGATCCTCACGCTCTGCGAGTATTTCCGGGAGCGGGGCCACACGCTGCGCTTCATCGAGTTCATGGACGTGGGCAACACGAACCACTGGTCCACCTCGCAGGTTGTGCCGGCCCAGGAGATCGTCGCCCGGATCTCGGCCCGCTGGCCGCTCGAAGTGACGGCGCCGGCCTACCGAGGCGAGGTGGCCGCCCGCTACCGGTATGCGGACGGCAGGGGCGAGGTGGGGCTCGTGACCTCGGTGACGGAACCCTTCTGCAAGGACTGCCACCGAGCGAGGATATCAGCCGACGGCAAGTTCTTCACGTGCCTCTTCGCCTCCGAGGGCCAAGACCTCCTGTCCAGTCTCAGGGCTGGGGCCTCCGACCTCGACCTGCGAGGCAGGATCGGGGGCGTCTGGGGCGCAAGGGTGGACCGCTACAGCGATGAGCGTGCTGAGATCCTGGCCTCGGGTAGGCCCCGCGAGAAGATCGAGATGAGCTACATCGGCGGCTAGGCCGCCGGCACCCTGGAGCGAACCTTCTTGAGGATGGCGCGAAGCGCCGCGAAGTCCTCGTCACGGGTCCTGCTCTCGATCACATAGTCGAACTTGGGCGCCTCGCGGAGCTCGGCCTCCGCGGTCTCCATGCGCCGGGCGATCTCAGCCTCGTCGTCCTTGCCCCGCTCCCGCATCCGGGAGAGCAGCCGCTCGTGGTCCACGACGATGAAGATGGTCGCCATCGCCCGCTTAAGGAAGGGGTTCTTTGCCGCCAGGCGCCGGAAACTCTCCACGCCCTGGACGTCAACGCTCATCACCAGGTTCTTTCCCAGCAGAAGCGGCCCGAGGACGCTCGCCGACAGGGTCCCGTAGCGGCGGTCGCCGTGGACCCAGGCCCATTCCAGGAACTCCCCGGCCTTCACCTTGTCGTCGAACTCCTTGGGTGTGAAGAAGTGGTAGTGGACGCCGTTCTCCTCGCCCTGCCTGGGGGCCCTGGTCGTGCTGGTGACAACCCGCGTGAAGGCGGGATCCTCGGCGACAAGCCGGTCGCAGAGCGTGCTCTTGCCCGAGCCCGCGGGGCCGGCGAGGACAAGGAGGACGGGGGGTGGCGTCATCGCTGGTTGAACGCGGCCGCG
This sequence comes from uncultured Opitutaceae bacterium, assembly GCA_903887455.1. GTDB lineage: Bacteria > Verrucomicrobiota > Verrucomicrobiia > Opitutales > Opitutaceae > Palsa-1447. Next base: position 14,425 of record CAISPT010000108.1, on the reverse strand, counting down.
CAGAGGACCAGCCCGTACGCGAAGAGAAGGCCGCCGAGGCTCCTTGAGCGCAGGGGCCTCGCGAAGAGCCAGCCAAAAAAGTCACGCAGGCGCCAGGGCTGGGCCCCAAGCCAGATCGCCAGCGCGATCGCCAGGTAGACGAAGGACACCATGAACAGGCGGGCCGGGTGCCCATACTCCATGTAGGCGGCCTGGAGGAAGGGGCCCGCGCCGATCAGCACCAGGGCGGCAGCGCCCCGGACGCCGAGGAAGTCCGGCACGCACTTGTAGGCGAGAACGGCGACGACGGCGAAGCCCACGAAGAGGAGGTTTCGGTACTCGCCGAAGTCGGCGTTCGAGAGGTGCAGGATGTTGTAGAGGAACCAGACCGAGGCCGCACCGAACACGACATAGCCCACGGGCGCCGACCTCGGGAACGCCTTCACCGCCGCCTTGAACGCCGGGAGGTCCAGCATGAGGGGCAGCCCGACGAGGATCAGGAGGAGGCCGGGGACGAGGGAGGCGGTGAACAGGGACATGGGGCTGGTGCGGCTCAGAGTGACGCCGCGCCCTGCGGTGATTGCAAGCCAGCGCCCGAGATCACGAGGTTGCCGTAGAGCGTGCTGACGCTGGCCCGGGTGACCTCGACCTGCACCAGTGACCCGACGAGCCTCGGGGCGGCCTCGAAGACGGTCGCCCGGTTGCCCCGGGTGCGGCCCATGAAGCGCTGGAGCGTCTTGTCGGGGCCCTCGACCAGGACCTCCTGCACGCTTCCGACGAGGGACTGCGCCCGGCGGAGCGACCCCTTCCCGAGCTCCTCAAGCAGGATCCGATTGCGCTCCTCGCGCACCTCCTCGGGCACCTGGCCGGGCATCGTCGCCGCGGGCGTCCCCGTGCGCACCGAGTACTTGAAGATGTACGCCATGTCGTAGTCCACCTCGCGGCAGAGGTCCAGGGTGGCCTGGAAGTCCAGCTCGGTCTCTCCGGGGAAGCCCACGATGATGTCGGTCGAGAACGCCATCGAAGGCTTGGCCGCCCTCAGCATGCGCACGATCTCCAGGTAGCGTTCGCGCGAATAGGGCCTCCTCATGGCCTTAAGGACCGCGTCGCTTCCCGACTGCACAGGCAGGTGGACGTGCTCCCCGAGCTTGGGCATCCGCGCGAAGGCCTCCGCCAGGTCCTCCCGGAAGCCGCGCGGGTGCGGCGAGGTGAAGCGGATGCGCTCGAGGCCCGGGATGGCGTTCACGCGCTCCAGCAGCTGGACGAAGGGAGTGACCCCGCCGGTGTGCGGGTAGTCGCGCCTGCCGTAGCTGGTGACGATCTGCCCGAGGAGCATGACCTCTCGTGCCCCGCGCGCGACGACCTCCTCGCACTCCCGCACGATGTCGTCCATCGGGCGGGAGCGCTCGTCGCCGCGCGTCGTCGGCACAATGCAGAAGGAGCAGTCCATGTTGCAGCCCTGCTGGATCGAGACGAACGCGCACACCTTGCGGTCGGGCGACTCGTCGTGGTCGCGGATCGTGTTCTGCGAGCCGGCCTCCTCGTCGGTGTCGATGATCGCCCGGCCTACCGGAACGCCCGCGCTCCTGGCCGCCCGGAGGTTGTCCAGGTAGTCGGGCACGCGGTGGAACTTCTGGGTGCCGATGATCAGGTCGACGTCGGGGAGGCGGTCCAGGAGCTCGGCCCCGCGGTTCTGCGCCATGCAGCCGAGGATCCCGAGGACGAAGTCAGGGTTGCCCTTCTTTCGGTGGAGGCTGTAGCCGGCCTTGCCGATCGCCTTCTGCTCTGCCGCGTCGCGCACGCTGCACGTGTTCAGGAGCAGGATGTCGCAGTCGTCCTCGCTCTCCACCATGCGGTAGCCCCGGGCGCGAAGCATCGCCGCGACAGCCTCGCTGTCGCGCTCGTTCATCTGGCATCCGTAGGTCTTTATGTGGACGCGGTTCACCCGGGGGAGGGGTTACCAATAGGCCGCCCCAAAGGACGGTCAAACGAGGAATTGCCCCCCGGCGGGCGGCCTCCCCCCAAGGACGGGGCCGGCCCCTCCAATTCTGTTCGCCACGGGCGCGGGGGTTGCTTTGCTCGGTTGCATGGGATTCTTCGACCGTTTGGCCGGCAAACCGGCATCACCCGCCCCGGCGAACGGGCACCAGGCGGCGCCGTCGGCGCCGCTTGACCCGTCGGTGTCTGGCGTGGCGCCGCGCCTGCTCGCGGCGCGTGAGAAGCTCGACAGCAAGGACCTGAAGGGCGCGATGGCCATCTACGAGGAGGTGCTGGCCACGGCCGGCGACCGCGCCGACGTCCTGGTCACGATCTCGGGCGACCTTGGCGCCACCGGCCACATCCCGCAGATCATCGAATTGGTCGCACCCCGCTACGACGCCCTGCGCCACGGTCCCGCCACCGGGATCAACCTGATCCAGGCCTACCTGGCCGTCCGCGACTCCGACGCCGCCCAGCACGTCCTCGACATCCTCTTCTCGCTCAACCGGCCCGAGCTCGAGGAGCGCCTCCACGGCTTCTCGAACGCCGTCGCCGAGTTGATCAACCACGGGGACGTGCAGGGCATCCCGGCCTTCACGCCCCAACCGGGCGACCCCCCGCCGGCCGACGCCCCGGTGGGCGTCGCCCTGATCACGATCAGCAGGCCCATCTGGTCCTACGGCCTCGAGTCGGTGACCGACCTCCTCCCCAAAAAGGAGGGGAAGTTCCGCCGCGTCGCCTTCGCGCAGTTGTCGCTTCCCGGCGTCTACGCCGATCCGGACGCGGCTGCCCGCCTGCCGGAGGACGAGTTGGGAAGGCTCTCCAGGGCCATCCCCCTCTGGTTCGCCGAGACGTTCTACTTCTCGCCCCTGTACACCTCGGTCGCGGCGCTCGGCGCGGTGCACGAGGCGGGCGCCCCCACGCGGCCCGCTATCTTCGCAACCGACTGGACAGTCGACAACCTGAAGAAGCTCGAGTCCACGACGTCGGGCGGGCTGGACTACATCTTCACCGGATCCCTCAAGCGCGACGGGGCCGAATACGTCCTGATCATGCGGGTCTGGGAGGTGAAGAAGATGCGCGAGAGGAAGCAGATCACGGTCAAGTGGACCACCGCGACGGCCGATGCGGAGCTCAAGAAGCTCCACGAGTACCTGCAGGCCTTCATGGAATGGCAGCCCTATCCGGAGGGCTCGGGCGTCCCGTACGCCCCGCACGGCTCCCCGACGGTCTGGCTCGAGGCGCTCGGCGCGCTCCTGGGACTCTTCCTAGTCGAGAAAAACCTCCACACGAAGGAGCTGCTCGCCCCGCTCTCGCCGGTCTTCGACGTATTCGCCCCACACGCCTTTAGCCCGCCGGCCTCGTCGCTCGCCTGGGTGTCGCTCCGCCTCCGGGCGTCCTCGCTCGGCATCGCCCCGAACCTCTCCGAGGTGCTGCTGAGCCGGCACCCGACGGTCGTTCAGGCCCGGGCGCTGATCGGCGCCTAGGATCCGGCCCCCCGGTCGGAATCCCTGCATGCACAGGCCCACGTACGATCTCCGCATCCGCACGACGCTGCCCCTGCCGCCCCCGTCGGCGCTCGAGGCGGAGTTCCCGCTGGACGACTTGGGCGCCGCCCGCATCTCCGACGCCCGCACCGCCATCGCCGCGGTCATGGCGGGACGGGACGACAGGCTCCTCGTGGTCGTCGGGCCCTGCTCGATCCACGATCCGGAGGCCGCGCTCGAGTACGCCGGCCTCTTGAAGGCGGAGAGCGACCGGCTCGCGAAGGACCTGCTGGTGGCGATGCGCGTGTATTTCGAGAAGCCGCGGACGGTGCTCGGGTGGAAGGGGCTCATCAACGACCCGGGGCTCGACAAGACATTCGACATCTCAAAGGGCCTTAGGACCGCCCGGAAGCTGATGGCCGACATCACCCGCCTCGGGCTGCCGATCGGCACCGAGTTTCTCGAGACGACGTTCGGCCAGTATTTCGCGGACTTCGTGAGCTGGGGCGCCATCGGCGCGCGTACCGTCGAGAGCCAGATTCACCGTGAGCTCGCCTCGGGGCTCTCGATGCCGGTCGGCTTCAAGAATCGGACCGACGGCAACGTCGAGGTGGCCGTCGACGCGATCCGCTCGGCCCGGCACCAGCACTGGTTCCCCACCCTCGCGCACGACGGCACTCCGGCGTGCATGCAGACGACGGGCAACACCGACACCCACCTCGTGCTCCGCGGAGGGTCCCGGGGGCCCAATTACTCGGCAGCCGACGTCGAGGCCGCCGCCGGCCTCCTGGAGCGGCACGGCCTGCCCCGCCAGCTCATGGTCGACCTCAGCCACGCCAACAGCCGCAAGGGGGAGCCCGAGCGCCAGCGGGTGGTGGCCGAGGACTTGGCCTCGAGGCTCGCCTCGGGCGACCGCACCCTCTCGGCAGTGATGATCGAGAGCAACCTGGTGGGGGGGGCGCAGGACTACGGCAGGGTGCCGCTCGTCCGCGGCCAGAGCGTCACGGACGCGTGCCTGTCCTGGAGCGACACGGTCCCCGTGCTCGGCCTGCTGGCCGAGGCGGTGAGGGCCAGGCGCGGGACGCGCGCCTAGACCTGGGTCCCGGCGTCGCCTGACGCCGGCGGAACCTCGGAAGGGACCTCCGCCGCGGGGGCGTCCTCTGACGCGGGCTTCTTCTTGGACTTCGGGCGCCTGCCCTTCGAGTCCCCATCTGAGCCCTCGGACGCGTACTTCGAGGCCTTGGCGTTAAGCCAGAGCTCGCCCTTTGCGTTGCGGTTGAGCCAGAAGATCTCTCCGGCATGCTCGCCAAAGACCGGCTTCTCGCGCGCCTTTTCGGGAACGCGAAGGCCGGAGGAGGTGAGGGCGGCGATCAGCTCGTCGACGCTTTTCCCGAGCTCGCCGGCGAGCCGTTCGACAGGGGCCGCGACGGAGCCCGTCTTCGTCTCCTTCAGGAGAAGCCTGACGGCGGCGAAAACGTTGCCCGGGGCGGGCGCGGCGGCCGGGGCCTCTGCGCCGGCGGGGAGGTCGGCTGCGGGGGCTGCCGGCTCGCCCGAGGGGGCCTCGGCGCGCTTCTCACGCGCGTTGATCCAGACGCCGCCGCGGCTGTCGGTGTTGAGCCACCAGGTCTCGTCGCCGATCTCCACGAAAACGGGAGGATCGCCAGCCGCGGCCTGGGCGCTCAGGCCCATGGAAACGAAGGCACCCACCAGGGTGGCCTCGGTGCACTTCAGGGCCCGAGACAAAAAGCTCATGCTGCCGGAGCCGCCCGGCTCGCGGCGGTTCTTGCGCATCAGGGGGCGGATGCGGTCGAGGAGGGCGGCGCCCTCGGGTAGCGGGGCGGCAGGCGCCGACGGGTCGGCCTCCGGCTCGTGCCTGCGCTGGGACTGCTTGCGCTCCTCGTGCTGCTGCTTTTCCTGGCGCCTCTCGATCATCTTCTCCTCGGTGGGATGCCTCGGGGCCTCCTCCTCCGGGGGCTCGACCTTGGTCGCCTGGACGGTGCGGAACACCGGGCGGGTCTTCTCCTTGGTGTTGATCCAGAGCTCGCCGCGGCGGTTGATGTTCACCCAGTAGAGGTCCCCGTCGTAGTCGACGTAGGTGACCTTGGCGTCCTCGTCCTCGGGGATCTCAAGGCCGCACTCCTTGAGCGCGCCCAGGACCTCCTGCTCGCTGATATCCCACTTCTTGGCAAGGTAGTCGACGCCCACCGAGAAGCCCGGGCCGCGCTGGTTGCGCCGCAGGTGCGGGCGGATGGCCTCGAAGAAGGTCGGTACCTCGTCCTCGGCGCCCAGCTTGTCCCAGTCGTCCTCGGGCGTCTCCTCGTTCGGGGCGTCGGGATCGGAGTCGCGCTCGGTGTCCCTCAAGCGGCGAAGCCCGTCGGTCTCGCGAAGCCCCTCGTTGGACACGGGTTCGGCCTCGGCCGGCGAGGCAGGAGCGGAGGATGTCGCGCTCTTGAACTTGGCCTCGAACTCGACGCGCAGCTTGTCCGCCTCGACCTTGGCCGCGGCAGCGGCCGCGTCGCCAAGCGTCCAGTCGCGCTGCGTGGGCCGCCGGGCGAGGCCGGAAAACGCCAGAGGGTTGTCAGGCTGCCCCCGGAATTCGACGATCTCCCACTCGTCCGTACCCAGTTGATTCAAAAATGATTCAAGCAGCGCGGGCGTGGCGAAGCCCCCCTTGCCGCTCGAGATTACCTTATATTCCCATACTGCCATAAGTGGTCGTAAAGGTAAGACATCCCAAAAGCGGGTCGGGTTGCCGAGTCAATTCTTGGAGAATCGGCCGATTGACCCCAAGGCGCCTATTGATCTGGAGGCCCTAAACTGCCCCAATCGGGCCTTCGATGCGCCGCCTAGACCAACTACTTGCGAGCCTGGGATACGGCTCCCGTCGCGAGGTGCGCTCGTGGGTCGAGGAGGGGCGGATCACCGTCAAGGGCTCGGTGGCGGACGATCCGGGGGTCCGGGTCGAGGCGGCCGACGTGCTGATCGACGGTGCACCGCCGGACCACCCGGGCGAGCTCCTCATCCTGCTCAACAAGCCCGCCGGGCTTGTGTGCTCGCGCGACGATTCCGAGGGTCCCACCGTCTACGGGCTCCTGCCCGAGCGCTGGAGGCGAAGAAACCCTGCGGTCACCACCGTAGGACGGCTGGACAAGGACACGACGGGGCTTCTGCTGCTGACCGACGCCGGCGGCGCCGTGCACCGGCTCACCTCCCCAAAGCACAAGGTGCCCAAGGTCTACCGGGCCGTGTTGGACCGGGAGCCTTCGGAGGCGCTAGTCGGCCTTTTTGCGTCTGGAACCCTGGTCCTGGAGGGCGAGGAAACGCCCTGCGCCCCCGCCGAGCTCCGCTTGGAGGGGGGAAGCGAGGTGGAGGTGGTGCTCACCGAGGGCCGCTACCACCAGGTGAAGCGAATGTTCGCGAGCCAGGGGTATTCCGTCGTGGGCCTCGACCGTATCCGCTTTGGGAACCTCTCGGTCGGAGACCTCCCAAGGGGATCTTGGAAAGAATTACCCATCAGCGACTTGAATAATCTCTAGTCTGCTGCACTCCCGGTCGGGCGGGTGCTAAAAGTGCGCGGAAATCTGCGTGGAGGGCTTGCAATTGACGATAATTAGGTGCCTAATCATCTCCTTACGCCATGAATACTGCCGCTCCAGATGCCCCCTCCCGTGCGGAGGAGAGCCCGAAATCCGCCCTGCCCTCGCGCCAGGCGGTGGTGATCGCGCTGGCCGCGGTCGTACTTGTCGCGGGCGCCTTCTACGGCGTGAAGCGCTGGAATTTTGCCGCGGCGCACGAGGAGACCGACGACGCCCAGGTCGAGGGGCACATCAGCCCCGTCCTACCGCGGGTGTCGGGATACGCCGCCAGGGTGCTGGTCGCCGACAACCAGCGGGTGTCGACCGGACAAGCGCTCGTGGAGATCGATCCCCGGGAGCTCGACCTGAGGGTGGCAGCAGCGGAGGCCGCGCTCCAGAACGCGATCGCCGACAAGGCCACGGCCGAAGCCACCCTTTCGAGCGCGCGAGCGGCGGTGGACGCCGCCGCGGCGAACACGGCCACGGCCGAGGTTCGGGCCCGGAAGGCAGCGAGCGACCTGGCCCGTGACACCCGGCTGTCGAAGACCGGCGCCATCACGGAGAGCCAGCTGAGCGACACGCAGGCGGCGGCGGACACTGCCGCCTCCCAGCTTGAGGCCGTGCGCCGCGAGGCGCAGCTGGCCGAGGCGCAGGTCGTTGTCGCCACCGCAAAAGTCGCCGCCGCGCAGACCCAGGCCGCGCAGAAGCGCTCGGACCTGGACTACGCCAAGCTCCAGCGCTCGTACTGCACCGTGACGGCCCCCATTGACGGGGTTGTCTCCCGCAAGAACGTGGAGCCCGGCCAGTACATCCAGTCGGGGCAGACCCTGCTCTCGGTGGCCAGCGACACGGACGTCTGGGTGGTCGCCAACTTCAAGGAGACGCAGCTCACATCGATGAAGCCGGGGCAGGACGTGGAGTTCGAGGCCGACACCTACCCTGGCGTCGTCTTCCGCGGCAAGGTGGAGTCGATCTCCGGCGCGACCGGGGCCCGCTTCGCGCTCCTTCCGCCGGACAACTCGACCGGCAACTTCGTGAAGGTGACCCAGCGCGTCCCGGTGAAGATCGTGCTCGCGCAGGACCCGGACGCGGCGCATCCGCTCAGGCCCGGCCTGAGCGTCGACGCAACCGTGCGGGTCAAGGACTAGCGGGGGCTCACGATGGCCGAGCACGGACTGCGCAAGGTGATCATAACGATCACCGTGATCGCCGCGGCAATCATCGAGCTGATCGACACCTCGATCGTGAACGTGGCGCTCAACGACATGAGCGGAAACCTGGGCGCAACCCTCGAGGACGTCGCCTGGGTCGTGACGTCCTACGCGATCGCCAACGTGATCATCATCCCGATGACCAGCTTCCTTGCGGCGCGCTTCGGCCGGCGCAACTACTACATCGGCTCGATCCTCCTCTTCACGGGCGCCTCCGTGGCGTGCGGCAACGCCCACAACATCTGGGAGCTCGTGGCCTTCCGGTTCCTCCAGGGCATCGGCGGCGGCGCTCTCCTGTCGACCTCCCAGGCGATCCTCTTCGAGACCTTCTCGGTGGCCCAGCGCGGGTTCGCGGCCTCGCTCTTCGCGGTGGGGATCTTCGTGGGGCCGACGATTGGGCCGACCGTGGGCGGCTGGATCATCGACGGGTACTCTTGGCCCTGGATCTTCTACATCAACCTGCCGATCGGCCTGGCCGCGGCCTTCCTCTCCTGGCTCTTCGTGAAGGAGCCGTCTCACGCGAGGAACGCCGAGACCATCGACTGGCTTGGGATCGGCTTCCTGGTCGTGGGCCTCGGCTCGCTGCAGACGGTGCTTGAGCGCGGGGAGTCCGAGGACTGGTTCTCCAAGCGCTACATCGTGGTTCTGACGGCCGTCGCGGCCGTCGCGCTGGTCTCCTTCATCGTGCGAGAGCTCACGACGGACCACCCGGTGGTCGACTTGCACGTCCTTAAGAGCCGCAAGCTCGCGATCGCGGCATCGCTCACCTTCGTCCTCGGCTTCGCCCTCTTCGCCACGGTGTTCATCGTGCCGGTCTTCACGCAGCGCCTGCTCGGCTACACGGCCCTTAAGACCGGCATGCTCTTCATCCCGGGAGCGCTCGTGGCCGTCTTCTTCCTTCCAGTCATGGGCAGGTTACTGATGAAGGGCTTCCCGCCCCAGTTCATGGTCATCGCGGGCTTCGCGATTGTCTCCGTTTTCGCCCTGCAGCTCTCGACGCTCGACCTCACGGCCCAGTCGGGCGACTTCTTCTGGCCGATCATCCTGCGGGCGATCGGGCTGAGCCTGGTGACGATCCCTCTCACCCAGCTCGCAGTGTCGGGCCTCCACGCCCGCGACATCCCGCAGGGCGTCGCACTCAACAACATGATGCGCCAGATGGGCGGCTCCTTCGGCATCGCCTTCATCAACACCTTCCTTGACCACCGGGCGGCGGCCCACCGCCAGAGCCTGGTCACGCGCCTCTCCTCCGGCGATCCCGCCACCGACGGACGCCTCTCGCAGCTCACGCATGCCATGCTCTCAAAGGGCGCGACCGCCTGGGAGGCGCCGAGGAAGGCCCTCGGCCTCCTCAACCTCACGATCGAACACCAGGCAAACCTCCTGAGCTACATCGACGCCTTCCGGTTCGTGGGTTTCCTCTCGCTCGCCTGCGTGCCGGTGATCCTCTTTGCGGGAAGGCCGGGCTCGCTGCCCCGGGCCGCGGCGGCGGCCGCCGCCGATTCGCACTAGTCTCACCCCATTCCTTTCCTCGCTCCCCCCATGAAAACCCACGGCATCCTCGCACTGGCCCTCGCCGCACTCGCCTCCTCCGCCCTGGCCGACGGACCCCAGGCCGGCCCCCTCACCCTAGGGCAGACGATCGAGGCGGTGGTCGCCCACTACCCGACGATCGACGGGGCGCAGGCCGCCGTGGACGCGGCGCGCGCCCGGGCGACCCAGGCCGGATCGGCGCGGCTTCCCCAGGTCACCGGCCAGGCCGGCTACACCTTCAATTCCCTCAGGCCCTATGTCGCGATCGCGATCCCGGGCCTCAAGGCCGGGGCCCTCTACACGAGCGTCCAGGATGCCTACGGCGCGAGCGTCACGGCCCGCCAGCTGCTGACCGACTTCGGCCGCACCGACGCGCTGGTCGACATGGCCCGCTCCGGCCAGATCGCCGCCCAGGACGCCCTGGACGGCGTCAGGCACCAGCTCGGCTACCAGGCGATCCAGTCCTTCTACGGCGTGCTCCTGCTCAGGAACTCCGCGGACGTCGCGCGCGAGGAGATCACCGCGCTCGAGGAGGCCCTCCGCATCGCCCAGCGCAAGTTCGACGCGGGAAGCGCGACCAAGTTCGACGTGCTGACGACCCAGGTGCGCCTGGCCAACGCGCGCAACCACCTGACCGACACGCTCGCGGCGCTCGACAAGCAGGAGAACGGACTGCGGCAGCTCCTGGGATGGGAGCCCGGCTCCAGGATTGAGCTCTCCGGCGACTTTGATGCCGGGGCGCCCGCGATGGCCGAGGCCACCGCGATCGCCGAGGGGCTCCTCAACCGCCCCGAGATGCGCGTGGCCCGCGACGACGAGCAGACCGCAAGGCTGAGGCTCGACTCGGCCGACAAGGGAAACCGCCCGACAGTGTCCGCGCAGGTGACCGGCGGAGTCGAGAACGGTGTCGTCCCCTACCTCTATGACAACAGGGGCTACGTCTCGGCAGGCCTCGCCCTCCAGGTCCCAATCTTCACCGGCAGGCGAATCCAGGGCGAGCGCCTGGAAGCGGGCGCAGGGGTCCGGTCCGCGCAGGCCCGGGAAAAGGAGCTCGGCGACACGATCACCAACGAGGTCGCCGACGCCTACTCGGACCTGAACGCGGCCCGTTCCAGGCTCTCCACGGCCGACACGCTGGTCGATGAGGCCACGGAGGCCCTGTCGCTCGCGCGGACCCGCTACGCCAACGGGGTCATCACGAACTTCGAGCTGCTGGACGCCCAGAGCTCTCTGCGGTCGGCGGAGCTCAGCCGCCTGCAGGCCCGCTATGACTGCGTCCTCGCCCGCCAGTCCGTGGCCCGGGCGGCCGGCGTGGCGCCCCAGCCGTAGGCGACCGGCGGCGGTTGACGCGGGCGGGGGCCGATGTTGGGATCGGCCCCATGTTCACGATCATCGGCGGCGACGGGAAAGAATACGGCCCGGTCTCGGCGGAGCAGGTGCGCTCGTGGATCGCGGCCGGCCGCGCCAACAGCGAGACCAAGGTGAAGGCGGTCGGCTCCGACACCTGGACGACGGTTGCGGAGTGCCCCGAGATCATTGCCCCCGGGACCCCTCCCGCAAGCGCCCCATCGGCGGGGCCGGTCCCGGTCATGGCGGCGCACCTTGACGTGATCCGCTGCTACGAGCGCAGCTGGGCGCTCCTGAAGGCCAACTTCTGGCCCCTGGTCGGCGTGAGCATCCTGATGTCCATCCTCTACGGCATCCTCGGGTATTCGCAGTACACCGGCCTCTTCTTCATGTCGCCGATCTTCGGTGGCCTGCTGAGCGGCGGCTTCTACTACTACTTCATCCTCAAGATACGGGGCCAGCCCGCCTCGGTCGGCGACCTCTTCGCGGGCTTCACGAAGGCGTTCCTCCCGCTGCTCCTGGCCGGGGTGCTCGTCTCGATCTTCATCACGGTGGGGCTCCTCTGCCTCGTCCTGCCGGGCATTTACCTGGCGATCGCCTACGCGTTTACGTACCTGCTCGCGGTCGACAGGGGCCTCGGGTTCTGGGAGGCGATGGAGACCAGCAGGAAGGTGGTCACCCGTCAGTGGTGGCGGGTCTTCGGCCTGATCCTGCTGAGCATCCCGTTCTTCCTGCTGGGAGTTGCCGCGCTGGTGGTCGGGATATTTGTGGCCCTGCCGCTCGTCGCCGGGGCCTTCGCCTACGCGTACGAGGACCTCTTCGGCAAGCGGGCCTGACCCCGCCTAGCCCTTCTTCTCGCGGAAAAGGAACGTGTCCAGGGCGACCCGGCCGGGGCCGAAGGCGAACACGAGGACGGAGGCATAGAGGAAGAGGAACGGGTCCGCCCCGAGAAACTTATCGGGGTTTGAGAAGATCACCTTCACGGTGTCGATCTCGGCCGTTCCGTACGCGACGCACATGACGCCAATCAGCGCGAGCGCCGCAAAGCGGGAGAAGAGACCCAGGAGCAGGAGGGCGCCGCCCAGGCACTCCGTCGAGGCCGCCATGATCGCGTTCAGGTGGGGGGCCGGGATCCCGAGGCTCCCGAAGTACTCGGTGACAGTCTTCAGGTTGTGGAGCTTCCCCCAGCCTGTGCCGATGAAGTGCCAGCCCCAGTAGAGGCGGACAATAAGGAGCACGGGGCTCTGCAGGACGGCGCCCACCTTGGTGAGCAGGGACTGGAGGGTTTTCAGGAGGGTCATAGGGGGACGGGCTGCCGTGGCGGCCACCCTATCAAGATGCATTCGCGGGGTGTTTATTCCCACGGGCGCAGAACCATCCGAGCGCCATCCAGGTCGTGAACCAGTTGCGCACCTGCGCAGGCCGTGCACCGGAGCCGGCCGCGGCGACCGCCCGCGAAAGGGTCAGTCCGTGCGAGAGCGCGTCAAGGATCCGGTACGCCGCGGGGTCGAGGCGCTTGTAGAAGAGGCGGTTGTTGTGCCGGTGGACGGCCACCCAGGTCCTCTTCGCCCGCGGCGTCCTGGGCCTGAGCACCGGGCGCGCCGACGCGGACGCGCCCGGCGTGTTGCTCGCCTCCGAGCGCATCGCGTCGCGGCGCTTCACGGAGATCACGAAGGTGTCGATGGGGTGCCTGAGCTCGAGGAGGGAGATGTACGGCTGGAGCCCGATGCGGAGCCGGGTCGGCGGAAGCGCGGCAAAGTCCGCCGCCTCGAGCACAGGGCGCGCCTCGCCGTCAAACGCCACCGTCTGGGCCCACTCGAAACGGGCCACCTCTATAGCGAGCGCGGTCCGCGGGGCCGTGAGGCGGGGATTCTCGCGGATGAAGTCCACGAGGCGCGAGCAGAGGTTGCGAAGCGTGAACGAGCGCGACGGCCGCGCCTCGAGGTAGGCCTGCGCAAGCCTCCAGAACACGCGGTCGCCGAGGACGGCCCTTAGCCCGGGGCAGTCGTCCTGGATCGCGTCATAGAGGCGGAACCAGTACATTCGGTTGTACAACTGCAGCCGCTCGAAGGAGCTCAGCCTGTCGTTGGGCTTCACGAACTCGGAGGCGACCTTGTCCATCGGCCGGCCGTCGATCCACTTGGACTGGAGGCCGTCCGTCGAGGTGAGGGGGCGGGTGACGGCCGCCGCCATCATCCTCTGGAAAGAGCGCAGGTCGCCCGTCGAGGCGATGCGCTTGGGGGCGTGCTTAGGGGGCCGCTTCACGCCGTGGCCTTCTTCGCGCCGTCGATGAACTCGTTGGCCTTCAGCGCCTCGTTGTGCACCTCGTCGAACGAAGGGATGCGGTCATCCCACTCCAGGAGCGTCGCGGAGACCCCGCAGAGCTCGGTCGCGCGGGCGTACAGCTTCCAGACGGGGTCCAGGACCGGGTGGTCATGGGTGTCCAGGATGTACTTCTCGAACTTCGTGTGCCCGGCGATGTGCATCTGCCCTACCCGGTGGTGGGGCACGTTGTTAACGTAGTCGTAGGGGTCGAAGTCGTGGTTCTTGGAGGAGACGTAGATGTTGTTCACGTCCAGGAGGATTCCGCAGTCCGCGAGCTCCACCACCTCAGACAGGAATTCCCACTCGGTCATCTCGGACTGGTGGAACTCGGCGTAGCTGCTCACGTTCTCCACGCAGATCGGCACCTCCAGGAAGTCGCGCACCTGGCGTATCTTCTCGGCGGTCCGCTTCGCGGCCGCGAACGTGTAGGGCATCGGCAGCAGGTCGTGCGTGTAGGTCCCGTCGACGCTGCCCCAGCACAGGTGGTCGGAGAGCCAGGGCGTCTTCGTGCGCTTCACGAGCTCCTTGAGCTTCCTCAGGTGCGCACGGTCGGGCTTATCCGCCGAGCCGAAGTACATCGAGACGCCGTGCTGGACGACCCGGTACTGCTCGAGGATCCGGTCCAGGAGCTCGAGCGGCCTTCCCCCGTCGACCATGAAGTTCTCGGAGATGATCTCGAACCAGTCGACCGTCGGCTTCTTCGCGAGGATGTGCGCGTAGTGGGGCACCCTCAGTCCTATGCCAATGCCGTAGTCGCAGTTTCCGTTGAATCGGTTGGCGGGCATGTGAAAAAAGACGCGGCCGGCACTAGGCCGGCCGCGTCGCGTTCAAAAGGCGATCAGGCGCCGGTGGTCTTGCAGCCGCCCTTGCCCTTGCAGGAGTTCTGGCTCTTGCAGCCGTTGTCCCCGGACTTGCAGCCGCCCTGGCCCTTGCAGGAGTTCTGGCCCTTGCAGTCGTGCTTGCCCGCGTCCTTGGACGCATCCTTGGA
>CAISPT010000107.1 GCA_903887455.1 uncultured Opitutaceae bacterium | reverse complement strand
GCTCCATCGCGACGGCGAGCACGCGCTCAAGCACCTCGGGTTTCACGTCATCGGGGAGCAGGTCCGTCGAGGACCCTGCCAGGAGCGTCTGGAACTCGCGCTCGATCTCGGCCACGACGATCGTGTCGAACTGGTTGCTGCCGGTGATACCCCCGACGCAGCAGATGCGGTCCTTGAAGCTGATGATCCCGCGGGTGAGGGCCACGAGGAGCGCGCTCCGGAGCTGCGCCAGCCGCTGGCTCGAAAAGGACCGGACCTGGATCGTGTCGGCGAACCGCCCCTCCCCCTCGTCCACCTCGATCGGGTTTCGCGTGACCAGGATGGTCTTTAGCTTCGGCCGGAGCATGCCCGGCTCGATGCCCCCGATGAAGGTGTCGCCGAAGACCATCGTGGCGCTGCATCCGGCCCCCTTGGCCACGTGCTCGGCCTGCCGGAACATGAGCCGGTTCACCCGGTTCTGCTGGGCCTGCATGGGCCGCATGCCGCCGAACCCGCCGAGGAGGAGCTCGTAGAGGGCGTCCAGGTCCGGGGCGTTCACGAACTTGTCGACCAATTCCTGCTCCCTGACGAGGCGGCCGATCGCGGCCAGGACCTGCAGGGTGTCGCGCGCGTTCTCTCCTGCGATCAGCATCACGATCAGGTGCACCCGCTCACCGGACATCGCGCCCTGGTGCTTCATTCCGGCGCGGCTCCTGCCGATCGCGAGGATGTAGCGGCGCGACGTCTTCACACGCACGTGGGGAAGGGCGACTCCGAGACCAAGGTAGGTGGTCATCGAGCTCTCCCTGGCCAGGAGGCCCTTCAGGATCGCGTCCCGCTTCAGGTCGGGGAACCTCACGATGCAGACGTCGAGGAGCTCCGCCAGTGCGGTCTCCAGCGTCTGGCTGCGCAGGTCAATTATCCGGCTCCGAGCGATGATCTTGTCGAGCCGCATGGAGGGAACCGGATTCTACCGCTCCCACTCGAGGGCGCCCTTCTTGACCTCGTAGACGAGGCCGAGGACGAGGACAAAGATGAAGAAGAGGATCGGGCCGAGGATCGAGATGTGCTGGTGCAGGAACTCCCTGTAGATGAACACCCAGGGCACCAGGATCACGATCTCCAGGTCGAAGAGCATGAAGAGAAGCGCCGTCACGTAGAATTTGACAGAGAAGCGCGTGTGGACCACGCCCTCCCCCGCGACTCCGCACTCGTAGGCGGAGTCCTTGATCTTCGTGTGCTTGCCCTTCTGCCCGAGCAGGTGGCTGGAGAGGATCACCACGCCCGTGATCCCCGCGGCGAGCACCGCCTGGATGAGGAACGGAAGGTATGCGGCCGATGTCATGATGGGAACGCCGAGCCTGCTTGCGCGCGCGCAGCGAGACAAGCCGTTTGTGTCGGCGCGCGCCCGTTAGTCGACGTTGATCATCCGGGCGTCCTTAATGAGCGTCGATCCCACGCCGAGCGTCTCGGCGAACTCGAGCGTGCGGATCTCGTCGGAGATCGGCTCGAAGCCCTCGTGCTTGCGGGCGAGGTTGATCTTTGCGCGCATCAGGGCGTCCATCATGACCGGGTCGGTGCCGAGCCACACGAGGGGCTCGGACTTAGTGTAGAGCGAGTTGAAGAACGGCCCGCCGATGAACTGGTAGTGCTCCAGGCTCGCGATGCTGAAGAGCCAGGTCTGCCGGAGCTCGGGGATCGCGCTCATCTCGGCGACGGCCGCTGGCGCCGTGGCCGGCGACCTGAAGAAGCGCGCCGTGTTCGAGGCGTTCCAGAGGGTCGCGTTCACGAGGGCGCCGTTGACCCCGAGGACCTGGTGATCGGTGTAGACCGGCAGGTTGATCCAGAAGTCCGTCTCAAGGAATAGCGGGGTCGCCAGGAAGCTCTTGCGGTCCTCCTCCTTGGTCGAGGTGTTCGGGACGCCCTCTGTCTGGTGGGCGGCGAAGATCGGGTCGAAGCGCTCGGGCAGAGGGCTGTCGTAGAACCAGACCGGGTCGTAGTAACGGTTCGACTCGAGCACGAACACCGGGTTGCCCTTGAAAAGCGTCTCACCGGTGACGAGCGAGGGAAGGTATCCGGTCATCCTTAGGCGCAGCTGGTTCAGGCCCACCAGGAAGATGTTGTGGTTGGCGTAGCCCCGGCGCTCAAGGGAGGCGATCACGGCCTTCACGAGCGGCGTGGGTGTCGCCATGCCGGGACCAGAGTCGGAATAAATCTTTAGGCCCACCTTCTTCTTGGCCCCCGGCGCGATGTGGTGGCCCGAGGCCTTCTCGTAGGCCGCGATCAGTTTCTCGACCTCCGCATCGTAGTCGGGCTCGCTGAAAGTCGCCAGGCGCGCCTGCCATATGGGCTCGGTCGCCGCCCGCTTGGCCTCGGGCGTGAATTCGGCCCTGAGAGCCGGTGCCGCTAGGGCTGCCGCGAGGACGGAAAGGGCGGCGAAGTGGGAAATGCGCATGTTGTGTATAGGTATAAGTCGCCTGCGGCCGGACAAAGTTTCCTAAAAGGCTGACTTTGAGTGGCGGCGGGGCCCGGAAACTTGACAGCCCCGACCGGCGGTTGAAAGTGGATTCTTCTTACGCGAGGCAGGGCCTGGCCGCAACGCCCGCGCGCGATCCATGCCCGTCATCAAACCCAGCTGCGTCCGAGACCTGAAGCTGCGCGTCAACCTCGCCGACGTGATCTCCCGCGTCGTCGCGCTCAAGAAGGCCGGCGGGAGCCGGCTGAAGGGCCTTTGCCCGTTCCACAACGAGAAGACTCCGTCCTTCAACGTGGACGCCGACAAGGGGTTCTACAAGTGCTTCGGGTGCGGCAAGGCCGGGGACGCCATCACCTTCATCCGGGAGACCGAGCAGCTCTCCTTCACCGAGGCCGTCGAGACGCTCGGGCAGCGCTACGGGGTTGCGATAGAGTACGAGGAGGGCACGGGGCCAAGCCGCGAGGAGCGCTCCCTTAGGCAGGAGCTCTTCGACCTGCACGACCAGGCGGCCGGGCACTTCCACGACACCTTCCGTGCGGCAGGGCCGGCGGGCGACTTCATGCGGGCCTACTGGGTGAACGACCGCCGCTTCACCCCGGAGCTCGCCGAGGAGTTCAAGATCGGGGCCGCCGGACCGGACGGCTCGGGACTGGCCGCGGCCATCCTAAAGAAGGGCTACTCGGAGGACGCGCTCCGCCAGTGCGGGCTCTTCTTCATCCGCGACGACGCCATGATCACGGTGGGGGCCCTCCGCTGCCGGTTCCGCGGGCGTCTCATGATCCCCATCCGGGACCACCAGGGCCGCGTGGTGGCCTTCACGGCGCGCCAGACGGCCCTCACCCCCGAGGACGACCCCGCACGCGAGGCCAAGTACGTGAACTCGCCGGAGACGCCGATCTTCACGAAGGGAAACCTGCTCTTCAACCTGGACCGCGCCCGCACCTCCGCCGGCGAGGGCCGGCCGTTCGTGATGGTCGAGGGGCAGCTGGATGCCCTGCGGTGCTGGTCGGTGGGCCTGAAGACCGCGGTGGCCCCGCAGGGGACGAGCCTCACGGACGGGCAGCTGGCGCTGCTCAAGCGCTACCATTCAGAGCTCGAGTGCTTCTTCGACAGCGACTCGGCGGGCCAGAAGGCGGCGCTCCGGATGCTGCCGATGGCGCTCAAGGCCAACATCGAGGTGCGGTTCCTCACGCTGGCGGGGGACGCCAAGGTCGACCCCGACCTCCTCTTCCTCGAGAAGGGGCTGGCCGCGTACGAGGACGTCCGCAAGGGCTCTCTCTCGGCGATGGCCTTCGCCTGCCGCGCCTTCCTGCCGTCCCCCGGGACCGCGAGCTCCGAGCAGCGCTCGCGCGCGGCACAGAGCGTCCTAGGGTTGATCGCCTCGGCCGAGAGCGAGATATCGAGGGCCTCCTTCATCTCCGAGGCCGCGGCCATCCTGCACCTTCCTGCCGCCGCGCTTCAAAGCGACCTGAGCCGGATGCTTGGGCGTTCGCGCGCGTCCACCCCCCCGCCCTCGCCCCTGCCGGCGCCGGTCCGCAGCTCGGGCGGCGTCTCCCCCGAGCACGACCTGCTCCGGCTCTTCCTCCATTTCGAGCCCCTCGCCGGCCCGATGAGCTCGGCGATCCCCCATGAGTGGATCGACCAAGGCCAGCCTGCCGGGGTGCTCCTGAACCGTTTCCTGGCCGAGGTTGAGAGCGGCAACTGGCCTGGGCGGGACCATCTGGAGTCTTTGATGGAAACCGATGATGAAAAGGCACTTGTTGCGTCTCTTCTCTTCGATGCACCGGTGATCGACGACCCTTTCAAGGTGGCCAGGGAGGGTATCCGCCGCCTGAGGGACCGCACCATTGAGCCCAGGATACGCCAAATAGAACTTGCATTAGCTAGCACCCCATCGGACTTTAACAATGACTCATCGTCGCTCCTACGGGAACTGTCAGAACTGCAGCGCCTGCTCCGGCAACCGGTAACAATGACCGAGGCCGGTTGAGGTGATGCATTCTCAATTCCCGCCTCTCCATTCATGCCTCGCAAAGCCAAACAAGCAGAAAACCCGAACTCTGAAGCCGTAGAGAATGCTCTCGCTAGCGCCCCGCAGGCGCCCGCGGAGGGCGGCGACGCCACGGCTCCAATCGGGGGCATCAACGAGAAGATCCGCCAGCTCATCCGTCTTTCGAAGGAGCAGGGATACCTGACCTTCGACGACATCAACGAGGCCCTTCCCGAGTCGATCGAGAACCAGGAGGAGATCGATAACGTCCTCTCCATCCTGCAGAACCTCGAGATCGAGATCCTCGAGCCCGACCAGGTCGAGGACTACAAGCAGCGCCAG
>CAISPT010000106.1 GCA_903887455.1 uncultured Opitutaceae bacterium | reverse complement strand
GCCAGGCGTCCGACCCGCGACGGGCGGTCGCCCGCGAGCGTGCTCTCTGTCGGCCCCTCCACGGGCCCGAAAAGGAACGCGGGCGAGAGCCCGGCCGGGTTTAAGGCGAGCGCCGAGGCGCTCCCCGAGTCGATCAGGGCCTCGAACTGGCGGTCGCCCAGGCGGATCGGGATCAGCGGGATCTTGTTCGCGTTCGTGAAGAGGATCGTCTCTCCGGGGATCCCGTCCTCGGGGATCCGGTCGCGGATCACGATCCGCTCGCTCGCGTAGTCGAGGGTGAGGAGCGTCTTTCGGAACAGCGGGAAGCCCAGGATCCCGTCGATCCTGACCCCGAACTGCGCGGAGAGGTCCGAGCAGTCGTAGACGAGGGCCGGGACGTACTGGAAGCGCGCGGCCCCGAGCTGGAACTTGGCAAGCGTCACGGGCTTCAGGCTCGCGTAGCCCCCCTCGGAGCTCCGGACACGCACCAGGGGCTCGTCCTCCGGCGGGAGCTCGCCGCCCCCGTAGCGCTTGGCGATCTCCGGGGAGACGAGCGTCACCGAGCTGCCCGTGTCCACGATGAAGTGGTAGGGCCCGTACTTGTCCCACTTGTCCTCGACGACGAGGACGTTGCCGACCAGGTGGCCCGGGACCTCGACGGGCTTCGAGCCCACGTGCGTCAGGCCCGGCCTCGGGGCCGAGCGCTGGACACTGAAGCAACCGGAGGCGAACAGGCCTGCCAACGCCGCGAGAGCGAGAAGCAGGCGCCGCATCACCGGACGGGTTTGGTGAGCCGAGTGCTCAGGGCCAGCGCGAGGACAGTGAGGACCGAGGACCAGACGAAGACGCTCGTGGCGCCCGAGATGAAGAAGACCGCGCCCGCGAGCATGGGCGTGAAGGCCCGCGCGAGGGAGCCGAGGGAGCGGAAGATCCCGAGGACCTTTCCCTGCTCGTCCTGCGAGCTGTAGAGGGAGATGAGGCCGGTCGTGGACGGGTTAACGAGCCCGGAGCCGGTGGCGACAAAGGCGAGGCCGAGGTAAAGCATCCAGGGGGCGGAGCTTAGCCCCAGGACCAGGAGCCCGGCCCCGGTCGAGAGGAGCCCGCCCCAGAGGACGGGGATCTCGCTCGCCCGCTTCAGGATCATCCGGACAATGACCCCCTGGGTGAGGATCGAGCAGAGGCCGAGGAAGCCGAGCATCATGCCGTTCTGGCCCGCCGTGTAGTGGAAGCGCTGCGCGGCGAGGAAGGTGACGGAGGCCTCCATCGCGACAAAGGCGACCGAGTAGACAAAGGCCACGATGTTCGCGCGGCGGACGTCCGGGTTGGAGAGCCCCAGGATCGCCTTGATCGGGTTCCTGAGACGGGTCTCGGGCTTTCCGGCCCGGGCACTCTCCGGGAGCGTCTCCTTGAAGCTCCGGTTGACCCAGAGGAGGTTCAGGATGCAGAAGGCGAGGGAGACGAGCGCCGGAACGGAGTACGGGTTAAAGCCGAAGCGGGCGAGCGAGGGGTGGTGGGCGAGGAGGTTAAACTGCGCGCAGGCGGCGCCCACGACCGGCCCGGTCACAAGCCCGAGCCCGAAGGCCGCGCCCACGATCCCCATGGCCCGCGAGCGCTCCTGGCGGGTCGTGACGTCGGCCACGGCCGCGGTGGCGACCGAGAGGTTGCCGCTGAAGGCGCCGCTCACGATCCGCGAGAGAAGGAAGAGCCAGAACGAGCCGCTCACGACCCAGAGGAGGTAGCCGACGGCGGTCCCGGCGACCGTCATCCTGAGGACGCCGCGGCGCCCCCGCTTGTCGGAGAGCGCGCCCCAGAAGGGCGAGAAGATGAACTGCAGGACCGCGTAGAAGCTCGTGAGGAGCCCGCCGAAGAGGACGTCGGCGAAGGCGTGGCTCTGGCCGAGGGCGTGGGCCGCCGCCTCGCTCTCGGAGAGCAGCCAGCCGAGGACCCCCGACTGGCCGTCGATCTTCAGGTAGTAGGCGACCAGATCGGGCCCGAGCGGGAAGATGATCGAGAAGCCGATCAGGTCGATCAGGAGCGTGAGGAAGATGACGCCCAGCGACAGGGCGCGCTTCGGGGCGGGCGCCTGGGCGTCTGCGGTGAGGGAGGGGGCGCTCACCGGCTAGAGCGAGTAGGGGAGCGGGAAGCGGGCGGAGAGCGCGGCGGCCCGCGTCTTCACGGTGGCGATGGTCGAGGCCTCGCCCTCGGTGCCGATGGCGCGGAGCACCGTGTCGATTAGTTCCGCGATCTCGGCCATCTCCGGCTCGCGGAAACCGCGGGTCGTGACGGCCGGGGTCCCCAGGCGGATGCCCGAGGCCTGGAACGGGGAGCGGGTCTCGAACGGGACCGTGTTCTTGTTGCAGGTGATGTTGGCCAGATCGAGGGTCTCCTGGGCCTTCTTGGCCGTGAGCTCGGGCAGCGTGCTCCGGAGGTCGACCAACATCAGGTGGTTGTCGGTGCCCCCGGAGACGATCCGGTAGCCGCGCCCGGCCATGGCCGCCGAGAGCGCGCGGGCGTTCGTGATCACCTGGCCGCTGTAGTCCTTGAACTCGGGCTTAAGGCACTCGGAGAAGCACACGGCCTTGGCCGCGATGACGTGCATCAGGGGCCCGCCCTGTGCGCCGGGGAAGACCGCCGAGTCGAGCGCCTTCGCGTGCGCGGCCCTGCAGAGGATGAGCCCGCCGCGCGGCCCGCGGAGCGTCTTGTGGGTCGTCGTCGTGACAAAGTCGGCGTGCGGGACGGGGGAGGGGTGGTGGCCCGTGGCCACGAGGCCCGCGATGTGCGCGATGTCGGCAAAGAGGAGGGATCCGGCGGCCCTCGCGATCTCGCCCATGCGCGCAAAGTCGATCACGCGCGAGTAGGCGCTCGCCCCCACCGTGATCATCTTCGGCTTCTCCCTGAGCGCCACCTCGGCCAGCTGGTCGTAGTCGATCAGGTTCGTGTCCTCGCGGACGCCGTAGGCCACGACCTGGTAGAGCTTGCCCGAGAAGTTGGCGGGGTTGCCGTGGGTCAGGTGCCCGCCGTGGCTCAGGTTCATGGCGAGGATCTTGTCGCCGGGCTGGAGCACGGAGGTGTAGACGGCGAAGTTGGCCTGGGAGCCCGAGTGCGGCTGCACGTTCGCGTGCTCGGCGCCGAAGAGCTTCTTCGCGCGCTCGATCGCGAGGGTCTCCACCTTGTCGACGAACTCGCAGCCGCCGTACCACCGCCGGGCCGGGTATCCCTCGGCGTACTTGTTCGTGAGCACGCTCCCCTGGGCCTCGAGGACCGCGGGATAGGTGAAGTTCTCCGAGGCGATGAGCTCGATGTGACTCTGCTGGCGTCCGAGTTCGGAGGCGATGGCGGAGTGGATTTCGGGATCGAGGCTCTTTAGCGGCGCTGTGTTGAGCATGTGGAAAAAGACAACGCTCGCGCAAACTAGGGCGGAGGCAAAACTTTTTCGACGCCCGAGGCGCCCTTCCCCCTACGGTTTCTTCAGAAGCTCCGGCGGTAGGGACGCCAGATGGGCGACGATCGACGGGATCGCATCCACCAGCTCATCCCGGCAGGCCTCGTAGGCGGACAGGTGCAGGCCGTAGGGGTCGGGGATCTCGCGGCTCACCGCGTCGCCCACGAACTCCCGGAAGAGGTAAAGCCTCTCCGGGACGGGGTTTGCGGATAGTTCGATCGTGTCCCGGTGGGACTCGGTCATGCAGAGGACAAGGAGCGCCTGGTCCAGCATCTCCTGCGTCAGGCGCCGGCTCGAGTGGCCCTTCAGGTCGATCCCGACCTTCTTTAGCGCCGTGATCGCATTCTGGCTGGCGGGTTCGCCGCCCCGGGTGGCGACCCCGGCCGACTCGACGACAAGCGAGCGGAGCGGCTCGGGCTCGGCCTGGAGCGCGTGCCTAAGGAGAGCCGCTCCCATCGGGCTTCTGCAAATATTACCCGTGCAAACGACTAAGATATGTCCCGGTTCGGGCATCGGCTGGCAAAGAGGACACGGAACGCGCGAAAAAGCAAAACCCTAACGCGGCACAGGGGGACCGGCCGCTACGCCCGGACCGCAACCCGGCCGCCGCTTGCCGCCGCCGCGTAGATCGCCTCGGTGACCGCGATGTCCCTGCGCCCCATCTCGCCCGGGGCGAGGGACGGGAGCCCCTTCAGGAGCTCCACGGCCATCCCGTCCAGCTGGGCCACCTGGTGGTTCACCTTCGGGAAGTTAGCCCGGCCCCGCGAGGTCGTGAGGAAGGGCTCGTCATAGTAGAACGCCGGGTCCTCAAGGCGGGCCCAGCCGTTCGGGGCCTCGGCATAGAAGCGGCTAATCTGCTCGTCGTAGCCCGTCCGCAGGCGGGCGACCGCGCCGTCGGCAAACTCCATGGTCCAGCTGATCGACTGCTCGACCTCCGAGAACACCTCGGGCCTGGTCACCTTCCCGAAGGTCGCCGTGACGGCGACCGGCGCCTCCTCGGCCTTCGCCATGCAGGCGGCCTGGATCACGTAGACGCCCATGTCCATGAGCGGGCCGCCGCCGGCGAGCTTCTTGTTCAGGCGCCAGTCGGTCGCCGCGCGCGACTCGTCGCCCATCACGAAACCGTTGGCCCCCTCCATCTTCATGAAGGGCCCAAATACCTTCTCCCGGGCGAGCCGGCAGAGCTCGGCCGTGTGCGGCTCGTAGTGGAGGCGGTAGCCGACCCACAGGCGGACCCCGGCCGCCTTGCAGGCGCCGATGATCCGGTCGCAGTCGGCCACGGACGTCGCCATCGGCTTCTCGCAGATCACGTGCTT
>CAISPT010000105.1 GCA_903887455.1 uncultured Opitutaceae bacterium | reverse complement strand
GAAGAGCCGCGTGGCCTGCGAGACCCTGGTGAAGAGCAACCAGGTTGTGATCGCTGGCGAAATCACCACCGACGCCAAGATCAACTACGAGCTGGTCGTGCGCGACGCCATCCGCGACATCGGCTACGTGAACGACGACGACGTTTTCCACTGCGACAAGGTCTTCATCCACAACCTGCTCACCCGCCAGTCCCCCGACATCGCCCAGGGTGTCGACGCGCGCAAGGCCGAGGGCAAGGACACGGCCGAGCAGGGTGCCGGCGACCAGGGCCTCATGTTCGGCTACGCCTGCAACGAGACGCCCGAGATGATGCCCACCGCGATCATGTTTGCCCACCGCCTGGGCCGGGAGCTGACGAAGCTCCGCAAAGCCGGCGTCGTCGGCTGGCTTCGCCCCGACGCGAAGAGCCAGGTTTCGATCCGCTACGAGAACGACCGACCGATCCGCGTCGAGAACGTCGTCATCTCGACCCAGCACGCGGCGAGCGCCAAGCACGCCGACATCCGCGAGTTCCTCATCGAGCACGTGATCAAGAAGGTGATCCCTGCCAAGATGATGGACAAGGACACGCAGTTCCTTATCAACCCGACTGGCCGCTTTGTGGTCGGCGGCCCGGAGGGCGACTCGGGCCTGACCGGCAGGAAGATCATTGTCGACACCTACGGCGGCTGGGGCCGCCACGGCGGCGGCGCCTTCTCGGGCAAGGACCCGTCCAAGGTCGACCGTTCCGCAGCCTATATGTGCCGCTGGGTCGCGAAGAACATCGTGGCCTCCGGCCTCGCGGACATCTGCGAGCTCCAGGTCGCCTATGCGATCGGCTACCCCGAGCCCGTGAGCGTCTGGGTCGATGCCATGGGCACGGCCAAGGTGCCGGAGGCGAAGATATCAAAGGCCGTCCAGAAGGTCTTCAGCTTCAAGCCCGCCAACATCGTCAAGCAGCTCGACCTGCTGCGTCCCATCTACCGGACGACCACCAATTACGGACACTTCGGCAAGCCCGGCCTTCCCTGGGAGCAGACCAACAAGGTCAAGGAGCTCCTCGCCGCCGCGAAATAACCGGCGCTGGACCCCCGCACTCGAACACCCGCTTTAAATCACTACCATGCCTACGACCGCCGCCAAGGGAAACGCTCAGGACTACTTCGTTAAGGATATCGGCCTCGCCGAATGGGGCCGCAAGGAGATCACCGTCGCCGAGCACGAGATGCCGGGCCTTATAGCCGTCCGGAAGAAGTTCGGGCCGACGAAGCCGCTGAAGGGCGTGCGCATCACCGGCTCCCTCCACATGACGATCCAGACGGCGGTCCTCATCGAGACCCTCGTCGAGCTCGGCGCCGACGTGCGCTGGGCCTCGTGCAACATCTTCTCCACTCAGGACCATGCCGCCTCGGCGATCGCCAAGAGCGGTGTACCGGTCTTCGCCTTCAAGGGCGAGACGCTCGAGGAGTACTGGAACCTCACCTGGAAGGCCGTCAGCTTCCCCGAGGGCAAGGGCCCGCAGATGGTGGTCGACGACGGCGGCGACGTGACGCTCCTCTTGCACAAGGGCTACGAGCTCGAGGAGGGTAGCGACTGGGTCGACTCCGCCTCCGGCTCCCACGAGGAGTCCGTCATCAAGGCGCTCCTGAAGAAGATCCACGCCGAGTCCCCGTTCATTTTCCACGAAATGGTCAAGGAGTGGCGCGGCGTCTCCGAGGAGACCACCACAGGCGTCCACCGGCTCTACCAGCTCCACGAGAAGGGCAAGCTCCTGGTCCCGGCAATCAACGTCAACGACTCGGTCACCAAGAGCAAGTTTGACAACCTCTACGGCTGCCGCGAGTCGCTCGCCGACGGCCTGAAGCGCGCCACCGACGTCATGATCGCCGGCAAGGTTGCCGTCGTCTGCGGCTACGGCGACGTCGGCAAGGGCAGCGCGCACTCGCTTCGGGGCTTCGGCGCCCGCGTCATCGTGACCGAGGTCGACCCGATCAACGCACTCCAGGCCGCCATGGAGGGCTTCGAGGTGAACACGATCGAGAGCGCGCTCGCCGCGGCCGACATCTACGTCACGACGACCGGCAACTGCGACGTCATCACGCTCGAGCACATGGAGCAGATGAAGGACCAGGCGATCGTCTGCAACATCGGCCACTTCGACAACGAGATCCAGGTCGACAGGCTCTACAAGTCGGCCGGCATCAAGCGGGTGACGATAAAGCCCCAGTACGACGCCTTCACCTTCCCAAGCGGGCGCACAATCTACCTTCTCGCAGAGGGTCGCCTCGTGAACCTGGGCTGCGCCACTGGCCACCCCTCGTTCGTGATGTCGAACAGCTTCACGAACCAGACCCTCGCGCAGCTCGACCTCTGGAAGAACCGCGACACGTATAAGGCCGGTGTCTACCGCCTGCCGAAGCACTTGGACGAGGAAGTGGCCCGCCTCCACCTGGACCGGATCGGGGTCAAGCTGACCCAGCTCTCCCCGGCGCAGGCCAAGTACCTGGGCGTGCCGGTCGAGGGCCCCTACAAGCCCGAGCACTACCGCTACTAGCCCGCGGCTCGCCCCTTTTGAATAAAGGAAAACCCCGGTGCCGGCCCAGAAGGGCTGACACCGGGGTTTCCGTTTTTGGGGGCCCTGGAAAACCTAGTAGCAGTAGGCGATGCCGAGCGACAGGAGCCAGGGGTCCAGCTCGGTCACCAAGTTATTCGTGAAGGAATTGCTCACGTCGAACTCGGGAATCCATTTGCTGTTCACGCTGACGGCTTCGCTCGGGAGGTTGATGCTCAGCGCCGTCAACGCGTCGGACTTGTTGGTCATTTCCAGTGAGGTGGACCTGATCCGGAACTGCCAGGGGCCGTTTGCGTCGGCATGAAGGGATGCTGAAGCGACGAGCGCGGCCAGCATGGCGGTGAGGGTGGAGAAGAGTCTCTTCATGGCTTTGGTGTTGAATGCCCCCCGGCGCCCCGCCGTTGGGCGGGACCGGGTTCGCCCCTGTCTGGAGGAGCATAAGGGATCGGGCGGCCGGGCTTTATACATCAGGGCCAAAAGTCTGCGCGTTTATTGACGTCCAAATCTGCGCAGTACAATCGGGGGAATCCACTACGCCGAATTACGCGGTTATTCCCTTAGCGAATTTGGCGTTCTGAGCTAGGTTTGCGGATGCAGTGGAGACCAAGGACATCGACGGCGGTGCTGTCCGCGGCATTTGCGAAGTCGGGCTCTCCCCGCCGGCGGCGTTCTTCTTCGGACCCACGGGACACCGTTCCTGCCCGGGCTCAGGCCCATCGCCCGTGAATTCCGACATTCACCGTTCCACTGTGCTCCGGCTTGTTCTGCCCGTCGTGCTCCTGCTGACCGGGATGGCGATGATCGGATGCGCAACCGTCAGAGTGGGGTTTTCGCCCGCGGACATCGAGGCTAATTCGCCGCGCGCCCAGAGGGTTGCCCCGCTCGATGCGTACATCCTGGCCGACCAGTTCGCCAAGGCCAACGTGGGCACAGATTACATGGTGGGAACCGGGGAGTCCATGATGCCGCTCTACAGGGACCATTCCGTGCTCATCGTGCGGTTCGACCCCATCTCTACCCTAAGGCCGGGAATGACAGTCGTGTTCGTTGACGAGCGCGGCAAGAGGGTCGCCCACGCCCTGGTGAGGCAACAAGGCCGCGGATGGATCACGAAGGGAATCGGCAACTCGGCCTGTGACATGGTCGGGGTAACCGAGGCGAACTACGTGGGGGTTGTCGTGAAGGTGTTCGAGCCCGCGGGGAACCCCATGCTGGCCCTGATCGAGGAGGACCGCCTGGCACGGGCCGAGGCCGGCGTGCGGCTTGCGATGGGCAGGTAGCTCGGCGCGTCGGGGCCGGGACACCTTTGGATTCCGGTTTCCTCGCTTAAGACCCCCTTTTTTGGGCCGATCAAGGGTCTAACAACATGTCCGTCGCACTCCGGTCGTCCTTGGGCGCCTGGTGGATCCGGCTCGTCCAATGGAGGCGGCGCCGGCCGCAGGCCCCGAGCGTGGCGGAGACTCCTTCCGCTGCACTCCCAGAGCCACCTGTAGCCCAGGTGGTTGCGGAGCCGTGCTCCGAGCCGGAGGCCTCCCTGGAGGCGAGGATACCCGACCGGCGCGCCCTTCACGAGGAGCTCGCCAAATCCTTCGCCCAGACCGTTATCGCGCCTGCGCCCGCCAGCGCCACAGTGCTCGCCCGGGAACAGACCCTCGCCTCGCTCGACGGCCTCCAGCAGATCCCGTCCCTTCAGTCGCTGGTCCAGAGCTTCGTCAGGATCTCCGACAACGAGCACTCCTCGATCGACGACGTGGTGATGTCGATCCAGCGCGACCCCGCGCTCTGCATCCGGCTCCTGACGATGGCCAACTCGGTCGTCATCGCCTCGGAGCAGCGGGTCACGGACCTTAAGACGGCCGTGCATCTCCTCGGCGTCCTGCGGGTCAGGCGCCTGCAGAAGGCCTTCTTCACGCTCAGGGACGCGCGGCAGCTCGCGGAGGGCCTCGACTGGCGCCACCTCTGGATCCACGCGCTCGCCACGGCCTCCCTCGCCGAGGAACTCGACCGGGAGCTCGGCACCAAGTGTGGCCCGCAGCTCTATCTGGCCGGGCTCCTGCACGATGTGGGCAAGATCGCGCTCTCAACGATCGCAGCGGAGACCTACCGCACGGTCCTGGTCGAGGCCTGGAGAGAGAACGGCAGGCTCGAGGACCTGGAGCGGACCTACCTGGGGATCGACCACCGCGAGGCCGGCTGGATCTTCGCCCTCCAGAACAAGCTTCCGGAATCGGTCGTCGAGGCCGTAGCCTTCCATAACGACCCGGCCAAGGCCGTGGCGCACCCGCTCGATGTGGCGCTCATCTCGATCGCCAACTACCTGAGCAAGGAGTTTGGCCTCGGTTTCAGCGGGTCCCGCCTGTCGGATTCCGACGGCGATTTCTCGGAGCTGCCTGCCTGGCAGATCGTCGACAAATACACGGTGGCGTTGCCGGACTTCGAGGCGCTCGAGGCGAGGCTCAGGGTCTTCTCGGCCGGGCTAAAGGGCGAGCTCCGGGGCCTTAAGGAGATCGCGTAGGGACCTCCGGGGTTGGGGAGGGGGCTCGCGGGCAAGACGGGCGGCGCCTGCAACTTTTCGCGCCTGCGGCGTGTTCTCCATGCGAACGCGGGGCCCGCCGCCCCGACCAACAATCGACCCTCACTCCCATGTCCACCGACGTCGCCTCCGATGCGGGCCAAGTTCCGCCCTCCCTCGCCCCCCAGTTCCCGGCGCTCTCCTCGAACGACCGCCTCTGGAGCGTGCTCTGCCACCTGTCCTATTTCTTCGGCTTTGCGCTCATCTCCTTCCTGTTCCCCATGACCGTGTACCTGGTCATGAGGACGGACTCCCCCTACGTGACCCACCACGCCCGTGAGGCGCTCAACTTCCATTTGTCGCTCCTGCTCTACATCGTCCTGTGCATCCCGCTCTGTTTCATCGTGGTCGGCATCCCGCTCCTGGCAGCTGTGGCGATCACGGGCATTGTCTGCTCGATCGTCGCCGCGGTGAAGGCCTCGAAGGGGACCTACTACCAGTACCCGGTGACGATAAGGTTCGTGAGCTGATACCGGACCGAAGCCCGGCGCGGCCTCCGCGGAATCGGTCGGGTGCCCTTAATAGGAAAAAGCCGCGTCCATTGCGATATTATACGGACCGTCAGATTGTTCGAACTCAATACTGAATAAGAACTCTCGTTTTTTTAGGTCTTTAAGAATCACTCTTGTCCTGAGTCTTCCCCCATGCCTGAAATCGGACGAACTCCTGGCCATCGAGGATGCGGAGGGGTGCTCGGTTCTTGAGCGGCACCTCGCAGCCCTTCACGCTTCGGCCTAGCCGACGGGGCCATGCGAGGACGCGAACCGTGCCCTTAACCCGCACCGGAATGGCGGGCTCAGGGTGACGCCGGGTCCACCGGAAGCTTTTGGTGATAGTTCGGGTAGGCGGGACGGGGATATTTGGGAATCGGGTTCTTGGCCAATTGCTCCATCGCGATGGCGACCGCCTTCTCAAGCTGCGGGTCGTGGCCCTCGCGCACCAGCTTTGGATCCATGTCGACCTCGACGTCGGGGGCGATCCCGTGATTCTCCACCTCCCACTCTCCCTTGATGCCGTAAAGCGCCGCCCGCGGCGCCATGATGGCCCCACCGTCCATCAGGGGAGGAAAGCCGCCGATCCCGACGAGCCCGCCCCAGGTGCGCTTGCCGACAAGGGTGCCCGCCCCGGTGGTGTGGAACATCCACGGGAGCGCATCGCCCCCGGAGCCCGAATTCTCATTGATGAGCATGACCTTGGGCCCGCGGATGGCTTCGTCGGGTTCCGACCGGTCCTCGCCGTCGCGGCGCGCGACCAGCATGCGGATGGGCTTGTTGAGCCCGTCGACGATGTAGTCGGCGATCGATCCACCGTGATTGAATCGCTCGTCCAGGATCGCACCCTCCTTGCCCACTCCGGCAAAATAGTAGCGGTTGAAGTTCGTGTAGCCGTCGCCGCCCGTGTCCGGGATATGAACGTAGGCGAGCCGCCCGCCGGAGAGCGCCTCAACCTTTTGCCGGTTGCCCTCGATCCAGGCGCGATACCGCAGGTTTGATTCGGAATCGATCGGGACGACCGTCTCGTCGTGGGCATCGGTCCCGTCCGGCTTCGAACCGACGCGGACTACCGTCTGCTTTCCGGCGGTTTCCTGGAAAAGCCGGTACACCTCGTCGCTGCCCGAGAGGGTGTGCCCGTTGACGGCGAGCAGATAGTCGCCCTGGCTCACCTTGACCCCCGGCCGAGTCAGCGGGGCCTGCAGGTCAGGGTTCCAATTCTCGCCCTTGTAGATGCGGCTGATTCGGTAAAGGCCGTTCTCCACGGTGAAATCGGCGCCGAGGAGCCCCACAGAGACATGCCCCGTGTCGGGCTCGTCTCCGCCCCACACGAACATGTGTCCGACGACCAGCCAGCCGGTCATCTCGCGGAAGAGGAAGTTGAGGTCCGCGCGGCTGGCGATCCCCGCCACATACGGCTCGTAAAGCTTTTCGGCCGCCGCGATGTCGAGCCCGTGGTACCCCGGGTCGTAGAAGAAGTCGCGCTCGATGCGCCAGGCCTCGTGGTACATCTGCTTCCAGGCGGCGCGGGGGTCGACATAGGCCTCCATCCGGTCGATCGCGAGGCCGCCCTTGCTGGCGTCGCCCTCCTTGTCCGAATCCTGGATGAACCACCGCTTGTCCCGGGAAATAAGCATCTTCTCGCCGTTGGAAGAAAGGAGGAAGGCCGCCACCCCCTTCGCAATCTCGTCGGTCTTGCGCGTCTTCAGGTCAAACTTCGACACCGTGAAGGAGGGCTGGCCGTGGGCGTTGGGATCGTCCACGATGGGGGCTATAACGAAGTAGAGTATGCCGTCCTTGCCGGTCTGAAGATCGACATAGTTGGCCTCGGGAAGGGGCATCGAGACGATGCGCTGGTCGATCATCTCGAAGTCGATCTTCACGGGCTCGATCTTGGGTTTGTCCTCCTTCTTGGCGGCATCCGCCACCTTCGCGTCGGCGGCGGGCTTTTCGCCCTCCTTCTTGGCGGCATCCGCCACGTTGGGCCCGCTCGCAGGCTTTTCGTTTTCCTTCGCCGGCGCTTTATCCGCAGGCTGGGATGACAAGGCCTGCGCGGAGGATGCCGCAGGGGCGTCCTTCACCTCCTTGTCCTTGTCGGGCGCGTCCGCATCCTTTTGGGAGTCCTCATCGTCGCTTTCGGGGGCAACGGGCGATGCCACGTCCCTCTTCAGAACCGCCGCGTACACGTTGGCGGTCGAGGGATGGTTGAACCCGGACATGTCTATCCACGACCCGGAAAGCGCCCGCTGCGTATTGGCGGTAAAATAGAGGTACTTGCCGTTGTGGTCGAACCGGGGAGACCTCGCGTCCGACATCCCGTCGGTCACCTGATGGATGCTGCGGTCCGCGACGCTGTAGATGTAGACCGCGCGAAGGTTGTTGAGCAGGCTCTTCGTGTAGGTGATCCACTGGCTGTCGGGCGACCACGCCTCGTCCATGGAGGTGCCCCACACGGGGATGGTGTCGGCATCGACGGGCACAGGGGCTCCGCCCTCAACCGACACATACCAGAGCTTCTGGCGCTTATCGGCATAGGCGATCTTCTTGCTGTCTGGGGACCACGTCGGCCCATAGAAGAACGAGGGAGGACTGCCGAGGTCGATCTTGCGCGCCGGGCTCAGGCCATCCTGGGAGCGCAGGTAGAGCGCGTATTCACCCGACTCGTCGGAAAAGTACGCGATGGTCTTCCCGTCCGGGGACCACGAGGGGTCGCGGTCGGCGACGCCCGGGCTCTGCGTGAGGTTGCGCACATCGCCCTTCTCCGCGGGCACCGAAAAGATCTCCCCGTAGGCCTCGAAGAGCGCGCGCTTGCCCGTCGGCGAAAGCGCCACATTGAGGATCTGCTCGGGCTTGATCTTCTCAAAATGCGGCCGGAGGTCGGGCAGGTCGGAGGCGATTCTCACCGGCACGGCGTGGCTCTTGCCGGTGTCGAGGTCGTAGACGTGGAGCGAGCCAAATTGGGCGTAGACGATTCCGCCCGGGCCCGCCGAAGCGGACTTGATGTCAAATCCGTCGTTCTCGAGAAGCTTCCGCACCTTCATCGACTTCGTGTCGTAGGCGAAGAGCGTGCTTCGCCCCTCCCGGTCCGAAACAAAGTAGACCGTGTCGCCCACCCACATCGGGTAGCGGTCATTGGTGTTGTCGCGCGGCACCTTGACCACGCTCGAGTCGGAGAGGTCGGCGATCCAGATCGGCGTGGTCTGGCCGCCCCGGTACATCTTCCAGTCGGGCTCCGACTGGGTTATGGGCACATAGGCCAGGCGGGTTCCGTCGGGGGAAAAGGCCGCCTGCGTGCCGGATGGAAGGGGCAACTCCTGCGGCAGGCCGCCGCTCAGGGACACCGTAAAGAGCTGCGGAAGGTCGCGCGGCGTCACGCGGCTGGACAAGAAGAGGACGCGCTTGCCATCGGGAGTCCAGCCGAGGGCCACGTCGTACCCGGGATGGTAGGTGAGCCGGGTCGGTACGCCCCCCGCCGCATCCACGACATACACGTCCGTGTTGCCGTCGACCGTGGAGGTATAGGCGACCTTGCTTCCGTCCGGGGAAAACAGGGGGCCGCTGCACCTTC
The DNA here is from genome assembly GCA_903887455.1 of uncultured Opitutaceae bacterium. Lineage (GTDB taxonomy): Bacteria > Verrucomicrobiota > Verrucomicrobiia > Opitutales > Opitutaceae > Palsa-1447. The sequence goes on along the minus strand of CAISPT010000105.1, from coordinate 1,346 downwards.
CGTTGGAACCCGCCAGCCGGTGCGCCTCGCCCCCGGCTCGGTCGACGATCCACATGTCCCCCCCGAAGCAGAAGGCTATTTGGGTCTTGCTGAGGCTCGGTGACTGCAGGATCAGCTTGGGGGGGCTTTCACCGCGAACGCCGGCGGCAAGAGCGAGAGCTACGGCGAACAGGGAGAGAACCCTTCGGGGGTCCATTTTCATGGGGGATTCGGACACGCTCCGGAAGTGGAGTGTCCAGCGGGACGCTTATGGGGTTGGCCGGGGCTGTCGAGCCCGATACCGAGATGAACCCGGGATCGGCCCTAAACCGGGATTTCCCATTTGGCTTGATGGTTCGGGTTGTTTTTGGGGTCAGTCGGGGTGAACGAGTGGAAATCTGCTCGGTCCTCGTTCGAGAATCGAGATCCTGGTGGCTCGGAGCGCCGTTGTCACCCAGATTTCGTCGTTCTTGCCCGACGCGGGACCAAAATGCGACGAGGTCGTCGGCCCAAGGAGACACTACTACCACGGTGTCCGGCGCTGTATACTGGGGTTGAAGGGAATCGATCATCCGGGAGTCGGCATCGGCATTCTCAGGCGGTCGATTGCACACAGGATGGCCTGGAACAACCTCCGGGGCACTGCCACTTCCGCCAACTGGAAGGTAACCCGGCGGGCGTGGCGAACGACCTTCGCCCCGATCTTGATCAATTTCTCCCGAGTCGTGGTCAGGGTCCAGCGCCTGATTTCCCGCGGGAGGACCAACTGCCGGAGGAAATTCCCGAGGTTGTACGCCAACACGAAGAGGTGAAGCCGCACCTGGTTGTCTACGAAATCATGGCACGACAAGCGCGTCCACTTTACCGCATTCTTGCCTTCCTTGATCCATTGTTCTGCCGTTCCCCGCTGGTTATAGAAGCGGACGACGCGTTTGGCCGGACGCGTGAGGTTCGTCACGATGAACCCAACTCTGGGAAACAACTCGCCTTTGTGCCATTCAACCTTGGCGACCACCCGCCTGGAGCGGTTCCAGCTCTGGGCCTGGTAGGAAAAGTCAGCATACCGGACTAGCGGCGCATTTGACGGTCGGCCCACGGGCCGCGTCAAGAGAGGCTCTATCTCCCGCTGCAACACGTCGTTCCCGGGGAGGCGAATGGCATAGGAATATCCTTCGTCCTCCAGAAACCGGTAGAGCTCCGGCTGAGCGAATGCGGCGTCAGCTCGAAAACGACGGGGAAGCCTTCGGCCACGGTAGCGTGCCACGACCGGCTCCAAGACATTCCTCCAATCCTTGGCGCTGTGGACGTTCCCCTCCCTGAGCATGGAGCGTTCGACGTCTCCAAACTGGTTGAAGCAGAAAAGCGGG
>CAISPT010000104.1 GCA_903887455.1 uncultured Opitutaceae bacterium | reverse complement strand
GTGAGGACGAAGATGCCGATCGTCATCAGGATGTCGTGGAGGGTGGACACCATGGCGCCGACGCCGAAGCCGAACTCGAAGCGGAAGGCGATGTAGACCAGGATCGTGAGCATGGAGACGCCGACCGCCAGGGCCGCGTTCAACATGATCTCGCGCCCGATGGAGGCTCCGACGTGGTCCTCGCCTGCCTTGGTGTAGCCGGCCTCGGGGTACTTCTTCTGGAGGGCGTCCAGGAGCTCGCCGGAGCGGCCCGCCGGGGTCTCGATCTTGAGCTGCTCGCCGCCGCCGCCGAGCGCGCTCTCGTAGTTCACGTTCACCTCGCCCACGCGCGCCTGGTCGGCCACGTCGCGGATCTTGGCCACGTCGAGCTTGTCGTGGTAGCGGAGCGTGACGACGTCACCGCCCGAGAAGTCGATACCGAAGATCTTGTTGCCCTGGTAGAACACGACGCCGAGGCCGAGGAGGACGATCATCCATGACCCGGCGAATGCCGGGACGCCGAACTTAACAAAGTCGACGTGGATGGCCTTCAGCAGGTGGCGCATCGTGATCTTCTTGATCCAGCCGGAGTCGATAAGGAGCTCCATGATCAGATGGGCCGTGATCAGCACCGAGAACATGGTCGAGAGGACACCGATCGCCAGCGTGACGCCGAACCCGCGGATCGGGCCCGTTCCGAGCCAGATCATGATGGCGCAGATGATCAGCTGCACGATGTGCGCGTCGATGATCGTCATCAGGGCCTTCATGTAGCCGACCTGGTTCGAGACCGAGAGGGTCTTGCCGAGGGCGATCTCCTCCCTCATGCGCTCGAAGATCAGGATGTTCGCGTCGACGGCCATGCCGATCGTGAGCACGATACCGGCCAGGCCGGGGAGGGTCATCGTGGCGCCGATATTGGCCATGACGCCGAGGATGATCACGAGGTTCACGGCGAGGGTGGCCACCGCCACCAGCCCACCCGTTGTGTAGAAGGTCAGCATGAACGCGGCGACCAGCGCCAGGCCGATCACGGAGGCGCGAACACCGCTGTCGACCGCGTCCTGGGCGAGCGAGGGCCCGACCTCGTACTGGGTCATGATCTTAAGCGGGACGTCCAGCGGGTTGTTCAGGTCGTTCGCGAGCCTGAAGGCCTCGCGCTCGGTGAAGTAGCCCGTGATCTCGGCGTTGTCGCTGTCGATCTCCTCCCTGACGGTCGGGACCGAGCAGAGCTCTCCGTCGAGGACGATGGCGAGCTGCCCGAGCCGGCCGCTCGACTTGTCACCGCTGGCGGCGATGTCGCGTGTGACCGCGGCGAACCGCTTGCGGCCCTCGGCCGTGAAGCGCATCGCGATCAGCGGCTTGCCATAGGAATCGTGCTGCACGGTCGAGTACGAGATCGCGTCGCCCGTCATCTCGGGGATGCGCTTGACGAAGTACTCCTGCGCGACGTCGGAACCGTCCGGCCTCTCGTAGTCGTAGGTCTTCACCTCGTAGCCCGGGGGGATCTCGCCGGGGCGCACTGTGTCCGGGGTCGCGTACGGGTAGACCATCCTGAAGTCGAGGCGCGCGGGCTTCTTCACCTCGTCCAGAACGTCGGGGTTGTCCTTCGTGTTGACGTTGGGGATCTCTACCTCGATGCGGTTCGTGCCGACAGCGCGCACCAGCGGCTCGGCGACTCCCATCGAGTTGATGCGGGCGCTGATGATGTCGATCGCCTTCGTGAGCTTCTCCTTGCGGGCCGACTCCTCGTCGTAGCCGGCCGTCTTCGTGCCGAGGTCGGCCTCGAGCGTGAAGCCGATGCCGCCCCGCAGGTCCAGGCCCATCTGGAGCCGGCCCTTGGAGCTGTCCAGGAGGTACTTAAGGAGGATGTCGTTTCGCTTGCCGATGTTCTTGAGCGACTCCTCGAGGCGCACGTCGGGGAAGTACTGGCTCAGGTCGAGCCGCTGGTCGCGGCCGATCTGCTTGAGGGCCACGAACTCGCTCGGCGCGGCGCCGGACTTCTTCATCGCGGCGGCCTTGGCCAGCAGCGCGCTGAACTCCTCGGTCTTCGCGGAGGCCCTGCTCTTGGCGTAGTCGGGGAACGGGATGTCCTTGAGGGGCAGGAGCGCGAAGATCGCCCAGCCAAGGATCAGCAGGCTCAGCGAGATCTTCCAAAGGTTGCGTTTGAACATGTCGGATTTGGGTTTAAAGGGGTTTGACGCCGGGGACCACGGGGTC
>CAISPT010000103.1 GCA_903887455.1 uncultured Opitutaceae bacterium | reverse complement strand
CTCGTAGAGCTCGACGCCGTTTCGGTCGGGATCCCGCAGGTAGAGCGCTTCGCTCACCCCGTGGTCAGCCGCCCCGTCGAGCGGCACCTTCGCCGCCACGAGCCTGAGAAGGGCATCCGCCAGCTCGGCTCGGGAGGGATAGAGGATCGCCACATGGAAGAGGCCCGTGCACCCCTCCGGGGGCGGCGGCCCGCCCAGGCTCTCCCAGGTGTTGAGCCCGATGTGGTGGTGGTAGCCGCCAGCCGAGATGAACGCCGCCCCGGTGCCGAAGCGCTGCATGAGCTTGAACCCCAGCACCCCGCAGTAGAAGGCAAGCGAGCGCTCGATGTCCGACACCTTCAGGTGGACGTGCCCGATGCGGGTCTCGGGATGGATCGGGTTGGCAAGAGAGGTTGAGGCCATACTTATAGGGGCATTATGCCCCATATCCCGGAATGTTCAACCATGGCATCCTCCCTTGCCTCCTGAGCGGCGTTGATTTTTGACCGAACAGGATTACGGTCTCCCCTCCACTTTACAAAACCCATGCCCACAGAAACGCCACAGACCTTCGAATTCCAGGCCGAGATCAAGCAGCTGCTCGATATCGTGATCCACTCCCTCTACACGGAGAAGGAGATCTTCGTGCGGGAGCTCGTCTCAAACGCGTCGGACGCCCTTGAGAAGATGCGCCACACGGGCCTCACGGAGAAGGAGGTCTTCGACGATAAGGCCGAGGCCGAGATCAACATTACCACCGACGACAAGGCCAAGACGTTTACCATCCAGGACTTCGGCGTCGGGATGACCCGGAGCGAACTGGTCGAGAACCTGGGCACAATCGCCCACTCCGGCTCCAAGGCCTTCGTGAAGGCCTTGGGCGAGGGCGACCAGAAGGCCGCGGGCTTGATCGGCCAGTTCGGCGTCGGCTTCTACTCGGCTTTCATGGTCGCCAAGTCGGTCAAGGTCTACACGCACTCCTGGCGTCCCGCCGAGCCCGGGCTTCTTTGGAGCAGCGACGGGGCGGGAAGCTACGCCATCGAGGAGAGCGCCGGAGAGAGGCGCGGATCGAAGATCGTGGTCGAACTCAAGGACGAGTGCTCGGAGTTCAGCGAGGAGTGGCGCGTGAAGGAGATCATCGAGAAGTACAGCGCCTTCGTCTCGTTCCCGATCAACCTAAACGGCAAGAGGATCAACACGGTCCAGGCCCTCTGGCTGCGCGGCAAGAGCGAGATCAAGGAGGAGGAGTACGACGAGTTCTACAAGTTCCAGGCCCACGACTCGGAGAAGCCCCGCCTGCGCCTGCACTTCAGCGCCGACGCCCCGCTCTCGATCAACGCGCTCCTGTTCGTCCCGAAGGACAACACCGAGAAGATGGGCCTAGCGAGGCTAGAGCCCGCCGTCGCCCTCTACTGCCGAAAGGTCCTGATCGACGCGCGCCCGAAAGACCTGCTGCCGGAGTGGCTGCGCTTCCTGAAGGGGGTCGTCGACAGCGAGGACCTGCCGCTCAACATCTCGCGCGAGACCATGCAGGACCGCTCGCTCGTGGAGAAGCTCAGCCGGGTGATCACCAAGCGGTTCATCAAGTTCCTGGACGAGGAGGCGCGCGACAGGCCCGATTCCTACGCCGAGTTCTACAAGGAGTTCGGGGTGTTCCTGAAGGAGGGGGCGGCCCTGGACTTCGCCAACAAGGACGCGATCATGAAGCTCCTGCGCTTCGAGTCGTCGCTGACGGAGAAGGGCAAGTCGACGTCGCTGGCCGACTACGTGACGCGCATGGGGGCCGACCAGAAGGAGATCTATTACCTTGTTGGGCCGAGCCGCGACGCCATCGAGGCGGGGCCCTACCTGGAGGGCTTCAAGGCCAGGAACCTCGAGGTGCTTTTCTGCTACGAGAGCGTGGACGAGTACGTGATGAACAACGTCCGCGAGTTCGACGGCAAGAAGATCGCTGCCGCCGACCACGCCGACGTCAAGCTGTCCGAGGCCCCGAAGGCCGAGGGTGCGCTCGGCGAGGAGGAGGTGAAGGCCCTGCTTCCGTGGCTGAAGGAAACGCTCGGCGAGCGGGTGGCCGAGGTGAAGGCCAGCGACAGGCTCGTCGACTCCCCTGCCCTCGCGCTCAATGCCGACAAGTTCATGTCCCCGCACATGCGCCGCCTGATGAAGGCCATGAACAAGGAAGGCGAGCAGTCGCCCCTGAGGGTCAACCTTGAGATCAACCCGAGGAGCGCCGTGATCAAGCGCCTCTCCGAGCTGAGGACCGCGGCCCCGGATAAGGGTCGCTTGGTTGCCGAGCAGATCCTCGACAACGCGCTCATCTCGGCCGGCCTCCTTGAGGATGCCTCGGGCATGGTCAAACGCCTCTACAAGTTGCTCGAATCAGTGTAAGTAGCTTCAGTTCTTTTGCTTAGCGTGGGTTAATTTCGTCGCATACGGATTGGCAGGCCGGAGCACATCGCCTAGGTTTGGGGCAACAAAAAACCCCCTCCATCCCCCATGCTTAAAGCCCTCCTTTCAGGCGCCGCGCTGGCCCTGGTTGCCGGCGCGGCCCCGGCCCGTTCCGCGCCCGACCAGACCCTGCTTCTGCGTTTCCCGGCCACCAACGGCCGGCAGATCGTCTTCTCCTACGCCGACCAGCTCTACTCGGTCGGCATGGACGGCGGCGTCGCCCGGCGCCTCACCAACGGCCCGGGCTACGCGATCTTCCCGCGCTTCTCCGCCGACGGCAGCCAGCTCGCGTTCACGGCCCAGTACGACGGCAACACCGAAGTTTACCTGATGCCGGCCGAGGGCGGGACACCCAAGCGCCTCACCTACACGGGAGACGTCGACCGCGACGACGTGAGCGACCGCCTCGGACCCAACAACATCGTGATGGCCTGGAGGAACACTACGGCGGAGGTCGTCTACCGCTCCCGCGCAAAGTCCCCTGACGCGTTCAACGGCCAGCTCCTGGCGGTCGGCATGGACGGCGACCTCCCTCGCAGCCTGCCCGTGCCGAGGGGCGGGTTTCTCTCGTTCTCCCCCGACGACACCAAAATAGCCTACAACCGCATCTTCCGGGAGTTCAGAACCTGGAAGGACTACCGGGGCGGAATGGCCGACGACATCTGGATCTACGACCTGAAGACAGGGGCGATCGAGGACATCACGAACAATCCCGCCTCCGACGTGATCCCGATGTGGGGTCCGGACAACCGCATCTACTTCCTCTCCGACAGGCCCGCCGACGGGGCGAAGCGCCTGAACCTCTACAGCTACGACCTCGCGACCAAGGCCACCGTCCAGCTCACCCATTTCAAGGACTTTGACATCAAGTTTCCTTCGATGGGCGCCGGGGTGATCGTCTTCGAGGAGGCGGGGGCCATCTGGTCCTTCGACACGAAGACGGGAACCGCCAGGCAGGTGCCGATCATGGTGAGGGACGACTTTGTCACCTCGAGGCAGGAGCTGATCAATGTCGCGGCGTACGTGGAAAACGTGACCCCTTCCCCCGACGGAAAGCGAGCCGTCGTTAACGCCCGCGGGGCCACCTTCTCGGTCCCCGCGAAGGATGGTTCCACGCGGCTGCTCACCACAAAGGCGGGCGTCCACGAGAGGGACGCCGACTGGTCCCCTGACGGAAAGACGATCGCCTACATCTCCGACGAAACGGGCGAGAACGAGCTCTACGTGAGGCCCCAGGACGGTAGCGGCGCTCCCGTGCAGCTCACCGGCGGGGCGGACACCTACTACTACGAACCCCTGTGGTCGCCGGACAGCACGAAGCTCCTCTGGTCCGACCGGCTCCAGCGCCTGCGCATCGTGGATGTGGCGACCAGGCAGGTGACGCTCGTGGACACGGCGACGGCGGCCCAAATCCGGCAGTACGCCTGGTCGCCCGACAGCGCCTGGGTGGCCTGGACGCGCCCCGACGACGCCACGCTCCAGAAGGTCTGGCTCTACAGCCTGAAGGACGGGCATAAGTTCGCCGCAACCGACGGCTGGTACGAGTCGGGTGAACCGAGCTTCAGCTCCGACGGCAAGTTCCTAGTCCTCGCCTCGGGACGGGACTTCAAGCCCACGATGAGCGACAGCGAGATCGAGCACGTGTTCAAGGACGAGGAGCGGGTCTACCTGCTCGCGCTGGCGAAGGACACCCCCTCCCCCTTCAAACCGAAAAGCGATGAGGTCGAGACCGCGTCAGACCCGAAGGCCGACACCAAGAAGGCGGAGGCCAAGGACGAGAAGAAGGACGAGGTCCCGAAGCCCGTGGTCGTGAAGGTCGACGAGGACGGGATCACCAACCGCCTGATCGCCCTGCCGGTCAAGGCGTCCAACTACGACACGCTGACCGCCGTGGCCGACAAAGTCTACTACCTGCGGGCAAGCTCGGACGGCCAGGGCGACGAGGACGATGATGCCCCCGGGAAGCAGCTCGCGTTCTTCGACCTGAAGGAGCTCAAAGAGACCTCCCTCGGCTCGGCAGGCGGCTACGAGGTGACCCGCGACGGCAAGAAGATGCTCGTCAACGTGGGCAAGGACTTCGCGATCATCGACCTGCCGACCGCCAAGTTTGAGATGAAGGACAAGCTCCCGTTCTCGGACCTCGAGCTGACGGTCGACCGCCGCGCCGAGTGGCGGCAAATCTACTTCGAGTGCTGGCGCCAGATGAGGGACTTCTTCTTCTCGCCCACGATGAACGGCGTCGACTGGGTCGCGATGCGCGACAAGTACGCGGCGCTCCTGCCTTACGTGCAGACCCGCTACGACCTCACGTACCTAGTCGGGGAGCTGATCGGGGAGCTCCACAGCGGCCATGCCTACACGGGAGGGGGCGACCGTCCGCAGGCCCCCAGGGTGAAGGTCGGCCTCCTCGGCGCCGAGCTCTCGCGTGACCCGAAGAGCCGGTCCTACCGAATCGACCGCATCCTAAGGGGCCAGAACTGGGTCGAGAAGGAGCGATCGCCGCTCACCGAGGTCGGGGTCGACGTGAAGGCCGGCGACTACGTCCTGGCCGTGGACGGCAAGCCGGTGCGCGACCTTGCGAACATCTACTCGGCCTTGGTCGGCAAGGCCGGCAAACAGGTCACTCTCCGGGTGAACGCGACACCGGCCGAGGAAGGCGCAAGGACCGTGACGGTCATCCCGACAGCGGACGAGGCGCCGCTCTACTACCGCACCTGGGTGGAGCACAACATCGACTATGTCACGCAGAGGACGGGCGGGCGCGTGGGCTACATCCACATCCCCGACATGGGTTTCGCGGGGCTCGGGGAGTTCGCCCAGCGCTTTTACCCGCAGCTGCACAAGGAGGCGTTGATCATCGACGACCGCGACAACGGCGGAGGGTTCGTCTCACCCATGGTGATCGAGCGTCTTAGCCGCGAGCTCACCTACTTTGAGAAGCCGCGCAACGCCACGCCCCACACCGACCCCGTGCAGATGCACCTCGGCCCCAAGGTTCTCCTGATGAACGAGTTCTCGGCGTCGGACGGCGACGTGTTCCCCTACCGCTTCCGCGTGAGCGGCCTCGGCAAGCTCATCGGAAAGCGGACCTGGGGAGGCGTCGTCGGGATCGTGAACTCGCTTCCGATCGTGGACGGTGGCTTCCTGAACCGGCCCGAGTTCGCCCCTTACTCCAGGGATGGAAAGGAGTGGCCCGTTGAGGGCCACGGCGTCGACCCGGACATCGTGGTCGACAACGACCCGGCCAAGGAGTTCGCGGGCACCGACCAGCAGCTGGACCGTGCCATCGAGGAGATTCTCGCCGACCTGAAGACGGGCGCACGGCCGGTGCTTCCGCCACCGCCCTTCCCTGACCGGAGCTGATCCGCGCCTCTAGAGCAGGACGGGGCTGCGCGCCACAAAGGCGCGGAGCCCCTCCCCCCGGGCCGCCGCAAGGACCGATTCGCGGACGCCGGGCCCGAGCGCCCCGGAAAGGCGCGCCTCCACCAGCGCCTCGCGCACCCTCCGTTCCACGGCGTTGCGCATGGGCCTGGCGCCAAGCCTCCGGTGCCAGCCCTCACCGGCCAGCCTCCCGCAGACCTCCGGGGAGACACGGATCGCGTGGGGATGGCCGAAGGCCTCGGAAAGCCTGGCCGCCTGGAAGGCCACCTCGTCGTCGAGCATCTGGCGGCAGACGTCCATCTGGATGTCCCTTGAAAGATGCGCGAACACGAGGACCGCGGTGAAGCGGGCAAAGACCTCGGGCCTGAACTGGGCGGAGGCCTCCTGCTCGACATAGCGTCGGACCGACGCGGGCGAGACGCCGGCCATCTCCACCACGCCCGCCGACCCGACGTTAGAGGTGACGGCCAGATGGAGACCCGAGAGGTCTAGCTGGCGCCCCGACGCCGTCGTCACGGATCCGTCCTCGATCCCGAGGAGGTGGTCGGCGACGCTCGGATGGGCCTTCTCGATCTCGTCTAAGAGCAGGATTCCGCCGCCCGTCCGGCTGAGAGCGCCGACAAGGGAGGACAGCAGCCCCTCCTCACCCTGTACCCCGCCGAGGAGGAGCGGCACGCGCTCCGCAGATGAGAACTCGGCCGCGTTCACCCGCGCCAGAGCCTGGGGCCCGTAGAGGTAGGCGCTCGCCTCCTTCACCGCCCTCGTCTTACCCGTGCCCGTCGGGCCCAGGAGCAATAGGATGCTCCTCGGCCTCCCCGGCCTGGCGTGGCCGAGTTCCCCGGCAAGCAGCGCGTCGGAGAGCCCCCGGATCGCCTCCGACTGGCCAAGGACCGCGGACTCAAGGTGTCCGCGCAGGCCCCTGAGCCGGGCCAGGTTTCCCAGGGAGACGGGGCGGGTCGGCATACCCCGCTATTTGGACAAGTCCTACAGGTGCGTCAAGCTGCAGGCGACTTGTTCTTTTCCCGCTCCGAAAACGCCGCCCGGATCGAGGGGGCCACGGAGACCGTGAACTCGCCGTCCGAGCCGGGCGCCACGACCACCGCGTTCCGCTGGCGCCGGCCGGCGAGGCCGTTGTCCCGGATGAACTCCCTGAGGGAGCGGTGGAGGGCGACCGCCATGTCCCGGCCCTGGACCGCAAGCGAGCCGCGCTGCAAAATGAGGAGTCCGAGGGCGCGGTAGCGTCCCCTATCCGAGGCCGTCGGATCGGCCGCGTCGATCAAGGCAGCGTTGCGTCCGTTGGCCTCGCGGATGCGCACGAGCCAACTCGCCCCCTCCCCGGGGGCACCGGCACAGCGCCTGCTCGTGAGCTTCACGCCAACCCTTGAGGCCGCCTTGAAGAGGCCACCCCTGTCGCTTTCCCGGTGGACCCGCACGATGACGCCCTTCTTCTTCATGCCCTGTACAATCTTCTGCCAGCGCACGCAGTGCACCTGCACGCCGAGAAGCGGGTAGACGGGAAGCGGGAGGAAGTCGACGACGTCGGGCTCGGAAAGGCCGCGGGAAGCGGCGGCTGCGGAGAAGCCCCTCATTTGGGCCTCGGATCGTTTGGTCTTGTCACTCATGACGTTTCAGTGGGAACAATACTCTTATAAGCTGGTTGAAAACGGCTGAAAACTTACGTAGCCTGATTGGACACGTTTAGCAAACGCTTTCTCTTCGGCTTTTCCAGAATCCCATGACCTCCTCACAGCGCCAGGCCGCCTTCGAACGCCTCCTCACCGCACTCGCGAGGCGGCGCGCGCTCCGCCTGAAGATGGGCTACGCCGGGACGATCCGCAGGCTGGCGCCCCCGCCCCTGCCGGGCGAGAAGGCCGCCTCCACGCTCTACTTCGTGAACGCGACGCCGGCCCGTTCGGGCGCCGCCAGGCTGGTCTCTTTCGACCGGGCGTCTTCCGCGCTCCTAAGCCGCGCCGAGAAGTGGGTAGAGTCGGGCGAGGGGCCCGTGCCCGTGGTCCCCCGTTAAGACAGTTAAAACGTAATATTCGACTTGTCTCATAACGCCGTCCGTGCTTCGGTGCGCGCCGATGAGCGAGGCGGAGACCGAAATTCCGGGCCTGGAGCGCCGTGCGTCGGGCACGGGGCCGGCAGGCGGCGCCACGGTGCGCTCGACGTTCACGCCGGCTGCGCGCTGGGTGGGCGAGCACCAGGTCCGGGTCCTCTCCATGGTCGTGGCGGTCGCCTCCCCCCTCCTCTCGCTGACACTCCTTGAGCGGGGGACCTCCAACCTGAGCCGCGGGGTCTGGGCCTACTCGGTCGACGGCGCCGGGACGATCCGCTACGGTCCCGTCAAGCCCGCGGACGCCTCAAGCTCCCTGTACCGCGAGATCCTACTCCAGGCCGCCCAGGCCTACTTCACCCGCAATCCCTCGGGCCTGTCCTACCCCGAGCTCGCGCGCCGGATCTTCGTCGGGGAAAGCTGGAGGACACTCGACGCCGATGTCCGCTCTGAATCTCCCGCCAGGCGCAGGAGAAACCTCTACGACCACCCCGAGGTCGAGGGGATCGACATCCTGGACGACGGACCAAGCCCGCGGTACCGCGTCAGGGGCTTCCTGGTGCGCTCGGGGGCAGTCGAGGGCCTGCCCTACCAGCCTCCCGCGGGCGAATTCCATTTGATCGTGGAGCTCGCGCCCCAGGAGGACGCTCTCCAGCAGGGCCGGTACCCCTTCGTGGTGGTTCGCCACAGGGCGGTCGTTCGCTGGCCGGGCGGGAAGGAGGCCCCGTGAGGGCGCTCGCTCTCCTCGCTCTGCCGGTTGCCCTCGCCGGTGTCAGGGCGCTCGGCGACGGCGACGTTCAGGGTATCGTCCGCGTTCCCCTGCCGCCGGAGCAGGAGGAGCACCGGACGGTCTCCGTCCCCACGGAGCCCGAGAACACCGTCGAGCTCGACTTCCCCTGGCCCGTGCTCGAGTGGGCGGGCAGGGGGTTTACTCCGGACCCCGAAAAGTACGCCGGCGACTTCGTGGTTGAGGCCCCGAAGGGGACGGCGCGGGTCTTCGTGACTCCGGTTTCCCCAGGCGCCCACCGGGTCCTCGACCTCGTCTTCGAGCTTCCCGGTGGCGGCACCCGGGGAATCCCGGTGGAATTCGTGCCCGCCCCCGCGGGACTGGCGTGGAGGAAGGCGGTCTTCTTCGACGCGGCGCCGAAGCCCGACGCCGCGCCCCGCTTCACCCTTCGCGGCGAGGCTCCGCAGGCGCTGTACCGCGCTCCGAGCCCGGAATCGCTCCTCGGCCTTGTCACCACGATGAGGCTCATGCTGAACACCACCGCAGCCGGCGCCAGGGCCCTCGCCTCAGTGAACCCGGCGCTCGGTCTCTCCGAACTCCGCACGGCCCCGGAGAGTTTCGGAGACTTCGTCCTCACGCAGCGGTTCGCGGTCCGGGACGCGACGACCGACAGCCTCGGGATCTGCGTGGGCGTCGAGAACGCGACGGCCAGGCGCCTGGTCTTTGATCCCTCCGGGTGGACCCTGCGCGCTGGTGACCGCGTCTACCCGGTCACGACCGTCGACTTTCCCGGCGAGCTCGGCCCCGGGGCGGACGCCGCGGCGATCCTCGTGATCGGGCGCGCGCCGGACGGGCTCCCCACCAGGTTGCTCCCGGAAAACACTTTCCGCATAAGCGCCCGGCTCCTCGCCTCCGCGAACCCGCGCCCCGTCCTCGGCATCGGCCTGCCCGGCCTGGGACCATGAGCGCGGTCGCAGCATCATCGGCTCGGCGGGGCGCGATCTCCCTGCGGTTTGCCCTGCTGGCAGCGGCAGCGGCGGTCGTGGCCGTCCTCGCGTTCAGGGGGGCGGCGAGGCAAAGCCCGCCCCCGGCGGCAAGGGAGTCCTTCCCGACCCGGCTGCCCCCGGAGCAGATCAGCCCAACCGAGTCCCAGCGGGAGGCTTCCCCTGTCGCCGCCTCGATCAGGCGTGAGGTCGAGCGACCGAAGCCGGTCCAGGACGTGACGGCCGAGGCGGCGGCGCAGCCCCCCCAGGAGCCGTCCCCTGGCGCTCCGCAGAGCCGGCGCCGCGACGAGAAGAAGTCCCTGCCCGAGATCTTCCGGATGCGGATCGACGAGCCTGGCGCGGCACGCATTTCGGCGGCGAAGGAGGGGGGCACGGCGCCGGCGCGGCGGGCGCGCGTCGTGCCGTTCGGCAGGCTCGTCAAGTGCCAGCTCGTGGAGACCCTCGACAGCGTCACCGCCCGCTCGACACCCATCGTCGCGCTCGTGACAGAGGACCTGTGCTGGGAGGGATCGGTCATCATCCCGGCCGGCTCGGAGGCCCTCGGCTACGCCAGGCCCGAGCCCGTGCTCGACCGCGACGGCCGCGGAAGGCTGGTCGACAGCGGGGAATGGACTGTGGTGCTCAGCGCAAGGGACGGCGGGCCGGGCGGCCTTGAGCTCCCGCTCCGCGCCCGCGCGCTCGACCGGAGCGAATCGCCGGCAGGTGCGGGCCGCCCGGCCCCCTCGTGGGGCCCCGACGACGGGGCCGACGGCCTCTCCGGAGATACGATATCGACCGCCGGTGACCGCGAGGCGAGACTCATGGCTGCCGCCGCCCTCAGCGGCCTCGCCCAGGGGGCCGTGGCCGTCGCCGAGCGGCAGCAGCCGGCGGCGGGCCTTCCTGGAGTCCTCGGCGCAAGGGAGGTGGCCCCCACGCTGGCCAACGCGGTCGTCGGCTCGGTCGGGACCGGCGCCTCGGACCTCCTCGGGCAGGTCGCGTCGCGGATCCGCGACGAGGTCGCGCGCAGGGGAGCCTACGTGCGGATTCCCGCAGGCAAGACCTTCTACCTCTTTGTGGAGCAGTCGATAGACCCCGACCAGGCTGCGCCGGGGATCCGGCTTCCAAGGAACCAGGGGCCCCCGGGATGACTCGACCAATCACTATCCCCCTCGCGGCTCTGGCGCTCCTGGCCGGCTGCGCCACCCGGCCGCCCCCGCCGGCAGCCTCCGCGCAGGCACCCGCCGCGGAGCCCGTGGGCCTTCCCGACCGGATTGCCCTTCCTGCCTCGTACCGGCTCATGCTCCTGGACGGCCACCTTACCCTGGTGAGGCAGAGCGATGCCGCGTCCCTCTCCCCCTCCCCTGCCTCGCTGCGCCTGGTGGCCGGCGAGATCTCCCGGGGCGAGCTTGCCTACCAGCCGGGCCTACTCCCCCAGGAGCTGGCGGCCGAGGTCGCCGCGAACCGGGAGAGCGCGGCCCGCATGGACGCCTCGCTCGGGGAGGTCATGCGCCGCAGCCGCGAGCTATCGGCCCAGGCGCTCGAGCTGAAGGAGCAGTCGGGCCGCCTCGCCGAGCTCCTGTCGAGTGCCGAGGCGCGGATCGCTCAACTGGAGGCACGCGCCGGGGCGACGTCGGCGACGGAGCCCCCGCCCAAGCAGTAGCAGCGGCCACCGGACTTTCCCATGCCCTACCTCAACCGCTACGCATTCATCGGGAACCTGACGAAGGCCCCCGAGCTCCGCTTCCAGCCCTCGGGCGACCGCCAGGCGCTCTGCCTGCTCAACGTCGCGATCAACCGCAATTCAAGGGACGAGAGCGGCGAGAAGCAGACCCACACCACCTACATCAACGACATCGAGGTCTGGGGGCCGCCCGGCGAGGCCTGCGCCCACTTCCTTACGCTCGGCTCGCTGGTCCTTGTCGAAGGCAGGATCGATGTCGACCAGTGGCAGGACAAGGTGAGCGGCGCCAACCGCTCCCGGATGAAGGTCGTGGCCGAGAACGTCCAATTCCTGAGGATAAGGAGGCCCGGGGAGGAAGCTCCGTCCGGGGTGCCCCAGGCGGAGTCCGAGGCGAAGGAGGCGCCGGCAAGAAAGGCGCGGAGGGCCCGGAGGCCGGCCAGTTAGCCCCGGGGTGGGGCCTATCCCTGAGGGGCGTCGGAAGGGGCTGCGGGTAGCGCGCTGGCTTCCGGGGCCGGAGCGGCGGGAACGGCCTGCGCGGAGCCCTCGCTCCAGCGCTCGGGCATCTCCTGCTCCGCCGAGGCCGTCAGCTGGACCAGGCTCTTCATGGAGGAGAAGTGCTGGCTCAGGTCGAAGTCGCCTCCGAGCCCGCCCACAAGCTTGTCGAACAGGTCCTTCTTCGAGGCCTTCAGGGCCTGGATCCTCTCCTCGACCGTGCCGGCCGTCACCATCCGGTAGACGAACACGGTGTTCGTCTGACCGATCCGGTGGACGCGGTCGACGGCCTGCGCCTCGACGGCCGGGTTCCACCAGGGGTCGAGCAGGAAAACGTAGTCTGCCGCGTGCAGGGTGATGCCCGTCCCCGCGGCCTTGAGGGACACGAGCATCGCGGCCGCTCCCGGGGCGCCCTGGAAGGCCTGCACGGGCTTCAGGCGGTCGAGCGTCATTCCGGTCAGCTCGTACCGCGGCAGCTCCGGGAAGTTCTGCACCAGGGCTGCGCGGACGCGGTCCAGGAGCATCACGAACTGGGAGAAGATGACCACCTTGTGCCCGCTTCCCACGATCTCGGCCAGCTTCTCGACCAAGAGGTTGATCTTGCCCGAGTCGGTGAGCGGAGCCTTCAGCCAGGGCAGCATGTCCGGGTCGCAGCACGTCTGCCTCAGGCGGGTCAGGAGGGCGAGGAAGCCGAAGGACTTCTCCCTCATCGCCGAGCCCACGTCGTCGCCCAGGCGCTCCAGGCCCTCCGTGCAGATTCGCGCGTACTCCGCCCGCTGGACGTCGGTCAGCGGGCAGATGAGGTCCATCTCGACCTTGGGGGGTAGCTCCTGGGCCACTTCCTTCTTTGTCCGGCGGAGGATGAACGGGGCAAGCTGCGCCCTCAGGCGGGTGAGCGTGCCCTCGCGGTCGGCATTGAGCGACCCCTCGAACGAGGAGCGGGACCCGAGGAGGCCCGGCAGCAGGAACCGGAAGATGCTCCAGAGGTCGAGCTGGCGGTTCTCAAGCGGCGTGCCCGTGAGGACGATCCGGTGGCGGGAGCGCACCGCAAAGCAGGTCTGCGTCACCTTGGCGTCGGGGTTCTTGATGAACTGTCCCTCGTCGAGGACCGCGTAGCCGAATTCGAAGCTGTCCAGCAGGCCGCGGTGCTTCCTGAGCTGGGTGTAGCTGCACAGCCAGATCACGGGGGCCTTGTTCACGCCGAAGTCGTTGCCGGTCTTGAGGACGTCGACGGCCAGCTCCGGGAAGAACTTTGAGATCTCCTCCCGCCAGACGGGCACCACGCTCGCCGGGCAGACGATCAGGCTCGGGCGGTCGCGCAGGGGCCGGGCGGCCAGGAGCGAGAGCACCTGAAGGGTCTTGCCGAGGCCCATCTCGTCGGCGAGGAGCCCGTGGCAGTCGACCTCGCAGAGGTGGTGCATCCACTCGACGCCGCGGCGCTGGTAGGGCCTAAGGATCGCCGCGACCTGCGGCGGCGAATCGGGCGTCGCCAGCACCTTCTGCCGCCAGGCCTCCATCTCCGGGGAGAGAGTGAGCTTGAGCCGGGCGTCGTTGAACAGGGAAAAGATCAGGTACTGGAGCTGGGCCGCGCCGCCCTCCTGCGTCTCCTCGATGTTGCGCCTCCATGAGCTGAAGGACTCCCACTTCTCAGCCGAGAGGGCCACGATCCCGAGGTTCGGGAGGATCACCGGCTGGCCGCCGCGCTTGACCAGTGCCGAAACCTCGCTGTCCGTCAGCATCCGCTCGCCGGTCCTGAAGATCCAGCGGAGGTTGAGCCCCGCGTCCCCGGGCGAACGCTCGGCGACCGCCTCGATCTCGATCGAGCGGGTTCCCTTCAGCAGGTTGGCCGTCTTGTCGTCGAGCTCGATTGAGAACACCCGCTTCCACAGGGGAAGCGTGACCTTCAGGAAGTTGGGGATCTCGACCAGTGACTCCATCAGGTAGGCCCCGGTCTCCTGATTGTACTGGAAGTGGGCCTTGCGCGCATACGCCGCCAGGCCGATCAGCTTGGCGCGCTCACCGCTTGAGACGTGCCCGTTGCCGCCGGCGTGGGCGTCCGGCCCGAGCGCCGGGTGGCGGGTCTTCTTGTCGGCGTCGACCCAGCAGGCCTGGAACGAGAGGCCCGAGGACTTGATCTTGAAGACAAGCAGGAGCGGCCGGGACGGGCCGTTCAAGCGGGCGACGGGGGCCGTGCGAACGGGCTCCACCGTCGCACCTGACTTGCCGTTGCCCCCTATCGAGCTGTGCTGGACCTCCGAGCCTGCCTCCACCGGCAGCGGAGAGATCTCGTCGGCCACGAGCTCCTCGATCTCATGAAGTCCCGCAACGGCAAGGGCATGGGCGATTTCCCGGTCGGTCGTCGAGCTGCGCACGGACAGGGCGCCCGCGGCCCACTCGATGACGGCGTATTCGTCCTTCTTCTCGATTCTCCTGTGGATGATCGCATCGCGGTCCGTGAGCTCAAGCTCCCTCACCTCGCCGCTGCGGTAGATCCGACGCCCCTCCTCCAATTGGCTCTCCGAGAACGTGTCGGCCCAGTCGTCCGCAAGGATGTCGAACCAGTACTCCAGCGAATGTGGCGTGTAGACCCGTTTCGGACCGTGGGTTTGCATTTACCTAAAAGGTTGAAAGTAGAGACCTGCCCCAAGGACGTGCAACAGAATTTTGGGGCCCTCTGGCCCGGACCCGCCCGGCACAATGTGACCATCAGGTGAATTCACGCCGGAGGGGACCCATTCCCGGAAAAAAAAGGTCGCGGCGGGCCGTGAATCGCAGCTTCTTGGTCATAAGCGCCTCCGTCAGGCTTCCGCAGGCCACTGATCCAGACATTCCCTTCACACCGTGCCCATTGACCCGAGCCTTTACACCACCGCCGAATCCGAGCTGTTCACCCGCCTGG
>CAISPT010000102.1 GCA_903887455.1 uncultured Opitutaceae bacterium | reverse complement strand
GCATGATGTCGCCGAAGTTCTCCCCGGAGGTGCGCGCCTCGACCTTCTGCCACCGGGAAGGCGAATACATGTTGAACTTGGTCAGGGAGCCCACGAGGACCGTGTCCTTCACGATCCCGGCGTGCTCCAGCAAATCGGCCGAGAGGCCGACGCGTCCCTGCTTGTCGAACGAGAATGACTGGGTCTGCGCGAAGAACCGGGACGCGAAGTCCTGGCCCGGTCCGTCGCTGAGCGCCATCTGCGCGATCTTTGAGTGGAGCTTCTCCACCTCCGAGGGCGGCAGCACCGCGACGTAGCCGTCCGGGTGCGGGGTCGCCAGGAAGACGTCGCCCTCGACATGAGCCGCGCGCCAAGCCGAAGGGACCGTGACGCGACCCTTGTCGTCGAGGGTGTGCCTAAAAAGGCCCGTGAAAAATGCTTTGCCGGGATGAGCCATGGGGTAAGCGGGAGAACTACCCGCCCCACAATACCCCATTTCAACCCATTTTAACCCACACCGGTCAAGCTAAGACTGGTCACAAATCACATATTTCTTGATCCGATCCGGGGGCGTTTCGTCCTTCGGAGGCCATGTAAGGAATCGAAACCGACCCCGACATTCCGCGACTCACGCCGATTTCGCTCCGTAATAGCGTTTGCTCAGGACCGCAGAATAGACGGCACTTGCCGAATTGAACGACGCCCGGCAGCACTTCCCCATGCCTTTAGGCGAGAAGCCGCATGGGCATCAGAATGAGCTGCATGCCATTTAGGACCTGATCGAGTTCCAAACCTAGCTTTGCCCCCCTCCACGTGAACACACTCCCCACTTGCCGGCGCCGGATCACGCACCTGTTACTGCTGCTTAGCCTCGCTTTAAGCCTTGGGACAAACTGCCGGTCGGAACCCCGGCCGACCGACGCCTACCTTGACGAGTCCGCTTCAAGGTGGGAGGCGATCGCCCAGCAAATCTGGGAGTCACCCGAGCTGGCCCTGCAGGAGAAGAAATCCTCGGCGCTGCTGGCGCAGACATTGGAGAAAGAAGGCTTCCAGGTGACGTGGGGCGTCGGCGGCGAACCTACCGCCTTCGTTGCAACCGCCGGCTCAGGCAGTCCCGTGATCGGTTTCTTGGCCGAATACGATGCCCTACCGGGACTTTCCCAGGCGGGCGGCGTGGCAAAGGCACAACCCTTGGTCCAGGACGGCCCCGGACATGGCTGCGGTCACAACCTATTGGGCACCGCCTCAACTGCCGCTGCCGTGGCGGCAAACCACGAGCGAATCGCCCGGCATCTGACGGGCACCATCAAGTTGTTCGGCACCCCGGCGGAGGAGGTGCTTTTCGGCAAGACCTACATGATACGCGATGGTGCTTTCACGGGAGTGGATTTGGCACTCACGTGGCATCCGGATGACCAGAACCGGGTGGTCAACCGCACTCGGTTAGCCGCCGCCGCCTTCGACGTGGAATTCTTCGGGCGAGCGGCCCACGCCTCGGCGTCGCCCTGGCTTGGGCGCAGTTCGCTGGATGCACTGATGCTGTTCGATCACGCGATGGCGCTGATGCGCGAGCATATCAAGCCCACCTCCCGGATTCACCGGGTGGTCGTCAAAGGGGGAGCCGCCGCCAACATCATTCCCGACTATACCAAGGGCCAATACTGGCTCAGGGGGGATACCGGTG
>CAISPT010000101.1 GCA_903887455.1 uncultured Opitutaceae bacterium | reverse complement strand
GCCCCGCGCCCAGCGCCCGGCGCCGTCCGCATCGCCCGCAGGCGCTGACGGGGCACAGCTGCGCGGCGGGGCGGGGGAACACGCTGATCTCCAAATTCCGGCTTGAATCCACGGAGGGGGACCAGATGGCGGTTGCTGGGCTCTACTTCCGCTTCGATGGCCTCAAGCGCTGGACCACAGACCCGTACGGCGTGAGAGAGACGGCGCCCCTGGCGCAGCGCGGGTGGTGCGACGCGCTGTGCTGCACGGCAGCGCCCGAGTACAGCGACCCGATGCATCTGAAGCACCAGCAGGCGCTGAAGGACGCGGCGAACGACCGCAACGGCGGCAGCGTGCTGCAGCAGTTCATGGCCCAGAAGGCGCGCACCGAGGCGCTCTTCAACCGCGCCCAGCCCTTCTACGCCGGCATGTGGATGTACCTCGGTGCCTTCTTCTTCGCAGCCCTCTCCTGGATAAAGTGGACGGAGCCCGCGCGCCGCTCCGCCTTCGGCCTGGTGGCGCTCGGCTGGCTGGTCGCGACCGCCGGCATCGCCACCCGCATGTGGCTTGAGGGCAGGCCGCCGGTCACGAACCTCTACAGCTCCGCGATCTTCATCGGATGGGGCTCGGTCGCCCTGTGCCTGGTCCTGGAGGCCGTCTACAAGAATGCGATCGGCACGGCCGCGGCCGGCATGATCGGCTTCGCGACGCTGATCATCGCCCAGCACCTCGCCCTGGCAGGCGACACCCTGGAGATGATGCGGGCCGTCCTCGACTCAAACTTCTGGCTCGGGACCCACGTTGTCGTGGTAACGATCGGCTACGCCTCGACCTTCCTGGCTGGGGTGCTGGCCGTCATCTACGTCCTGCGGGGCGTCTTCACCTCCACCCTGGACAAGGCCACGGCCGACGCGCTCGCCAGGATGGTCTACGGCATCGTCTGCTTTGCGACCCTCTTTAGTTTTGTCGGGACGACCCTGGGCGGGATCTGGGCGGACCAGTCGTGGGGCAGGTTCTGGGGCTGGGACCCCAAGGAGAACGGGGCCCTCATCATCGTGATCTGGAATGCGCTCATTCTGCACGCCCGCTGGGGGGGATTGGTCAAGCAGCGCGGGCTCATGTGCCTGGCGGTGTTCGGCAACATCGTGACCAGCTGGAGCTGGTTCGGGACCAACATGCTGGGCATCGGACTCCACAGCTACGGGTTCACCGACGCCGCCTTCTGGTGGCTGACCGCCTTCGTCGCGAGCCAGGTCGGCCTCATCGCGGTCGCGAACATCCCGCTGGCCCGGTGGCGCAGCTTCAGGGCCGGTTCCTAGGCCATCGGCTTCTTCGTGTCCCCGGAGCCGTCCTGCTCCTCCTCCTTGGCGCGGACCTCCCGAGCGTGCTGGAGCAGGGTACCGGCCGCCTTCATCTTTGCCAGGGAGTCGATCGAGTCGCTCCGGAAGGTTTCCTTGGCCCTCAGCCGGTTGTAGGTGTCGATCGCGAAGATCCACCCCGAGTACGTATCGTCCTCGGCCTTGTCGTTCTTGATCTGCGACTTGACGTCGCCTGCCACGAACGCGGCAAGTAGCAGGGACTTGCACGCCTGCTCGCGGTCCTTGTCGAGGCCCCAGTCCTCGTCGAGCCACGGGAGCTGGTCGGGTCCTATGTCGACCATCACGTCGTCGCTCACCTGGGCGTAGATCACGATCGTCTTGGCGGCCTCGGCTGCCTCGGGGCTTGTGGCGTTCCTCTCGATCACCGCGATCGCATGGAGGACCTCGTGCTTGGTCGGCGCGGCGGAGAAGCCCGACGCCGCAAGGAGGACGAAGGCAAGGGCGATGGCGAGAAATCTCGGGTGCGGCATGTCCGGCCCGCAATGTCGCACCGGCCCGGGGCTCCCGCAACTAGTTTGGAACGGAAGCCCGTCCCGCTGCGCGTTGGAAAGCGGCTGCCGGTGAACTTGGGCATTGCGGAGTTCTAAATAGATAGGCTAATGATCACCATTAGAGAAACTAAAGCAGACTCGAGTCGACATTCGCCCCGAGTCTGCGCTTACCCAAAACCCAGCCCGGGCGGCTTACCCTGCATGCACCGGGACTTCGAAGGAATACCCATGAAAATGCTAAGACTGTTGGTGTTATCCGCCGTCCTCGCGATGGCTTCTGGCCTCGCCAAGGCCGATCCCATGACCGTCATGACGGTCCAGGCGGTGTCGACATCCGACCAGGATGCCTACGTGGCCATGATTGCGAAGATCAACGCGGCTGTTAAGGCCACCATCGGCATCGAGACCTACCGGCACGTCTGGGTGGGCGACTTCGCGGGCGAGGACTCGCATGCGATCTACATCGTCAGCTCCTATCCTTCGGCGGCAGCGGTCTACCAGGACAACGAAAAGCTCAAGAATGTCCCCGAGATCCAGCTCACCATGGCACAGATGAAGGACATGCGGAAACTGGGCTCGAGCACGCTCTACAAGGCGGTGCGCGAGGAGGGCGTCTACGCGGGAGGCGCGGTCTTCAACACGAGCGTTGCCGTGACCGACGAGGCAGCCTACCTGAAGGCGCTCGACGGTCTGAAGGCGCTCTTCGACGCGAACGGCTTCAAGGACGCGAAGCTGAACCTTTACCGCGCGGCCGCGGGCCGCACGGCGCCGGCCACCCACCTGGTGGTCATCTCGTTCCCGAACTCGGTCCGCGCCGGGGAGTTCATCGATGTGATTTACGACAAGGGCATCCTGGACCAGTGGAACGTGACTGCGGCCAAGTGCCGCACGTCGCTTGGAAACGGAACCTACCACGAGATCACCAAGTAGCGCGCAGCCCAGGACTCTCCCAAACGGGCTCCGGTCTCACGACCGGGGCCCTTTTTGTTTGTTAGCCGAGCTCGGCGACGATCAGCGAGCCCTCGTGGAGCGCGGAGAGCGGCACCAGGTTCCCGTCGATCGGGCGGCCATCGACCGTGAGCGACTTGACGCCGCCCGACACGTGCGAGGGGTTCTGCACCTCGACCGAGAGCAGCATGCCCCTGAACTCGCGGGTCACCGTGAAGCCGCGCCATTCCTTGGGGATACAGGGATCAATGCGCAGGCCGGCGGCCTCGGGCCGCACCCCGAGGATGTGGTTTGTCGCGGTGTGGTGGGCCCATGAGGCCGTTCCGGAGAGCCACGGAATGCGCGACCTGCCGGTCCGCTTTGACGTGGGCGCGTAGGTGCTCTGGCAGTGGACGAAGGGCTCGATCTCGCGGATCTCCGCCCGGTCGTTCTGGGCGGAAGGCATGAAGGCGCGGTAGTACTCGTAGGCGCGGTCTCCGTTGCCGCGGGCGATCTCGGCCAGGACGACCCAGCTCTGGGTGTGGCTGAATATCCCGCCGTTCTCCTTGTTGCCGGGGTTAAAGAGGACGGCCCTCATCACCTTGACCGGCGTCTTGTCGAAGGGAGGGTTGCAAAGCGCGGCGCCGTACTCCGATGCCAGGTGCTTGTGGACGGAGTCGAGGGCCTTCTTTGCCTGCTCGGGGGTCGCCGCCCCGGAGAGCACGGCCCAGCACTGGGTGTTGAGGTAGATCTGTCCTTCGCGTGCCTTCTTGGTGCCAAAGACGACCCCGTCCTCGCTGATGGCCCAGATGAACCAGGAGCCGTCCCAGCAGGTTTTTCTTATCCGGGTGTCGAGCTTGGAGAGCTCCGAGAGCGCCCACTTGCGCTCCTTAGTCCGCCCCAACTCCCCGGCGATCTCCGCGTAGGCGCGCAGCCCGTAGCGCAGTTGGAAGGCGACGAACACCGACTCGCCCTTGTAGCCGAGCTTAAGGCAGTCGTTCCAGTCGGCCAGGAGCCCGCAGGGAAGGCCGTTCGCCCCGGTCCGCTTTAAGTTGAACTCGAGGGCGCGCCTGAGGTGGCCGAGGACCGTAGCCTTGCCCTCGTCGGCAAAGGGCACCACCTCGTCGTAGAACCCCACGTCGCCCGTCTCTGCGACGTAGACCGGGATGGCGTTGAAGAACCATTGGCAGTCGTCGCTGCGGTAGTTCTGGGGCGGGGTGGGTTTCATCTTTCCAGGCGCGTGGGACCACGGGCGGATCTCCGGCTGGGCGCCGCCCGTGGAGTCCTGGCCGGAGAGCATGAGCGTGAGCCTAGCCTTTACCTCTGCCGGGATCATGCCGGCGACGCCAATCATGTCCTGCACGGTGTCCCTGAAGCCGAATCCGTCCCGCTGGTCCCCGGTGTAGACCAGCGAGCACGAGCGGGACCACTCGAAGGTCATGAGCGCGTTGTAGGCTCCCCAGACGTTGACCATGTGGTCGAAGTCCGGGTCCGGGGTCTTCACCTGGAGCTTGCCCACGAGACCGTGCCAGTGGCGCTTGAGCTTCGCGAGCTCGCGGTCGCAGGCCCCGTGGTTGCCGAACCGGGCCCACGCCTGCTTGGCCTTCGCGCTCTTGCCGATCCCCAGGAGCACCAGGACCTCGGAGGTCGCCCCCGGCGCGAGCACAAGGTCGCTCTGGATCGCCCCGCAGCCGTTGTCGGACATGTGGTCGCTGTTGCGGCACGCGCCCGCTTCGACGGCCTCCGGCCTGTCGAAGCTCCTGTAGGCCCCGAGGAACTTGTCGCGGTCGCAGTCGTAGCCGACGATCTCGCCGCCCACCTGGGTCATCCACCACCAGCGCGACTGGTCGGTGTTGGCGAAGTTGTCCGGGTCGTCGGGAAGCCGCCTGCACGAGGAAGCGAGGATGAACCCGTCCTGCCAGTCGGCCTGGGAGATGTACTGCGAGTACTGGAGGTTCAGGAGGTCCTGTGTGAGGTTCCACTCCGTCGTGAACTCGCAGAAGGAGAACACGCTGATTCTCCGGGGTGCCGACCCCGTGTTGGTGACCTTCAGGCGCCAGTACTCGAACTCCTGGCCAAGCGGGACGAAGTAGGTCGCCTCGCTTCGGATGCCGCGCCACTCGCTCTCGATCACGGCGTACCCCAGGCCAAAGCGGGTCGTCGTGAAATACTCGTCCAGGGGCTTTCCGACCGGCTGCCACGCGGCCGACCAGAAGTCGCCTGTCGCCGCGTCGCGAAGGTAGAACTGCCTTCCCGGCATGTCCATCGGCACTGAGTTGTACCGGTGCCTCATGAACCGTCCCGCCGCCGGCGAGCGCGTGAAGCTGTAGCCTCCCGCGTTGTTCGTGATGATCGCTCCGTAGCGGCGGTCGCCGAGATAGTTGGACCAAGCCCTTGGGGTATCGGGCCTGGTAATCACGTATTCGCGGGCTGTGTCGTCGAAATGTCCGAAGCGCATGGGGTGGGCGGTTGTGTGTCCCCCGAGGGGCGCGGGAGGCGGCCTATTCATCGGCTGACACGGCTCCCGTGTAAAGGCGAAGCCGGCGGGCGACGGTCTCCCTCGAGAACGAAGGGTGGGCCAAGGGCAACGGGCGCGGGCGCACCGCCGAGGCGGATCATCCCCTCGTCCGGACTTTGATGGATCAAATTAGTCATTATACTATTTGCCGCTGGGACGGAGAGGGGACGCGCCCACGGGGTGGCATATTTATTGCAGTGGCCTTCCCATGACACCCAGGCAGGCATGGCCATTGTGCGTGGCGGCAATCCTCCTTTGCGCCGGTGGCGCCGCGGCGGCTACACCTGCGCCGGACGACCCTGCCTGCTCCGCGGAGGACCGCGTCTTCATGAAACGGGCCTACGAGCTCGCGCGCTTCGCCACCACCCATGGCGGTGGGCCCTTCGGCGCCCTGCTCGTGAAGGACGGGAAAGTCCTCGCCGAATTCTCAAATAGCGTCCTCTCGACGGGAGACATCACCAGGCATGCCGAAACAGGCCTCATCTCCGCCTTCAGCCCGAAGATAGACCGGGCGACCTTCGAGCGATCGACCCTCTACACGAGCACGGAGCCCTGCGCGATGTGCTGCGGCGCAATATGCTTCTCCGGGATAGGCCGCATGGTCTACGGGACAAGCGAGGCGCCCTTCGTCGCGGCCATGGGCCTCCCCCCGGACCCCGATCCCCTCACAAGCCACGAAATCCTTAGGCGCATTGCGCCCGGGACCAAGGTCCTCGGCCCGCTCATGGAGGCCGAGGGGATCAAGATTCACGAGGCGTTCTGGGCGGTCCATCCGGAGTACGTGGGAAAACTCTGACGGCAGATCTGCCGACGGCCGGGACCCGAGTCGCCCGCCAGGGGGGCATGCGGGCGCCTGGCCCGCTCTATGTGCCTAGGCCGCGGCGGAGAGCTTCCGGTGGATGGCCATCGCCGCCCGCCGGCCGTCCCTGACGGCGTGCACCACGAGGCTCGGTCCCCGAACGGAGTCGCCGCCCGCGTAAACCTTGGGCAGGCTGGTCATCTGGTCCCTGTCGACCACGATGCCGCCCCACTCGTTGGTCTTGATGCGGTTGAAATCGCTGTCGCTTGGGAAGGCGATGGGGTCGAAGCCGTAGGCCACGATGACGACGTCCGCCGGCACGACGTACTCGGATCCGGGCACCGCGATCGGCTTGCTCCTGCCTGACGCGTCCGGGGCGCCGAGCTCCATCCTCACGCACCGCACCCCGCTGGCGGCCCCTCCCGTGCCCGCCACGACTTCTGTCGGGTTCGTGAGGAACTTGAACTCCGCTCCCTCCTCGAGGGCGTTGTAGTACTCCTTGCGGCTGCCCGGCATGTTGGAGAAATCCCTCCTGTAGAGGCAGGTGGCTGAGCGGGCACCGGCGCGGAGTGCGGTCCTCAGGCAATCCATGGCCGTGTCGCCTCCGCCGAGGACGGCCACGCTGCGCCCCTGGACGTTCACCTCCACGCTGGCGACGATCCCGGGCCCCGCGTTCTTCTCGATCAGGAAGGGGAGGGCCTGCTCGACTCCTGGAAGGTCCTCGCCGGGAACCCCGGCACCCTTGGCCTTCTGCGCACCGTGCCCGAGGAAAACGGCGTCGTGGGTCCTCGCGACCTCCCCGAGCGGGATGTCGCGGCCGACAGTGACTCCGAGCTTAAGCTCGACCCCGCGCTCGGCCAGGATCCGCATCCGGCGCGCGACGACCGGCTTCTCGAGCTTGAACGATGGAATGCCGTTCACGAGAAGCCCGCCCGGAAGCGCCAGGGACTCGAACATCGTCACCTGGTAGCCGAGCTTCGCCAGCTCGTCGGCGCACGCCATGCTCGCGGGGCCCGAGCCGACGACGGCGGCTCGCAAGCCGTTGGACGCGGCGGGAACGATCGTCTCCGGGTTGTGGCTGAAGGCGTACTCGTTGATGAACCTCTCTATTGCGCCGATCGAAACCGGGTCGGTGCGGCAGTTGAGGATGCAGGCGCCCTCGCAGAGGCGCTCCTGGGGGCAGACCCTGGAGCAGATCTCGGGCATGTTGCTCGTCTTGTTTGAGAGTCGGGAGGCCTCGACGAACCGGCCCTCGGCGGCGAGCGCCAGCCATTCCGGGATTCGGTTCGATAGCGGGCAGGCCTGCGCGCAAAGCGCGTTCGGGCACTGGATGCAGCGGCTGGCCTGCTCCTGCGCGGTCCTTTCGTCGTAGACCGCGTAGATCTCATTGTAGTCGAGCACCCGCTGGGAGGCGGTGCGCTTCGGCGGCGCCTCCCTTGACACCCGTATCCAGTCGTACTTGGACCGAGGTGCGCTCTCTCCGGCTGGGTTCATTGTGTTGCTAATCGACCCCGGGGCCCTGCGGGTTAACACGAGATCGCGTTGCGGCCAAAATCCTGTCCCGTTTTGCAGCGAACTGCAAGAGATGGTTGGGGCGCCAGCCTCGCCCCTGCCAGCGGGTTAGGGGGCTACGGGTTCGGCGCCGTGACCGTGGTCTGGGTGAAGCTTGTGTCGCGGGTGACCGTCTTGCCGTCCGGGAGCGTCGTGGTCTCGACCCGAGTCCCGCTCGAGCCGCTGACTGTCGTCTGAACCGAGCGGTCGATCGTGGTCCCGTTCGCGTTCGTAATGACGGTACTCTTGTCCCAGGTGCCGGGAGCCGCCTTGGTATCGGTCGACTGGTAGGTGGCCGTGGTCCCGTTGGCGCGGGTGAGGGTCCCGCTTCCCGAAATGGTGCCCGGTGCCGTGACGGCTTTCGTCCCCTGCCACGTCGTGGTGGCCCCGTTCGGCCGGGTGGCCGAGCCGTCCACGGTCGCGGTCTTGGTCGACTTGTCCCAGGTGGTCTGCGACTGCCAGGAGCCGGTGCCACCCGCGGCATTCGTCCAGCTGCCCTGCTTGTTCACGACCCCGTTGGCGCGGGTGGTGGTCGAGGAGATTGTCCCCGAGCCTCCCTTGCTGGTCGTGTAGCTGCCGGTCCGGGTGGTTTCCTTTTCCCTTTGCCCGGCGTGGGCCGCGCTCGCGAAGGCGAGGAAGACGGATGCGATGCCGGCGATGGCGATGAGCTTGAATAGGGGTTCGTTTTTCATGGCGTATGATCGGATGTGTAGGTGGCGTGTCTGGGTCACATGACGCCCGAGGGGGCGGCCCAGTTACGCAGGAGTCGCATCCGGACCTGCGCCGGGCGCCTACTTGCCGGGGAAGGTCGCGAGCTGCTCGATGTACCACTCGCCGGACGGGTCCCGGACCCAACCGATCTCGAGCCTGCCGGAGACCTCGAAGTGGTGCCCCTGGGGGCTCAGCACCTTCTGGTGGTAGGTCCCGACCTGCTCCGCCGTGTCCCCGTCGATCAGCGTGCTCGTCGCCATGTCCGAATTCTCGAGTACCTTGAAGTCGCTGAAGCTCCCGATGAATTTCTCGATGGCCGCCCGGCCCTTGACCGCGGGCTGGCTGGGATTCACGAGCTCTCCATCCGCCGCGTACATGGACGCAAGCGCCGAGGCGTCCATCTTTAGAAGGAGGGCCGAGTACTGCTGGAGCCTGGCCTCGACCCTGGCCTGGTCCGCCTTCGTGTCCTTCTTTGCCACGCAGCCCGCGAGCGCGAGCAGGGCCAGGAAGACGGGGATCACTCGTCGCATCGTGGGCGGCCCGATCAGTCGGCGACGGGGGAGGAGAGAAGGTCGATCTCCTTCATCACCTGGGGGGTGAGCTTGTCGAGGAGATCGATCGCACCGAGGTTCTCGGTCAGCTGCTCCACGCGGGAGGCGCCGAGGATCACCGTGCTCACGTTGGGGTTCTTCAGGCACCAGGCCACGCTCATGCGCGGGAGGCTGGTCCCGAGCCCCGCGGCAATCGCCGCGAGCTTGGGGACCGTCGAGAGCCGCTTCTGCATGCCGGGCTTCTCCATGAGCTCCGCCTTCAGCCACTCGAGGCCGGGAACCCCCATCCGGGTCCCCTTGGGGATACCCTTGCTGTACTTGCCCGTGAGCAGTCCCGAGGCCAGCGGAGACCAGATCGTGGTGCCGAGGCCCGGCGTGCGGTAGAGGGGGGCGTACTCCTTCTCGACGCGCGCCCTGTGGAAGAGGTTGTACTGCGGTTGCTCCACCACCGGGTGGTGCAGGCCCAGGCGGTCGCACACGGCGTGCGCGGCCTCAATCTGCGCCGCGCTCCACTCGCTCGTCCCCCAGTAGAGCACCTTCCCCTGCGCGATCAGGTCGTGCATCGCTCGCGCGGTCTCCTCGACCGGGACGCTCGGATCGGGCCGGTGGCAGTAGTAAAGGTCAAGATAGTCGACCTGGAGCCGCCCCAGGGCCTCGTGGCACGCCTCCACCACGTGCTTGCGCGAGAGCCCGGTCTCGTTGGGGAGATCGCCCGGGCCTCCAAAGAACACCTTGCTCGACACCATGTAGCTTGAGCGCCTCCAGCCGGACTTCTTCAGGATCGACCCCATGACGACCTCGGCCTGCCCGTCGGCGTAGGCCTCCGCGTTGTCGAAGAAGTTCACGCCCGCGTCGTACGCGGTGTGCATGAGCTTCCTGGCTACGGGGTCCCCGATCTGCTTGCCGAAGGTGACCCAGGCGCCGAACGAAAGGGCGCTGATCTTGATGCCTGATTTTCCGAGCGTGCGGTAAAGCATGGTCATGGGGGTGGAGAGTTACGGTATGAATCATGGCGCCGGTTGCGCGCCGGCGCAAGGGTGGTGCGCTTGACTAGGCCGCGGCCACGGGGCACCTCTCATGGGATGATTCGGACGGCCGCCGGAACCCCCCCTAGCAGCGCATGAGGAACCTTTGGAGCAGTGCCGAAGCGGCCGCCTTCCCCGGGGACCTGGGGCAGAGGGTGTACTCCTCCCGGCTCCTCGGCCGCGACCCCTCCCTCGTGCTTCACGGCGGCGGCAACACCTCGGTGAAGACGGTCGAGAGGAACGTGTTCGGGGAAGAGGAGCGCGTGCTCCGGGTAAAGGGCAGTGGGTGGGACCTCGCGACAATTGAGGCGCGTGGCTTCTCGCCGTGCAGGCTGGCCCACCTGACGCGCCTGGCGGCGCTCGAGGAGCTCCCCGACCTCCGGATGGCGCAGGAGCTCAGGGCGTGCATGACTGACCCGTCGGCGCCCACGGCCTCCGTCGAGGCGATCCTGCACGCCGTCCTTCCCGCCCGCTTTGTCGACCACACCCACGCCGACGCCCTCATCTCGGTCACCAACACCGACGGTGGCCTCGAGCGGGTCCGGGAGATCTACGGCGAGCGGGTCGTCGTGATCCCCTACGTCATGCCCGGCTTCAAGCTCGCCCGGCTCTTTGCCGAGCTCTTCCCCAAGCACTGCACGCCGGCTACCGAGGGCATCGTGCTCATGAACCACGGCATGATCACCTTCGGCAGTTCAGCCGAGGAGTCGTACGGCAGGATGATCGCCCTGGTGACGGAGGCCGAGGAGTACCTCGCCCGCCGCGGGGCCTGGGGAGTCGCGCCTGCCCCACTGGAGGCCGGGCCCCGGCCCGGCCGCCAGGACATCGCCGCGTTCCGGAAGGCCCTCTCGGCGGGGCTGGGCGCGGCGGCCCTCGTTTCCTCGAACCGGGACGACACTTGCCTTGCTTTCGCGCGGAGGCCGGACCTTGCCCGTCTCTCTCAGCAGGCACCCGCGACCCCCGACCATGTGATCCGGACCAAGCGCGTCCCCTTGCTCGGGCGCGACCTTGCCGCCTTCCGCGACGGGTACCGCCGCTACTTCGACGCCTGGGCGGACCGCTCGAGCCCGCGGCCGGCGATGGTGGACGCGGCACCGCGGGTCGTGCTCGACCCGGAGTGGGGGATGCTTGCCGTCGGGCGCACGGCCCAGGAGGCCTCGATTGTCGGCGAAATCTACCGGCACACGATCGACATCGTCCTGCGCTCGGAGCGCCTCGGCGGATGGCGAGGGCTAGCGGAGGAGCACATCTTTGACGTCGAGTACTGGGACCTCGAGCAGGCCAAGGTAAGGAGGCCGGGTCCGAGGCCCGTGTTCCAGGGCGAGGTGGCCCTCGTCACGGGTGCCGCCTCCGGGATCGGTCGCGCCTGCGTCGACTCGCTGCTCTCCCGGGGGGCTGCCGTCGTTGGCCTAGACCTAAACCCGGACGTCGCCGGCATCCTCCCCGGTCCGGCGTACCTTGGGATCGAGTGCGACCTGACGAAAGAGGATCAGGTCGGGGCCGCTCTTGACCGCGCGGTCGCCGCATTCGGGGGCCTGGACATCCTGATCCTTAACGCGGGAATCTTCCCCGGGGGCATGAAGATCGGCGAACTTGGCACGGACCTCTGGAGGAAGGTCATGGGCGTGAACCTGGATGCCAGCTTCGTGATGCTCCGGGAGTGCCACCCCCTGCTCAGGCTTGCCCCGCTGGGGGGAAGGGTGGCCGTGATCGGCTCCAAGAACGTCCCTGCGCCCGGTCCGGGCGCCGCCGCGTACTCGGCCTCCAAGGCTGCGGTCAACCAGCTGATGCGTGTTGCCGCCCTGGAGTGGGGACCCGACAACATCCGCATCAACGCGCTGCATCCCAACATGGTCTTCGACACCGCGCTCTGGACCACGGAGGTTCTCGAGTCGCGCGCCCGCCACTACGGACTCTCGGTGGAGGCTTACAAGACGAACAACCTGCTCAAGGTCGAGGTCCATAGCCGCGACGTGGCCGAGCTGGCCGCCGAGCTCTGCGGGCCCCTCTTCGCGAAGACGACGGGGGCGCAGGTCCCCGTGGACGGCGGCAACGAGAGGGTCGTATGAGGGTGAACGGCAGGCCCCACCGGACGATCTGGCCCTCCTCGGACGGGGTGTCGGTGGAGATCATCGACCAGACGCGCCTTCCCCACGAGTTCGCCGTCGCAAGGCTTGCGACCGTCGGGGAGGCGGCGCACGCGATCAAGGCCATGCTCGTGCGGGGTGCACCCCTGATCGGGGCGACCGCAGCCTACGGCCTGTGGCTCGCGCTAAGGGTTGATCCCTCCGACCGCGGCCTCGCAGAGGCCGGCGTGGCGCTCATGGCGACGCGGCCAACGGCGATCAACCTGAGGTGGGCGGTCGAACGCATGACCGCGTGGGTGGCGCCCCTTCCCCCAGGCAAGCGGGCGGCCGAGGCGCTCGCCCGCGCCGCGGAGCTCTGCGACGAGGACGTGGCGATCAACCGCGCGATCGGGGCGGCCGGACTCAAGGTGATCCAGGCGATCGCCGCGGGAAAGCGACCCGGCGCCCCGGTGAACATCCTCACGCACTGCAACGCCGGGTGGCTCGCGACCGTGGACGTCGGGACGGCGACCGCCCCGATCTACGCCGCGCACGACTCCGGGATCCGCGTCCACGTCTGGGTCGACGAGACCCGGCCCCGCAACCAGGGGGCGAGCCTCACGGCCTGGGAGCTCCTCAACCACGGGGTCCCCCACTCGGTGATCGTCGACAACGCGGGCGGCCACCTGATGCAGCACGGCCACGTCGACATGGTCATCGTCGGCACGGACCGCACCACGGCGACCGGGGACGTCTGCAACAAGATTGGGACCTACCTGAAGGCCCTTGCGGCAAAGGACAACGGTGTCCCCTTCTACGTGGCGGCACCCTCGCCGTCGATCGACTGGCGCGTACGCGACGGCGTGAAGGAGATCCCGATCGAGAACCGCTCGGCCCACGAGGTGACCCACCTCGCCGGGCGCCTGCCCGACGGCAGCGTGGTGACTGTCGGCGTGACGCCCGAGGGAAGCCCGGCCGCCAACCCCGCGTTCGACGTGACGCCCGCCCGACTGGTCACCGGCCTCATCACGGAGCGGGGCATCGCGGAGGCCTCGGAGCGGAGCCTCCTGTCCCTTTTCCCGGAGAAATCACAGCTCGTTTTCAACCCATAAGGACCCCACCATGACCCCCATCAACCGCCGCACCTTCCTGAAGACCTCACTCACCGCCTCCGCCGCCGCGACACTCGGGGCCGGGTCCCAGGTCCGGGCCTCGGAGCCCGCCGGCGACGGCGAATACATTGAGCTGAGGGCCTATCGCCTGAAGCCGGGGGCCTCCCGCGCGCTCCTCGACTCCTACCTGCAGCACGCCCTGATTCCCGCCCTAAACCTGCGGGGCGTTGCGGCCGTCGGCGCCTTCACCGAGACCGAGCCCAAGGACGGCCCCGCGGTTTGGGTCCTGATCCCGCACCCCTCGCTCCAGGCCCTTGCCACCGCCGCAGCGGCCTTGAACGCGGACCCCGCCGTCCAGGCGGCGGGTTCGGCCTACCTGTCGGGCCCCACCAAGGAGCTCCCGGCGTTCGACAGGATAGACAGCTGGTGCTTCCTCCCGTTCTCGGGACTGCCTAGGCTCGTGGTCCCGCGCCTCGCCCGGGAGGGCAAGCCGCGCATCTTCGAGATGCGCACCTACGAGAGCTACAGCGAATTGAAGGCCCTCAAGAAGGTGGCGATGTTCAACGCTGGCGAGATCAAGCTCATGCAGGACCTCGACCTTTCGCCGGTGTTCTACGGCCAGGCGCTCGTG
Source organism: uncultured Opitutaceae bacterium (assembly GCA_903887455.1). Lineage (GTDB taxonomy): Bacteria > Verrucomicrobiota > Verrucomicrobiia > Opitutales > Opitutaceae > Palsa-1447. The sequence continues at coordinate 3,850 of CAISPT010000101.1, read as the reverse complement.
GGCCGGGACCTGCCGCAGCTCACGTACATGCTTTGCAGCCCCGACATGGAAACGCACAAGCGCAACTGGTCGGCCTTCGGCTCGCACCCCACCTGGGTGGCGCTCAAGAACGATCCGCAGTACGCCGACACGGTCTCGAAGATCACGAGCCGCTTCATGGTTCCCGCCGCCTACTCCCAGATCTAGCGGGAGCTTTGGGGAGAGTAGAGGTTGGGCCGCGCAGGCTTGTCATGCCTTTGCGTGAACCTAGCCATGGGACGGATCGGCGAGCCGGAGTTGGGCGAGGCAACCTCGCAGTTCGAGCGGGACGGCTACCTTGTCCTCGAGGGCTTCTTTACCGGGGCCAGGATCGACAGGGCGCGCGAGGCGGCGCGGGCGGCGTTGCGGGCGAACCCCGGACGGGTGGTCTTCGACTGCCCGGAGACCGGCCGGCGCTCGCTATGGTCGCAGGCGGACGGCTGCGCCGCGGCGCGGCTCAGGCTTGTCGACCTCTACCTCGTCTGCGAGGAGGTGAGGCAGATCGCGCTCGACCCAGCCCTGTCCACGGCCCTCGAGGACCTGCTGGGCGAGCCCGCGGTACTCTGCAACAGCGTGAACGTGGAGAGGGGCTCCGCGCGGTCGAGGCACACCGACTCCCTTCACCTGACACCCCGGACGCCGCACAGGCTGATCTCAAGCTGGATCGCGCTCGAGGACACCCATCCCGACTCGGGTCCCCTGGTCTACTATCCCGGCAGCCACCGGATCCCGCTGTACGTGTTCAACGACGGCACGCACCACGCGTCGCCCGCCGAGATTCCCGACTGGCACGACTACATCGACGTTCAGCTGCGTCTCCGGGGACTGAAGGAGAAAGCATTCCTCGCGAGGAAGGGTGACGTGTTCCTCTGGCACGCCAACCTCGTGCACAGCGGCCGCCCGGCGCGGGACCCGAAGCTCAGCCGCGCATCCCAGGTGAACCACTATTTCGGCCGAAGCGACTGCCTGAAGCGGGGCCTTCGCATCCTGCCCCTGAACCGCGGCTACTGGCTCTCCCGCCTCAGGCAGCCCGTGCGCATGGAGCCATGCGCCTTTGGAGCGCATTGCCCCTTTCCCGAGGAGGACTACCTCGAGAGGCACCCCGACGTGCGGCAGGCGGTCGACTCTGGGGAGTTTGTCTCGGGATCGGAACACTACCGGACCCTGGGGTTCCGGGAGGGCCGAGGCGTGTAGCGGTCGGCCCGGTTGGTCGGGGCGCGCCTGGGGCCCAAGGGGGCCCTAGGCGCCTCGCCGCGCGACCCAGAAGCGGCAGTCGTCCGAGAACTCGGCGACGGCCGGCGGCTCCAGGACGAGCTCGCTCCTCATCGTGTCAGCCACCGGAGCCCATCCCGAGGAGGCCAGGTCCTCAAGGATCTCTGTCCGGTCGGGGATGTGGATGAAGACCTTCCCGCTCTCGTCGTTGAAGTGGCGGTCGCCGAATTCGCGCAGCCTCGGGTTCTGCAGGCCGCGGTTCCACCGCTCCCTTTCCGCCTTCCAGTAGTCGCCGTCGTCGTGCGAGCGGTCGCGGTCGTGGGTCGTGAAAAGGAAAGGCGCCCCCGGCGCGCAAAGGGAGCCGATCCTCGACAAGGCGAGGCGGCGGTTTTCCCTGCCGGGAATCTGCATGAGCCCGTTGAACATGAACAGGGCGCCCCCGAAGCGCTCGCCGGCCCCGAGCCCGACCTCGGTCGGCTCGACGCGGGTTGCGTCCGCGCAGGCGAAGGCGATGGCTTCGGCCCCCTGCTCGCGGGCGAGGCTGCGCGCCTGGTCGAGCAGCTCGCTTGCGAAGTCGAACGCGGAAAGCCTGCGGTAGCCCATCCTCCAGAGGGCGACGGCCACCCGACCGGCGCCGCAGCCGGCCTCGACAATGCGCGTGGAGGGGTCCGGCAGGAAGCGCTCGATCATCAGGCGCTCGGATTTCCAGAGGCCGAGGAAATGGGCGGCCCGGGTGTAGTAGAGGATCGAGGGGATCTCGTTGAAGTGGTCGCGGACCGTGTCCGACGTGACCTTCCCGGCTTCCGTGCGCGGCCTGCTCCCGGCGTCGTTCTGGTGCCTATTGTCCATGTCGCCTTGCAGCTGCCGCGTCGCCCGTTCGTGCGGCCTAGACGCCTGCGAAGAGCTCCGTCATCGATCGGCTTAGCCCCGGCAGATTCGGGTCGGTGAGGGGGTGGCGGTTCGCCAGGATGTCCAGCAGCGTGAACCCAAACTCGGTCGAGGCGTAGACCTCGACGTTCAGGTAGCGCGGGTCGACCATCCAGAGCCGCGGCAGCCGGAGGTCGGCCCACACCTGCTTCTTCATGACGGTGTCGGCGTGGTGGTCTCCGGGGAGAAGCACCTCGGCCACCAGGTAGAGGATCCCCTCCTCGTCCGGCGCCCCCGGCGGTCGCCGGATGATGCACAGGTCGGGCTGGAGCTGTCCGGCCTCGCCCAGGTCGACACCCGTGCGGGGGTGCAGCGCCTTCAGGCTCGAGTTGGGTGAAAGGCAGGACCCGACCCAGGCGTGCAGGCGGTTAACGAGGAGCTCGTGCGCCGGGGTGGGGGCGCTCCTCAACAGGCTTTCGCCTCGGACGATTTCCTCATAGGGCTCGCTCATGGCACTGGAAGGTTGTGGGGACTGCCGGCGTTCGGCAATCCGATCGCGCGGAGCGCCGAACGGGAGTTTTTTGCTGACTCGGCAGGAACTCCCATTAGCCCCACTTAATGTCCATAGCCGGTGAACCTGCGGCCGCGGCGCCTCGGAGGGTGCCCCTCTGGCTCTGGTCGGCGTTTCTCCTCACGACTGCCGACCTGGCGCTCGACACGGCAATCCCGCTGTGGAGGACGCCCGGAAGGAAGCTGTTCGATTTTCTCGTCCTGGAGTACATCTGTATCCTCGGCCTCTGGATCTTCAGCCGGGCCGGACGGCGCCTGGACATCCCTCCCGGGGCCACGCGTGTCCTCAACTGGGTCAGGCTCGTCCTCCTCTTCCAGGCCACCGGGGGGATCCCGCTCATCCTGATGCGGATGCTCCCCAGCCCTGCGGCCGGGGCGTGCCTCCTCGTCTCCAATACCCTCTTCATCCTTTCCTCCGGGGCGCTTGTCGTCGGCCTCGTCTGCATGGACCGGGCACCGAATGAGACGCGCTCCAGGCCGCGGCTGATTGTGGACGCCCTCACGTTCATTGTCGGCATCGGGGTGCCGTTTTGGCTCTTCTCGCTCAAGCCGAGTCTCGGGGCCTCCGGCTTCCTCGACGACTTCTTCACGGTCGTCTTCCCGCTGGAATCTTTCTGCGGGCTGCTGGTGCTCAGCTGGGCGCTCGAGACGCGGGCGGCGCTGCCCTCCAGGAGGGGCCTGCGCCTCCTCATGGTCGGCGCGGGATTCGTCTGGGTCACCGACATCATGTTCGCGACAGGCGAGGCGAGCGGCATCCCCAGGTCGCTCCTGATCGACGCCGCGAACCTCACGACGGCCTTTGGCCTGTGCGTGTGGCTTGCCGCCGGATGGCGCTTCAGCGTCGATCCCTACAACCAGAACGACAGGCGGCCCCTGGTTGAGTTCAGCCCGTTGCCGCTGATCACGATCGTGGCCGAGGTGGGCCTGGTGGTGCTCCTGGTGCTCTTCCGCGAGCCCGACGAGCACCTCTACGTCAAGCTTCTCGGCAGCATCTTCCTCTTCCTGGGGATTCTCATGGCCCGCGAGTTCTTCGTGATACGCGACAGCCTGAGGCTTGTGGCGGTCGAGGCGGCGCAGAGGAGCCAGGCGCGGTTCGAGGCGATGGTCCGGCTGTCCTCCGACGCGGTCGTGGTCGTCGACGACCGGAGGGTCATCCGCTTTGCGAGCTTCGCGGCCCGTGGAG
>CAISPT010000100.1 GCA_903887455.1 uncultured Opitutaceae bacterium | reverse complement strand
TCCTTTTCCGCGGCCCAGGGCTGCCCCGGGGCGGCCTTGAACGAGCCGTCAGGCTGCCCCAGGAAGAGCACCCCGGCCTGGCCGCCGGTTCCGCTCACAAAGACGTCGGCTATCCCGTCGCCGTTCACGTCGGCCACCGCAAGAGCGGGGCCGCTCATCCCGAGGCGCCGCGGAAGCAGCCGCTGGCGGCTAAACTCGTCGGTCGGAAGCGGCGCGTCCACAAAGTCGAGTCCCCTCGCGTGACCCTGCTCGGCGAAGAGGGCCGCCGGATCGGCCGGGTGGTTGATGTGCGCCGGCGGCCTCCGGGCGGTCTCGCCTGGGGCCAGCTCTGGCTGCCTTATGGTCAGCAGCTTGTCTGCAGGCAGGTCCTCGAGCACCTGAACCTGGCCGTTGGGCCAGTGGATCGTCACCTTCGAGATGGTCGTGTCGTTGCCCAGTCCGAAATGAGCCGTCGCCGGCTCGCTGGCGACCACCCCGCGCTCCGTGTAGATCTGACGGACCTGGATCCCCGAGGCCGTCTCAATCCGGATCTCCGCGCCAATCGCGTCGCGGTTGGGGGCCTTGCCGGCCAGCTTAAATTCCACCCTGTGGCCCTCGGTCGTGTTGTTGCGGATGATGGTCGGAGGGCCTTCGTAGTTGTTATAAACGACGTCGAGCACGCCTCGGCCGTCCAGATCGACGAGCGCAGCACCAAAGGACACCCCGACGTGGTCGAGGCCCCACTTTGCACCCACGTCCTCAAATTTGAGGTCCCCGAGGTTCTTGTAGGCCAGCGTGTGCTCCTTTCGCACGGGGGAGTTCTTCCAAACGGCACCCCGGGCATTCACGTTCGGCGCGACGTTCTGCTTATCCACGAGGTCCGGGTTCGTGAAGTCCCGGATCATTCCGCCCACAAAGAAGAGATCGAGGCGGCCCGAGCAGTCGAGATCTGCCATGCGAGCAGCCCAGGTCCAGCCGGTTGCATCGACCCCAATGAGGTGCGATACCTCCTGGTACCGGTCGGTACCGGTATTGATGTAGACGCTGTTCCACATGTACTGCGGGATCAGCTCGGGCACCCGCTCCATCTCCCAGAGTCCCCTTCCCTGCTCCTCGAGACCGGTCATGAAGCCCGCATGCGTATGATCGCGCATGTCGACGACCATGAAGTCTATAAGCCCGTCGTTGTTGAGGTCGCCCGAGTCGCCGGCCATCGAGAAATAGGTCACATGCGGCAACTTCTCATCAACCATGTCGGTGAAGGTGCCGTCGCCGTTGTTCATGTAGAAGCGGTCCGGCGTCTCGAAGTCGTTGGCGATGTAGAGATCGGGCCAGCCATCCTGGTTGGCGTCAAACCAGAGCGCGGTGTGCCCCTGGGAGAGGCCCCAGACCCCGGCCTTCTTCGAGACATCGGTGAACGTTCCGTCGCCGTTATTGTGAAAGAGGTAATTGCGGCGGCCCTGCGGGCTCTTTGAAAAATCGAGCACGTTGGTGAGTAGGAACATGTCAAGGTAGCCGTCGCCGTCATAGTCCGCGAACGTCGCCTCGACCGAGGCGTCCTTCACGTCCAGGCCGTATTCCTTGGCCTTCTCGGTAAAGGTTCCGTCACCATTGTTCACAAAGAGCAGATTCGGGGCGTCGAACCGGCAGACGTAGAGGTCAGGCATTCCATCCTGGTTGATGTCGACAACGGTGGCGCTCACCACGCTGCCTGGACCGTGATTCGTGCAATCGACGCCGGCTGCAGCCGCAACGTTCACGAACTTGAACGGCGAGGTCTGCCGGTAAAGAGCGCAAGGGCCATTGCGTGAGACCACGAATATGTCGAGGAGGCCGCTCCCAGAGAAATCGGCAACGGCAACGCCGGTCTCGACCGCCCCGAGCGTGAGTTCCCTGAAGCGGTCGCCCCACATGCGGGGGTCGTTGTAAACATTGCCCACCGTCACTCCCGTCTCAGCCGGCGGCATGACTTGAAAAAGGTTCTCCCCCTTTGGCGCGGGAAGGCGGGGCTTCAGCGGTGTGGCAACATACGCGGGTTCGGCAGGTGCCGTCAGCGCTAGGGCGCTAAGCGCCGCGCAAATGAGGAGCTTGGAGGACATCTTAGGTGAGGCTAAGGGGTGACTATTTCGAAGCCGCAACGGGGGTTAGGGCGTTCGCGAAGACCCAATCCGCAACATTCATCCCGACCTTCTGCCCCTCAAGGTTATCGGACATCACATGGATACCCCCCCATACGCGACTCATGCCGACTTCGCGCTGCGCATCGGAGAGCTTCTTGAATGAATGGATGACGCCCGGCAGGCCGTCCGACCCGACCGAAAATTCGACGTCGTCGGTGCCGATGAAATGCGCAATCATGCGTGCCGCCGCGGCCGAGAATCCGCTGTGCCCGGACGGGTAGGCCGGGAACGGTGGCGAGGGCATGTTCGGGATGAAATCCGGGTTCTGCTTGGCGTTGGGATTCACCTTGTTGTCCATCTCGCGGATCGCGGTCTCCGGTCTCCACGTCCTGTAGAAGAATTTCGTCTCCCAGATCGCGATGCCGGTGTCGGCCTCGGCGAGATTGAGAAGCGCGAACAAACGCGCCGTGTCCGGCACCGACAGGTTCCTGCGCCGCGCGACGTCCTGCGCTACCATGTTCCAGTGTCCCGCGGGGGCAGATGTGCCGAGGTCGTCCGACCAGAAGGGCGTGGTGAGGGTCTCATACTCGTTGCGGTCGGCCCCGTCGCGGGCGCCGACCTTGTTCACATAGGCGACCTCATCGGCGTAGACCTTGGAATCGACTTTCTGGGGGGGCGGAGCTCGAAACTGCGACTGCGAGGTCATCACAAACGGCGTCACTTTGCCCCAGAAGGGCAGCAGCGGCGGGCGGAACGTTGGCGGCGTCTCCCTCCACTTGCCCGGCTGGTCGCTCGAGTACTGGCCCGGTATGGGCTTGTCGTATCCGCTGTCGGCACGCTTCGCGATCACCGCCTCTGCCACCCTCTTGCCCCAGGCGATGCCGTCGCTCTTGGACTGCCCATCAGGTATGGACGAGAGCGCCTTTTCATAGGCCGCTTTCACGACCCGGGGATTGGTCCACGTCCACAGGGTGGAGAGCACGGTGTAGGCCGAGCTCGCAATGGCCGCATCGACGTTTGCCCCGGCGGGCGCCGGGTCGTTCACGAGCCACCCGCGGTTCGTGCGCGTAATGCCGTTCACCGCATCGTAGATCGCGACATGGTAGGTTGCCAGGTAAAGGGCGACCTGAGGCGCTGCATTGCGCCCGAGGCGAGTCGCGTCGATTGCCTGCTCATTCCAATCGATGACGGCGTTGCCCGCCACGAGACCCTGCATGGACCCCACGCTTAGGAACAGCAAGACAAGTATAGAGCGATACGATTTGATAATCATTGGGTTACGACGTAATTAGGGCAGATATGGGGCGGCGGCGCCTGTTGCGGCACCACTGCGCAAATTTGGCTATTTATCTTAGTCCGTTTAAAGGATTTTGTGGCGAAGTCCCAACTATGCGTGGCGAACCGCGACATCCCCGGGGACAGGGCGCGGGCCATTCCGCATTTCTTATCTTGGCTCGGTGATCACGATTCGCCGATTCACGCCCTCGGGCCGCACCTCCTGGCGGACGCCGCTCGGCCACCTGACGACCACCTTGCGAACACGGTCGTCGATCCCAAGTCCGAACGTCAGCGTCCTTTCGGACTGGGCCATGAACCCCATAGCTGGCTCCATGGTCTGGACGAGGATCCCGCGCGGCGTATGCACTTCCACGCGGGCCCCCCCTGCGTCCCTTTGGCAGTGCGTGCCCACCAGGTCCACGCGCAGCCAGGAATTGTGGTTCCTAAGGTCGTTCCTCAGCAGCCTCAAGGGACCCCCGTTCTGCGCGATGGCGACGTCCAAGTTGCCGCTGCCATAGACGTCGGCAACGGCGACGCCCCGAGCGACCATGCCGTTGCCCCTTGCGGCCGCGACGGGGGCGCGCACCCAACTGCGGCCGTTGTTCCAGATTAAGGCAGGCACGGACGAAAACGACCTCCCTCGCTCAAAGTGGACCAGGCTTGGCTCGGCCAGGCCGTTAGCGGAGAACACGTCGATCCTGCCGTCGAGATCGTAGTCGAAAAGCGCTACGCCGAGCTTCTCCTGGAGGTGGCAGTAAGACGCGCCCTCCTCCTGCACGGGCGCCATGGCGAGCCCCGCGGCACGGAGGATCCCGAACCTGCCGGGGGACTGGCCTTGCCTTGCGAAGGGCAAGGCACCCTCCCCCAAGAGGCCGGCGGAGACGCCGTCTCTGCGTTCCTCGACAGGAGGCACCCACCTGCGGAAGGTGCCGTCGCCCTGATTAAGGAAGAGGAGATCGCCGCTGTTCTGGTACTTGAAAAGGAGGTCTAGCTTGCCGTCCCCATTGATGTCGACCGCCGCGACTGCCAGCGGAAAGGCCTGAGGAAACCCGGTCTGCCGGTCGATCACGTTGAGGCCCGTCCGAGCCGAGACCTCCTCGAAACGGCCGCCGCCGAGGTTCCGGTAAACAGAGGGAAAGGCGCTCACGAACCCGGCCGGCGCCGTGTAGGACGGCCCGGCGATTTCCGCAGAGAAAGCTGAGCCCAAGGTGGACTGGCTCGCCCACCGGGCGTAGTTGCAAACGACCAGGTCAAGGCGGCCCTCCCCGAAGATATCGATCCACACGGCACCCGAACTCCAGACGTGCTCGTCACCCCCGACTCCCGCCTCGGCTGTCACTTCCCGAAACGTGCCGTTGCCCAGGTTGTGGAATAGCCTGTTTCCCCCCACCCCGGTGACGAAGATATCGGGGAAACCATCCCCATCGTAGTCGCCGACGGCGACCCCCATTCCGAGCATGCTCGCGTCAAGTCCAGCCTCCTTGGTGACGTCGGTGAAATGCCCCTTGCCGTCGTTGTGGTAGAGCGCGCATGTCGATCTGGCACCTGAGACGGCGGCTGCCCAGGGCCATGCCGTTCCCGAAACCACAAAAAGGTCCGGATGTCCGTCATTGTCGTAGTCAAGGAAAGCCACCGCGCCCGGGAGCGTGGTCGGCGTGTCGAGGCCCTCGCGGGCACCGTTATCGTGAACAAAGTCCAGGCCCGATTCCCGGGTCACGTCCGTAAACTTCACGGGTGGAGGGGCGCTCGGCGGCGTTGCAAACGGGAATAGCCTTGAGAACCACACGCCAAAAGCGATCGCCGCCACCGCCAAAGGGACCAGGACCGGCACCAGCGGAGAGATCGCCCCCCCGGGGAGGGAAGCCGTTCGATCACGCACTGCGGCGGGTGGCATGGGGGTGGAAAATCATGTGGCTAAGAGCACGGCGCCCATGAAAACAGGCACGGACTGCTATTGACCTCCCGTCCGCCGAAGTAAAAACCTTTCCGTCCATGAGCGCCCGGCCAACCGCACGAAGACTAATCGGGCTTTCAGGCTGGGCCGCCGTGTGGACGCTCGTGGGTTTGGCAATCGCGAGCGAGATCTACCTTTCAAGCAATTTCCTGGGCAGGTCGATCACCTGGCCAGAGGCGATCAGCGACTCCCTGGAAGACTGGTACGTTTACGGAATACTTGCCCTGCCGGTGACATGGCTTGCCAGGCGCTACCCGCCAGAGAGGGGCACACGCTGGGTCAATGCCGCCATCCATCTGGGGGCAGCGGTCCTCTTCTCGATGGTGTACATCACCCTTCGCGCCGTCGTGGGCAAGATTGACAGCCTGATTGCCGGCGAGCCAGCCACCTTCGGAGAGGTCTTCCACCCCCTGCTTGTGCGGACGTTCCCATTCAACCTGCTCGTGTACGGGGTCATCATCGCCGTGAGCCACGCCCTTGACTACTACGGAAAGTACAACGAGCAGACGGTCCAAACGCTGGAGCTGGAGAAGCATCTCACCGAGGCCCGGCTCCAGGCTCTCTTGCACCAGCTCAAACCCCATTTTCTCTTCAACACCCTGAACGGCATCGCGTCCCTCATGCACACTGACGTGGATGCCGCGGACAAGATGCTTGTCCGCCTGAGCGAGCTCCTCAGGATCACGATGTCGCAGACCGGCGCGCCGGAAACCACCCTGAGGGAAGAGGTCGCATTCCTCGAGCGCTACCTCGACATCGAGAAGATCCGGTTCAGGGGCCGCCTCGAGACCCTGATCTCCATCGACCCCGAAGCCATAGACGCCATGGTCCCAAGCCTGATCCTCCAGCCCATGGTCGAGAACGCGATGCGCCACGGGATCGAGCCCCACGCGAAGACCGGAAAGATCGAGCTGAGGGGGATCCGTAGCGACAAGGACCTGGTGCTCACCGTGTCCGACAACGGCGCCGGGATCCCCGAGGGAGGGTTCAAGCGCGAGGGTATCGGGGTCGCCAACACCCGCTCCCGCCTGGCCGAGCTTTACGGCAACCGCCAAAAATTCGAACTGGTCAATGGGCCCGAAGGCGGCATGTGTGTGCGCATCACCATTCCGTTTAGCACGTCCAAGACATGAGCAAGCTCCGCATCCTGGTCGCCGACGACGAGCCCCTCGCGCGCTCGCGGCTCCTCTCCCTCCTCCCAAAGGACCTCTCGCTCGAGATCGTCGGCGAGTACGGCAGCGGCACAGAAGCCATCGAGGCCATAAGGCGCGACAGGCCGGACATCGTGTTCCTCGACATGCAGATGCCCGGGTGTGACGGCCTCCAGGTGGTCGCGGGACTGGAGCCCCACGAGCGGCCGGCGGTCGTCTTTGTCACGGCCTACGACAAGTTCGCGGTCGACGCTTTCGGGGTCCGGGCCGTCGACTACGTCCTCAAACCTTTCGACCGCGAGCGCCTCGAGACGGCGCTTGAGCGGGCCGCCGAATTCGTGAGCGCCCGCAAGGCCGGGGACCTGGGAGCGCGCCTTGAGGGCGTGCTGGCCAACTCCTCTGTGGTTGGCTCGCCAAAGCCGGAGCGACTGGCGGTAAAGGCGGACGGGCGCTACGTATTTCTCAAATTCGACGAGATCGTCTGGGTCGAGGCCGCCGATAACTATGTCGTTATCCACACGTCGGCGGGCGAACGGCTGATGCCGCGCGACACGCTCTCTTCGATCGAGGAAAGGCTTGGGCCCACGCATTTTACACGCGTGAACCGCTCTGCCTTAGTCCGGGTCGACCAAGTGAAGGAGCTCCAGCCCAACGCCCAGGGTGACTACAGCATCCTGCTGAGGAACGGCACCCGCATCCCTCTCAGCCGCACCCTTCGCAGCCGATTTGAGAAGTTCCTGATGGATCGTTAAGCCCCGAGCGGAACGCATCTGCCGCTGGGAGGCCCTCCGTTCGGGCCTGATCAGGCCTACATGAGAGCTGGAAATACGCGAGAGCCAGCGGAGCGGCATAGCTGCCTCCGTGCTCGACAAACACCCAAAATAAGGAGCCCGCGATCGGATTGAGGACTTCGGTGGCGAGCTTCCACGCAAAAACAAAAACCAGAAGTCCAACCGACGGTTTGGCCAGCACGGCGACGGCGAGGAGCATTTCAAAACCCCCGACCCACGGCTCAACCGCCGCCCCGGGTAGGCCAATCGACGAATAGTGGGCAGCGAGGAGCGCTTTGCGGGTCAGGATTCCAAGCGCACCATGCCCCAAGAGTAGGGCGAAGGTTGACAGGCGCAGGGTCCAGTGCAGGACGCGCATGCGCGTAACGCTTAAGGATCGGAGAACCAAAGACCCACGGCTAAAGCCCTTCCCTCCGAGGATAAGGAGGAGGCCGAGGGGTGCTCCGTAATTTCCCGCCCTCTCGATAGCCTCCCAGAGAGGCTCTCCGGAAAGGGGCCGAAGGAGCGCGGTCCACACAGTCCATGCCGTCATGAACAGGAGGAACGACCGCAGAGGGTAAAACAAGGCCACAGCCGCCATCGATAAGTCCAGCACGGCCACCCACGGCATCAGGCCATATGCGGTATCGCGCCCGATGCCCACCACCCCGAAATACGCCGCCCAAGGCGCAGGCCTGCCAAAGCCCAGCATGCCGTGCCCGAGAAAGACCATCATCACGCCGCAGCGGAGGATCCATTCTGCAGTTCGCGGCACGGCCCAAGGGGTTGCTTGCGAGGACGGGGTCATGGGGTTGCGCGGCGACTTATTCCGCTACCGCCGTGCCGCTTAAAGCCAACAGGGATGAATTGCCGCTCCGGAGTGGCGGAATGCTCTTGCTGCGATATATCCAAGACCTTTCAGGCCGGCACAGATGAATCGCCCTCAAGAAGCCATTCGCCGCTCCGCCTACGGCGGGCCCGGGACGCGATCGCCAGCATCTCAAGGGCAGGCAGAGTCAACTCCCAAGACAGGCAGCCATCCGTCACGCTCTGTCCATAGACTAATGGACAAGCCCTTGGATCCTGGCTGCCTTCCACCAGGTTGCTTTCGATCATCACGCCCGTGATCGCACGGTCGCCCAAGGCTAGGCGCTCGGCGAGGGACTCTACGATTTCGGACTGTCTCCGCGGATTCTTGCCGCTGTTAGCGTGGCTGCAATCGACCATGACATGCGGCGGCAGTCCCTTTCCCGCAAGGAGTTCGACGACTCCCTGGACCGCGTCCGCGGAATAATTTGGCCCACGAGTTCCTCCTCTGAGGACAACGTGGGTCTGCCGGTTGCCAACCGTCTGCTTCACAACGGGAGCACCCATTGGCGAAACGGCCGGAAAGCAGTGAGGCAGCAGAGCGGCTCTGATCGCGTCGACGGCCACGCCAACATCGCCATCGGAGCGGTTCTTAAACCCAACCGGCATCTCAAGTCCGGACACGAGCTCCCTGTGCATTTGGCTCTCGACGGTCCTGGCTCCGATAACCCCCCACGATACGAGGTCCGAGTAGTACGAGCCCGCTAACGTATCTAGAAACTCGGAGCCTGCCGGAAGCCCCAGCCGGCCAACCTCCACGAGAAGGCTCCGCGCGATACGTAGGCCCTCCTCAATGTCGAACGACTCATCCAGGCCGGGATCATTAATTATGCCTTTCCACCCCCCGACAGTGCGAGGCTTCTCAAGGTAAACCCTCATCACGACCAAAAGGTCGTCGGCATATATCCGGGCAGCCTGCGCCAGGCGCTCGGCATACTCCAACGCCGCTGCCGGACTGTGAATCGAACACGGCCCAACGACCACAACAAGCCGCTCTTCAATACCCAGCAAAGCGCGGGCTAACTCCCGACGCCTTGACGCTATGAAAGCGTGCAACCCCGGGTCCAACGGGAAAGCGGCAGCCAGCTCGGCCGGGGAGCATAGCGAGATCGGAGCCCGAAGCGTGACCCGGGGCGCAGAATGGTCCTCCGACTCTCGGCCACCCGGCTCAGCTGCCGGCAACACCTTTTCCGACTGCAAAGAGGCCATATCAAATGAGTGCGACAGCCTCCATCTCCACCAGGAGGTCGTCGCGGCAGACATCCGCGATCATGCAGATCCTAGGGAAGCTGGGGATCCCCAGAAGTCTGGTCGCGCGGTCCCAGGCCTCCCATGCCTCCTTCGTCTTGCAGAAGAGCGTTGCCGAGGTGATGTCGCCGAGCGAACCGCCCTGCTCCGCGAGTATCGCCGAGATGCTCAGGAGGGTCTCAAGGCTCTGGTGCTCGGCGTCCCCGGCATGAGTGCTCATTCCTGCTGTGTTGATGCTCGCCGTGCCCGAAATGTGAACCGTAGTCCTTCCTTCGATCTCAATTGCCATTCCCCGTGAGAAGGAGGACCCGTAATTGAAAGAAGAGTCCTGGCGCGGACTCCTGCGGATTGCCGTCGCGCGGGCGCACTCCGGGTCGTCGGATCGAAGGGCAAGGACGTCCATCACGCATTCCTCGTCGTCGGAGTGCCCCATTATTCCGGTGCTCGCTGGAAACTCCGGACCGCCGTCGACACCGAGGCCAGCCCCGCGGTAGATCCCCGTACGGATGGCGTTGAGCTCCGGGTACCACTCAAGCAGGCGGGACGAGTAGATCCAGGTCCGGACCACGTCCGTATAAGCCAAGTCGTGGTCTCTAAGCCCGCGCTCGACATTGAGGAACATCTCACGGGCCTGTGAGGCGCGGCCCTCAGCCAGCCAGCCGGTCGGGGTTGTACCCCTCACGCTTGGCAGATGAAGCATGCGGAAGCCCTGGCCCCGCCACTCCCGCGCTCGCCCGCTTGCGGGGCTCTCCACGGTCGTGACACAGGCCTCGCCATCCGAGGGCGCCACGCCCCAAAGCTGTAAACCCACGAAATCGCAGCCCTGGAGGGGGTCACCCTGGATCCACGTCACGGGCATTGTGCGGTCGAGGCCCCTTTGCCGGTAGATGCTGTCCCGCCGGGACAGCACGTTTGCGCGGGCCCTCGTGAGGCCGTACACCTTTTCCTGGATCGGCTGGATCTTCCGGCTCACCAGCGCCGACGCGACCTGCGAGAAGAGTTCGTCGGCCGCAGCACCGGCCGGCATGGGTCCATCGACGGTGGCCGTGATGCGATAGTCCGTGAATGTCCTGTGCTCGGATGACTGGATAAGGACGCGGCAGGCGCCCGATGTTTCGACCATGTTGGTTTTCATTGTGTAGCGGTTGCTCTGGCGAACCCGGCGCCCGAGGCGCGAAGGCCGATGGACCCGGCACGGGCTGCACAGCCAGACTCTTCGGGGGTAGGAAAATCCATATCGGGGTGACCGTCGGGGTTCTAATACGTTGGTGAAAGCGTCGCGTGGCTGGGGGAGGTGGGCCCGGCCTCCCAGGTTCGCCTCCATCCGAAAGCCCCGGATCGCCAATAACTCTTTCTAATTCTCACCGAACACCATCGATCCACTTAGCCTTCGTCCAACCGATCTCCAATCACCATTCCAGTAAGGCAGATCCAGGGAATTCCAGATGCTTCGAACCACTTAAACGGCTACACCTCCGAAGCATCCGAGAATAGCGTTTAGGGTCGAGTTGCCGCATCAATATGGTGACCTGCTGGATAGGCGTGGCCAACCGCCGGGGCATGCAGGGCTGATCCGGGTGGCGCCCGAAAGCTTCCTTGGCGCGACCTAGCCCAACCGAGGCCGGACGAATTCAGGGTTCTCCCGGGTCATCGTTGCGCTTCCAATTAGCATTTCTAATGGTTAATATTATTTTCCCTTTCGTGCATGGGCTTCGGATGCCCGCCGCCGGAAGACCCCACATCCACCCAATAGTGGGCTAAGATCCGCCGCAGGCAAAACATTGGACAGGCGGTTCGTCGTTCTGCGCCAGATTCACCCGCTCAAGCCTGTCCCGCCTCTCCGCCAGGCACCTCGGGCATGAAGAGAACGGCTCCAGGTCCCAAGTATCGGCGAACACTCGGCCCCGACCAAGAGCCAGGACAGCCTTCTGAGCTGCCTCGAGTTCCGCCAGGCTGGGCTGCTGGAACTCGCCCGCATCCCGGAGCCGCTCCATGGCCCCGTTACCGACGCGCGTTGGAATGAGCGTGACGGCCGAGGCTCCACATCCAAAAGCGTACTGGGCCGACTTGACCACCCACTCCTGGGCCTGCGGTCCATGCAGGAAAGGCGGGTGCACCAGAAGGAAGACGCGAAGAGCGATTCCCTCCCTGGCCAGTAGGTCTGCGGAGCGCGCGAACTGCCTCAGGTCGAATCCCTTGTTCAGCTTGGCGAGCGTCTCTGGATCCGCCGTCTCAAGACCCATTGCCACCTCGAGCGAACCGGTGAGAAGGTCGCGCAGTGCCAGGGTCCGCTGCCCCACGAGCAGCGGGTGAGATTCCACCACGACGTTTCGCGCAAATGAAACCAGCTTTGCGATCGGCCCATAATCGGCGAAGGGTATGGCGGCCGGGTCGAAAAAACTTCCGCTGTTATAGAGCTTCACCTGAGCCGGAAGCACGCCTGCCAGGCTCCATCCCTGCACCGCCTGAGCAACCTGCCGCGAGACGGCCCCTTCTGGCGCTGACTCCGCTGTCGTTGCCTTCCACAGGTCGCACATCAGGCAGCGCCAGGGGCATTCCTTGTTCGCGATCAGGATCACGCCCGAGGAGACCACCTTGCCGGAGGCCAGGGCCTCTCTCTCGAGAATGCCGCCTACAGGCGCATCGGTGTCCACCGTGCGCGTACGCGGCGGTCGCTGATCGAGAATCCAGGCGGATCGGTCCCGCGTCGGGTAGACCGAGGCCATAGGGCTCACTGGTAGATCGAAAGGTACTGCCTGCGATAGTCGGGACTCGATGGCGCCATGCGCCTGCGCAGTCCGTCCACCGGAATCGCGCCGTGCTGGAACCGGCGCTTCGTGAAAATCGGCATATCGACGCCGAAATGGGCCTTGATCCCGCGACGGGCGATCTCCCCCTTCAGCGAGTAGAGGCGGTCTACGGACATCGCGCTCAATGAGGCGAAGGGTATGGCCTCGGCTACGCCGACGACCGCCGGGCGGGTGAAGGGGCTGAAACCCTCGAATCCGAACCGCCTCGCGGGCGCGTAGGTCCGCGCATAGCTCCGGCTAAGCCCGCCGGAGTACGTGAGCGAATGCTTGATGCGGCCTACCCCCCATCCCTCCTGGTAGAGCATCAGGTTGTTCACCACACTTCGGATCGTCAGCTCGGGGTTTTCTTCGATCGGGTAGTCTTTGAGGTTCTCGTCGCCGCCGTCCCCATCGGCAATGTGCTTCCATTCGGGATAGCGAGCACGGATCCCCCGGCAAAGGGCCAGTCCCATGGAGGCACACTCGACGTCGAGAGGCTTGTAGTCCTCAAGCACACGGAGCGTCTCGCCGACATCGATGGACGCGGGGTCGGCGTCGATGGTCTCTAGAAAGAGACCGAGGCCGAGCCTTTCTAGGAATTCGCGCGCCTGGCGCGTGTCGGGCCCCTCCCCGAAGTTCAGGGTGAAGGCTTTGAGGCGCGCCGGATTCAGGCCGAGCCTGCGCATGACGTGGTAAACCGTGAGAAACACGGCGCCGCTGTCGACGCCCCCGG
>CAISPT010000099.1 GCA_903887455.1 uncultured Opitutaceae bacterium | reverse complement strand
GCGATGTTCGAGAGCGTGAAGCCGAACGACACCTTCCCCAAGGCCTGGGGAGGTCTGATCGGGCAGGTCCTCTACCAGCGGATGCTGGCCGAGGCGCTCGGGCCCTTCGGCACGGGCCTCCTCCTCGGGACCGTCTACTGCTTCGCGCTCCTCTTCGTGATCACCAAGGACATCGGGGCGGAGATCGAGAAGATCATCGGCAACATTTACCAGTGGAAGGCCGACCGCGCGGCCAAGAAGGCGGCGCTCCTTGAGGAGCGCGCCAAGCGCAAGGAGGAGATGGCCAGCAAGCGGGCCGCCGTGGGAGGCAAGGAGCCCGCCGCGCCGTTGCCGCCGCCGGGGCCCGTGGGCCCGTCAGGCGCGCGCAGGATGGTGATGCCGAAGGCGGCCGAGGAGCCGCTCGCGAAGCCCCCGGTCAGGCCGCCCGTGCGGTCCGCGCCCGAGGAGGCGCCAAAGGCGGCAGCGTCCAAGGAGCCGCTCCCGAAGATCGCCCTGACGATCGTGAAGCCGGAGGAGCCAAAGAAGGCCAAGGTCGTCCTCCCGCAGACGCTCGACAGCAACTACGAGTTCCCGCCGGTGAAGCTCCTGAAGGAGCAGGTGAAGCCGGCTGGCGGCAACAGCGACGAGGAGCACCGCGTGAACGCGGAGACGCTCCTGCGAATCCTCGGCGAGTTCGGGGTCGAGGTGTCGCTCGGCGAGATCCATGTCGGCCCGGTGATCACCCGCTACGAGGTGGTCCCCGCCCCCGGCGTCCGCGTCGAGAAGATCGCCGGACTCGACAAGAACATCGCCCTCGGCATGCGCGCGCAGTCCGTGCGCATCCTCGCCCCTATCCCGGGCAAGGCGGCCGTGGGCGTCGAGGTCCCCAACCTCCACCCGGCCCCTGTCGGAATGCGGGAACTCCTGGAGAGCGAGGACTGGGCCTCGGCGAAGGCCGAGCTTCCGATCGCGCTCGGGCGTGACGTCTCGGGCAAGCCCCTGGTCTCGGACCTTGCGAAGATGCCCCACCTGCTGATCGCCGGGGCCACCGGCTCCGGCAAGAGCGTGTGCATCAACTCGATCGTCACCTCCATTCTCTACTCAAAGAGCCCGAAGGACGTTCGGCTGATCATGGTGGACCCGAAGGTCGTCGAGCTGAAGATCTTCAACACGCTCCCGCACATGATGATCCCGGTCGTCACGGAGCCGAAGAAGGTCCCGGCCGCGCTCAAGTGGCTCCTCGGCGAGATGGAGCAGCGCTACCAGATCTTCGCGAAGGCGAATGTCCGCAACATCGTCGGCTTCAACAACCGCAAGAAGGACCCCAAGCACGTCGTGGACGCCCAGACCCCGCTCCAGGGGCTCGACCCTCTCGGCGACTCGCTCGAGATCCCCGAGCACCTGCCCTACATCGTCGCGATCATCGACGAGCTCGCCGACCTGATGATCCTGGCGCCCGCCGAGATCGAGACCTCGATCGCCAGGCTTGCGCAGCTGGCGCGCGCCGCCGGCATCCACCTGATCATCGCGACGCAGAGGCCCTCCGTGAACGTCATCACCGGCGTCATCAAGGCAAACCTTCCGTCCCGCATCGCCTTCCAAGTCGCCTCCCAGGTCGACTCCCGGACGATCCTCGACACGAAGGGCGCCGAGACCCTGATCGGGCGCGGCGACATGCTCTTCTCGCCCCCGGGCACCTCCAGGCTCGTCCGCGCCCAGGGCGCGTATGTGGGCGACGAGGAGGTCCACGACATCGTCGAGTTCCTTAAGAAGAACGGGCCGCCGCAGTACGCGCAGGCCGTGCAGCAGCAGATCGACCGGGCCTCGAGCGAGGACGACGAGGAGGAGGAGGGCGACGAGGAGGGCGAGGGCAGCGATGAGGAGCTCTATTCCCGCGCAATCGACGTGCTGAAGTCCACGCGCAGGGCCAGCACCTCGATGCTCCAGCGCCGGCTCAGGATCGGCTACAACCGGGCGGCGCGGATCATGGAGATGATGGAGGAGAAGGGGGTCGTGGGCCCGGAGAACGGCTCCAGCCCCCGGGAGATCCTCGGCGACCTTGACTCCCTCTAGGCCCCCACCTCGCCCGCGGGACAAATCATCCTTTCCCTGCCCCTGAAAACCTGTAACTGATCGGTGATGCAGACTATCGGAGAACGCCTTGAGGAAGCCCGCAAGAAGAAGGGCATTTCCATCCGCGAAGCGGCCGAGGCCACGAAGATCCGCGGCGAGTACCTGCAGAAGTTCGAGGGCAACCAGTTCGACATCGGTCTCACCGACATCTACACGCGCGGGTTCCTGCGCGGCTACGCGAACTTCTTGAGGATCCCGTCGGACCGGATCCTGAACGACTTCACGGCGCTACGCGGCGGTGAGCCGCGTGTGCGCCAGCCGAGCCGCGAGGTGTACGGCCGCATGGACCTGGCGATCTCTTCGGCGGACGAGCGCCCCGAGCCGGCCGGCGACGGCGCGGCAGCCGAGGGCGGGCAGCGGACCCACCAGGCGCGCTTCCAGCGGCCCGGGGAGAACCTGCCGAAGGCCCCCCCGATAGACCCGGCGCTCGTCTTCAAGGGCGGGATCGCGCTCGTCTTCGTCGTCGTCCTCTTGGTCGCCTTCTGGATCATCAAGACGCTCGCGGGCTCAGGGCCCGCTCCCGCCCCGGCCCGCAGCAGCACGCC
The DNA here is from genome assembly GCA_903887455.1 of uncultured Opitutaceae bacterium. Taxonomy (GTDB): domain Bacteria; phylum Verrucomicrobiota; class Verrucomicrobiia; order Opitutales; family Opitutaceae; genus Palsa-1447. The sequence goes on along the minus strand of CAISPT010000099.1, from coordinate 5,875 downwards.
GGCCGCCTCCGAGATCTCCGAGGCGCCGCAGGCCGCCGCCAGCTCCGTCTCGATCGTCGCCACCGAGCCCGTCCGCATCAAGGTCGTCCGCAAGGCCGACGGCGTGGAGCTCTTCCAGGGCCCGCTCCAGGCGGGCGAGCGCCGCGAGTACGCCAACGTCCCCCTCTATCTGACCGCGTCCGACCTGGCCGCCGTCGAGATCGAGTACAAGGGCAAGCGCTACCCGACCGGGCACTCGGGCCACGACCGCATCCAGTTCGACTTCACCGCCCGCTAGGACGGCGGGGTCCGGGTTGCAAAGCTGCGGCACGCGGCTCTCACTGCCTTCATGGAGAAGATCCCGTACCTAGGAGAGGCCGTCACGCGCTGGCGGGTCGGTGGCTCGACGTTCGTGGCGCTGCCGGAGCGGGGAGCACGGCTCATGAACTGGAACCTGACGACGGGCGACGGCTCGGTCAGGGACGTGATCCTCTGGCCCGAGCAGAAGTCGCTCGAGGGCTTCCACAAGGTCCGCGGGGGAAACCCGATCCTTTTCCCATTCTGCGCGCGGACCTTCGACAGGGGCGAGATCGGCTTCTGGAGGGACCCGAAGGGGGTGAGGCGGCCCATGCCGACCCACGGCTACGCACGCCAGGGCGAGTTCCGTGCGACTCGGGTCGACGAGGGCGGATTCGAGGCGGTCTTCGTTCCGGGCGCCGAGGCCAGGGAGGGCTATCCCTTCAGCTACGAGTTCCGGGTCGAGTACCGCTTCGCGGCGCTCGGGCTCACCTGCAAGCTGACGCTCGAGAACCTGGGCGCGGAGCCCCTGCCCTGGAGCGCGGGACACCATTTCTACTTCGCGCTCCCGTGGAGCGAAGGGTCGCGCCGCGGGGACTATTCCATCCGCATCCCCGCGGGCCGTAGGCTCCGTCAGAATGCCGCGGGGCTCCTGGTCGATGGCCCGGCGCTCGGCGTCCTCGAGCCCATGGACAACCCCGCGCTTGTCGACACGCTCCACACCGACCTGCGGAGCCCCGAGGTCGTCTTCGGGGAGCGGGGCTTCCCCGGGGACGTGGCGGTGCGGCTGGGCTCGGACGCCTCGGCGCCCCCGGGCTCGACCCTGGTCACCTGGACGCAGGACGCCGACTCGCCCTTCTACTGCGTCGAGCCCTGGATGGGCCCGCCCAACGCCCCCGAGCACGGGGTCGGCCTCCACCTGGTGGCCCCGGGGGCGCGCGAGACCTTCACGGTCAGCGTCGCGGTGAGATAGGGTTGCGGCGCACCCGCTTTTTCGAAAACATACGGTCCGCAACCCCCATGACCGCGATCCCTGCACCGCTAGCCCTCCTCGACGCCTTTGGCGGTCCGGAGCTCATCCTGATCCTCGTGGTCGTGCTGATCTTCTTCGGAGGGGAGAAGATGCCCGAGTTCGCGCGCGGCCTCGGAAAGGCGATACGGGAGTTCAAAAAGGCCGCCGGGGACGTCGAGCAGGAGTTCAAGAGGGCGATGGACGACATCCCCGAGAAGCCCACACCCGCCCCCTTTAAGCCCATCGCGCCGGTCGTGGCCCCCACCCCTTCCGCCCTGTCCCAGCCCCTTGCTCCCGCCGTGCCCCCGGTCCCGCCGACCCCCGCGCCGCCCACCCACCTGGGCGACAGGCTGCCCCCGGCCGGAACCTCCGCCGGCGACCACGGCATCGACGCCTGATCCCGCTTCCCCGCCGGGGGGTCACCCCGGAAAGCCCAACCCCACACCCCATGAAGAACGCCTCGGTCTTCGGCTTCATCGCAGCGCTCGCCAGCGCTTTCCTCACGCTGATCCTCTACTTTCTTGGCTTCCACTCCGACCCCTCGAAACTCGGCACCGCCGGATGGATAGGCGGGCTCCTGAGCCTCCTGATCAGCGTCACCTGCACCGCGCTCGGCGTGAAGGCCGAGCGAAGCGAGGTCGACGCGGGCAAGCCGTTCGGCTTCGGTGGAGCCTTCAAGGCCGGCATGCTCGTCACCGTGGTGGCCACCGTGCTGAACGCGGCGTTCACCTTCCTCTACTGGGCGGTCATCAACCCAGGCTTCGCCGATGTGGTCGTCCAGAGCCAGATGGCGAAGTTCGAGGCGAGCGGGATTTCCGGCGACAAGCTGGAGAAGGCCGAGGCCATGACGCGCAAGATGGCGTCGCCTCTTCCCCAGGCCGTTGTCGTCGTGATCGCCGGGATCCTCTTTGGCCTCCTGATTTCGCTCATCGTGGCGGCGATCATGAAACGGTCCGAACCGGCCTCGCCCCCGACCCTCTAGGCAAAGAAAAAGGGCCCGGATTGCTCCGGGCCCTTGAATTTGGGTAAACTTGCCTGACCCGTTTAGCGGGTCACCAGCCGCCTGACGTCGATGCGGTAATCGAGCGCCATCACGGCGCCGACGCCCACGACACAGAAGTAACCTGCGACGAGTGCGCTGGCGTTCATGCTGCGGAAAGAAAGCAGAATTGCGGATATGGCGATGATCGCCGGGGCAACCGCGCGGATGATGTTAGTTTTCATGATGTATGTTCCTTTGTTTGTCCTGAGCTCCAGTGAGCTTGGGAGAATCATAATACGGCTATTCTGCCAATAATGGTAGTTGCAGTTATCTATGGATATCATAGTTTTTACCTATGGAACTGAGCCAGTTGAAATACGTGGTCGGGGTGGCAGAGACCGGGAATTTCACCCGCGCGGCCTCCCGTCTTCACGTAGCTCAACCATCTTTAAGTCAGCAGATTATAAAACTTGAACGCGAGCTTGGCCACAAACTGTTCCACCGTCTGGGACGGAAGGCCGTCCTGACTGAAGCGGGAATTGCGTTCCTGGACCGGGCACGCCGGATCCTTTTCGAGGTCGAGGACGCGACCAAGGAACTCGAGGACAGCGCCTCGTTTGAGCGGCGGATCACCGTTGGGGCCATCTCGACGGTCGCCCCCTACCTTCTCCCGTCGATCATCAGCACGTGCCGGGAGCGCTATCCGAATATCCAAGTCAATATCCGCGAGGATTTTAAGGCGAACCTTGTCCGGGCTCTCCTCGACGGCGAACTGGATCTCGCACTGGCGGCGCCGCCGATCACGGAGTCCAACATACTTGTGGAAGTACTTTGGAAAGAATCGCTTATACTCGCGGTTGCCAAGAACCACCCCCTGGCGCTCAAGCCTACCGTGACGGCGGGCGACCTCATGGACCAGTCCTTCATCCTGCTTGGCTCCCTCAGCTCGCTCACGGCCGAGGTGCGCCGTTTCTGCGGCGACCACCACTTCGAGCCTAGGATCGGCTCCCGGTGCTCCCAGGTGGCGACCGTGAAGGCGCTCGTGGGTCTCGGGGAGGGCATATCAATTCTTCCCGAGGGCGCGCGCTCCCCGGAGGACGAGAAGACGCTCTCCTACGTGACGCTCCAGGACGCCAAGCCGATGCGCGAGATCGCGGTCCTCAGGCACATGCAGCGCTACCAGAGCCGGGGCGCCGAGCAGTTCCTGACCCTGCTGCGCGAGGCCCAGTCCGCCTCAACGGCCCGTCAGGCTGTGGGAACGAGGAAGTGAAACTCGGCACCGCCGTCGGGCGGCGCCTGACAGGCGATGCTGCCGCCGTGGGCGACCACAATCTCGCGCGCGATCGCGAGCCCTATCCCGGCCCCGGGCTTTGACTGGCCAGGCACACGATAGAACCGGTCGAAAAGATGCGGCATCGCCTCGGCCGGGACGCCCTCCCCGTGGTCGCGGACCGTGAAGCGGACGAACCCGGATGGGCCGGCCTCGGCCGAGAGCGTGATGGCGGAGGATGCGGGCGAGTACTTGGAGGCGTTCGAGAGCAGGTTGATGAAGACGTGCCTGAGGCGGTTGGCGTCGGCCGAGACAGGGAGGAGGGCGGGGTCGGCGCGGACGACGAGCTCCTGGCCGGCCGCGGTGATGAAGGCGCGCGCCTCTCCGGCGATCGGCGTGAGCAGGGCCGAGACCTCGACCGGGCTGCGGTCGAGCTCGGAGGCGCCTGCCTCAAGGCGCGTCAGGTCGAGCAGCGAGTCGAGGATCCGCAGCAGCCGGTCGGCGTCGTCCCTGGCCGACTCGAGCATCTCGCGCTGCTGGGGCGAGAGGGGCCCCATCGTCTTCTCCAGCAGGAGGTAGACGGCCATGCGTAGGCTCGTGAGCGGGGTCTTAAGCTCGTGGCTCACGGTGCCGACGAGGTTTGTCTTTACGTCATCTAGGAGCCTGAACTTGGTCACGTCCTGCAGGATGATCGCCGCCCCCTTGAACTCCGTCAGCTTGTCGCCGATCGCCAGGATGCGAGGCAGATAGTGGCGGTCCTCGCGCCCCACGTGGAAAGTGACGGCGAGGCCGTAGTCCTGCGGCACGTAGTGCTCCTCGGTCGCCAGCACACGGGCCAGGGGCTCCGCGATCTCCGGCGGGAAGCCCCCCGAGAACTCCCTGAGGCCGGAGAGCTCCTCGGCCGGCGGGTTGCGGACCTCGACGACGCCCTCCTGCGAGACAAGGAAGAGGGGGTCGGGCGCGGAGGTGAGCGTCGCCTCCATTGTCCGCTGGGTCCGCATGACCTTCGCGAGCGTCGCCTCCCTGTAGGCGCGGAGCTTGCCGGCCATCGTGTTGAAGGAGCGGGCGAGGCTGCCCAGCTCGTCGCGCGAGAACTCGGGGACCTCCGTGTCGAGGTTACCCTCGCCGAGCGCGGTCGCGCTGGCCGTGAGGGCCTTGATGGGCTTAAGCAGCGAGGCCGCGAGCATCCACGCGAGCACGACGGCGAGCGCAACCCCCGCGCCGATGGTGGCCGAGAGGACGCCGACGGCCGTGCTCGCGAGGTGCTCGGCCCTCGCCTGCGTCTCCTTCGCCGCGGCGTAGTCGTGCTCGGTCATGCGGTCCAGGATCTCGAAGACGCGGTAGAGGGCGTCCTGGTTCGACCGGAAGTCGTCCATCGAGGCGGCGCCGCCGGCAGCAAGCATCCGGTCGCACCGAGCCGAGAAGTCCTGGAAGGCCGTGTCGAGGGCCTCGACGAGCCGGGCCCTCGGCCCCCCTGCGGAGGACGCCGACTGGCTCATCAGCTCCTTCGTGAAGGCGGCGCGCCTCTCATCCAGGAGGCGCCGCGCCCCGATCGGGTCGGGCGCGCCCGCGAAAGCCAGGGCGTTCGACATGAGGGTGGCGGCCGAGCGCATGTCGCTCAGCCCGAGCGCCTCCTTGTTCGCAGCGACAAGCTCCCGCTCGAGGGGACCCGCGAGCTCGTGGCACACGTGGATCGCGTAGGCGCCGATGCCCACCATCACCAGGAGCAGCGGCAGCAGCCCGAAGAGGAGGCGCGTGCGGAGCATGCCCGGTGTCCGGTTCAAAGGAGCCCGAGCTTGCTCCGCTTGCGATAGAGGGTCGCCGGGTCGATGCCGAGCGTCTGCGCGGCCTCGTCCAGGTTGCGTGAGGTGGCCAACACCCGCCGGATGTGCTCGGCCTCGAGCTCGTCGAGCGTGACGCGCGCGCCCACGGCGGCGCCCGGACGGCGCTCAGCCGCGAACTCGTCGGGCAGGTCGGACAGCTCGATCCGAGGGCCGGGCGCGAGGATCACGGCGCGCTCGATCACGTTGCGCAGCTCGCGCAGGTTGCCCGGCCAGGCGTAGCCGCCGAAGGCGGAGACGACCTCGGGGGAAAACTCGACGTCGGCCTTGCCGGCCCTGGCGGCGAAGTACCGCCTGGCCCCGTTGGCCAGGCGCCGGAGGTCGTTCGGGCGGTCCCTCAGGCCGGGGAGCGTCACGGCGATCACGTTCAGGCGGTAGAAGAGGTCCTCCCGGAACTTCCCGGCCTTTACCTCGGCTGTAAGGTCTCGGTTGGTGGCGGCGATCACGCGGACGTCGGCGCGCCGGGGCGTCGCCTCCCCGACCCTCTCGTACTC
>CAISPT010000098.1 GCA_903887455.1 uncultured Opitutaceae bacterium | reverse complement strand
CCAGACCGACTCATCAAGCGGTTCGAATTAGCGGAGGCACGTCAATTCTCTTTCGCACATCCGCAGGCTTCGCGGAGAAAGTGCGACCGTTCCCATCGTCGTTCTTTCCATGTTCCCGCCCTCAAGCTACCGGGACGCGGCGCTCGAAGCTGGCGCCAACGACTATGTCATGAAACAGGATAATCCCGGCATTCTCCTTGAAACGTTGGCCTCGGCCCTGTTGCGGCGCTGAGGCACCTTGTCCGCTGATTCCTTCGTTTGATACGAAGTCCTTCCGCAGTCCCTCCGCAACACGGGCCCCATGGAGTGTCAAAAAAACGGAGAAGGTTGAGGTCTCACTGGAGTCGGGCACGAGGGGGGGCCATTAAATCATGCGCGCCCCCGCCACGCTTGGACCGCACGCACGGCGGCCAGCCATGTTTCCACCATGAGCGTGGAGAAAAATCCCCTCGATGTGCATTCCGACCGTCTCCTACGAGCACCCTAGGATAAGGCCAGTTTCAGCGTCCCTCTTTCCCTCCTCCATCCAGTGGTAGACCTCACGTTGCCTCCTCGTGAGCCCCATTCCGCGGATCGGATTGGGCCCAGAGTTTGATTCGTCGAGCGCGCAAGGTCTACGCCACGGATCCGTTCGCTCTCGAGCTCGAGCAAACCGTGCATGCGCTCGAGGCAACGGTCGTCAACTTGTGCCTTAGCCTTTTCTCCCGGGCTCATTTTCGTTCGACCAAAGCCGCGATCAAACTGCCTACACTCCTGGATCTGCGGGGCTCGATCCCGACGTGCGCGTTGCGCCCTCGGGCGTTGCCTCCCGAGCACAAGTGTTGCTCCCCCACTTGCCGCAACATCGCTTTGCAGTCTGTCGAGACGGGAGCACGGGTCCCAATGCCCGCCAGGGTCCGGGTTTAGCGCTTGGCATGTCCATCATCCTATGGACTGTCTGGAGTATGAACTATCGGACCAAGGCAGAGTACTTTATCCAGGGCATCACCAAGGGCTTCGTCGAGGCGTCCGAGGTGATCGCGTGGAGCGACGAGGTGATCGGCTCGGCCTCGACGACCGAGGACTGGATGGTCGAAATCTCCACCTGCGGCCCGGGAGACCGGATGCAGGTCCTCAGCCACCTCAATTCCATCAAGGGCGAGGTGGACACCGCGGAGTTGGCCGCCCTCCTGGCCGCCAAGGGCGTCTCCTGAGGCAGCCCGGGGACCGCATGAACCTGCGACCCGCCCGCCCCGAGGACGTCCCGCTGATTCTCGGCTTCATCCGGGCGCTCGCCGACTACGAGAAACTCTCGCACGAGGTCGAGGCCACCGAGGAACGTCTGCGCAGGACGCTTTTCCCGCCCGAGGGACGCCCGGCAGCCGAGTGCCTCCTCGCCTTCGTCGGGGAGGAGGCGGTGGGCTTCGCGATCTACTTCACGACCTACTCGACCTTCCTTGCGAAGCCCGGGCTCTACCTGGAGGACATCTTTGTCAGCCCCGCCCACCGCGCCAAGGGCGTCGGGAAGGCGATCATCCTTCGCCTGGCGAAACTCGCCAACGAGCGCGGCTACGGCCGAATGGAGTGGTCCGTCCTCGACTGGAACGAGCCGGCGATCCGTTTCTACGAGTCGCTGGGCGCCAGGCGCATGACGGAGTGGACGATCTGCCGGCTCTCAGGCGAGGCGCTCAGGCGCCACGCCTGAGGCGGCGGGTCACTTCACCAGGCCCACGGCCCACGCCGCGAAGGCGTGCCACGTGGCGGTGGTCGAGGTGACGAGCGCGAGCGGTTCCATGGCCACGACAAAGAGGCCCCCGATGATCGTCGCCCGGTGGACGCGTCCAAGCCGCAGGAAATCGTAGGCCACGAGGGCCAGGATATAGAGGTCCTCGATTGCGAAGAAGGCGGGCGGACCGTTCCTCATGAGCGCGAAGGGCCAGCGGGCGATCGCCGCGTCGAGGATTCCGATCGTCGCGAGGAGCATGTAGCGCTTGTGCGCCCCGGGGTCGCGGCGGTTGAGCAGGCCGGCGGCGATCATGACCGCGAAGGTCGCGAGGCTAAAGAACGGGATGACCAGGAAGGCGAGCGGCTCGTTGCCCGGGGGCCCAGATCCCCGAGCCGCGCCGTAGAGCGCCGTCGTGACACCCACCGCCACCATGGCGACGGCAAGGCCCGCCCCGGCCATGCCGAGAGACCGGTGGAGAGCGATCTTACCGCGGGCGACGAGGAGCACCTGGGTGATAAAGAGGAGAATCCAACCGGTAAAGAGAACCCCGTGCAGCACCACGAGGGGCGTCAGCGGGAGCACCGGGCGGGAGAGAGGCAGCGCGCCCTTCAGGTAGAACGACGGGGCGAAGCCGAGGATGACGGCTGCGGCGGCCAAGAAAGCCATCGCGGTGAAGAAGGCGCGCTCGGGGCGCTGGGCGGGGGTTGCGCTCATGGCGAGGAAGAAGGCAGAGCTGGCAACCTTTGTGAAGGCTGGAAAACGGCTCGCGCTCATTTTGGGGAAGGCGCTACCCTCCGCGTGGTTCCGCCCGGCCCCCCCTTTTACCCCATGAAATCCCCGGTCCTCCTCCTGTCGCTTGCGCTGCTCTCGCTTCCCCTGGCCGCGGCCCCCCTTGAGCCCGTTCCCTACAAGGCGGAGGCGCGCATGGCCGACGTCCTCGAGCCGCTCGACCCCTCGGCCGTCCGGGTGGACGGCTGGCTCGGCGCCCGGATCGACGCCAACGTGAAGAGCCGCCTCGAGGTGCTGGACACCGCACCGCTGCTCGCCGGTTACCTGAAGAAGCCCGGGATTCATCCCTGGATCGGGGAGCACGTCGGAAAGTGGCTGCACGCGGCCACGCTTGCCTGGGCCTACACCGGTGACCCCGCGCTGCGCGCGAAGCTGGACCAGGTCGCCGCGGAGCTCGTGGCTTCCCAGGAGGCCGACGGCTACCTCGGGACCTACATTGCCCCTCAGCGCTTCGGGCTCTACGACGGGGCCGACTGGGACGTCTGGTCCCACAAGTACAACCTGATCGGGCTCCTCACCTACTACCGCTACACCGGCAACGCCCCGGCGCTCCAGGCGGCCCGGCGGGTCGGCGATCTCCTGATCGCGACCTTCCCGTCAAAGAAGAGCATCCTCGCGGCGGGCACCCACGAGGGCATGGCCGCCACGAGCGTCCTTGAGCCGATCGTGCAGCTCTACCGCGTGACAGGGGACGAGCGCTACCTCGCCTTCGCCCGCTATATCGTGGGCGCCTACGATGAGCCCGAGGGGCCCGCGATCGTCAGGACCCTCCTCACCGCCAAGCGGGTGGACCAGGTCGCCAACGGCAAGGCCTACGAGATGCTCTCGAACTTGGTGGGCCTGTGCGAGCTCGCGCGGGCGACCGGCGACAAGGCGCTCCTCTCCGCGGCCGTAAACGCCTGGTCGGACATCGTCGCAAACCGCCTCTACATCACGGGAAGCGCCAGCAGCCACGAGCTCTTCCCCGGGGACCACGACCTGCCGAACGGCAATGACGCCCACCTGGGCGAGACCTGCGTCACCGTCACCTGGATCCAGCTGAACCTCCAGCTCCTCCGGCTGACCGGCAACCCTGCCTGCGCCGACGAGATCGAGCGCTCCCTCTACAACCACCTCTCCGCCGCCCAGAACCCCCGGGGCGATGACTGGTGCTACTACACGGCGCTCGAGGGCGTGAAGCAGTACGACACCGGCATCACCTGCTGCCACTCGAGCGGCCCCCGCGGGATGGCGCTCGCCCCGACGACGGCCTACCTGCAGGGAGGCGACACCCTCTACGTGAGCACCTTCGAGACCTCACGGGGGACCTTCACGGTGGGCGGGGCCCCCGTGACGATCGAGCAGAGGAGCCTCTTCCCCAGGGAAGGGAGCTCCGAGCTCACGGTCCATGCGCCGGCGCCTGTGCACTTCGCGCTCCGGATCCGAGTGCCGGCCTGGGCCGCGCCGCTCAGGGCGGGCTCGGTCACCTCGGCCGGCGGCTGGGCCGAGATCCCGGCCAAGACCTGGAACGACGGCGACAAAATAACACTCTCCTTCACGCTCGCCGGGCGCGGGATAAAGGGCGAGTACACGAACTACGCGCGGGAGGCGCTCGCCTGGGGCCCGTTCATCCTGGCGGCCGACGCCGGCGTGGGCCCCAAGCCCGACTCCCTCCAGGGGCTACGGCTCGCGCCCGGCACCTCGCCCGTGATGCTCCCCTCCCCTGGCGGGCTCCGCTTCCAGGTGAAGGCGCGCGGGACCTGGGACACGTCGCAGTACCCCGTGGAGCTCGTCCCCTTCGCGGACGCCGGAGCCTCGGGATCCGAGTACCGCGTGTGGCTTCGCGGGAGCTGACCCATGCAGACCCCTCCCCTTCCGACGGTTGGCGTGATCGGGCTTGGCGCGATGGGCCAGGGCGTCGCCCGCACGCTCCTAAGGGCCGGCTACCCCACGCTCGGCTGCGACCTAAGGCCCGAGGCGCTCCGCGCGTTCGAGCGCGAGGGCGGGATCGCCTGCCCGGCGCCCTCGGCCATGGGCTCCCGGTGCCAGGTGCTGATCGTCCTCGTCGTGAACGAGGCCCAGACCGATGAGGCGCTCTTCGGCCCGGGGGGCGCCGCCCTCTCCCTCACCCGGGGGAGCGTCGTCGTCTCCTCCGCCACGGTCTCCCCGGCCTATGCCCGCAACTTGGGTAGGCGCCTCTCCGAGCACGGGATCCTGATGGTCGACGCCCCCGTGTCCGGCGGGGCGGCCCGCGCGGCAGAGGGGAAACTCACCATGATGACCTCCGGCCCCGAAGAGGCCTACGCCAAGTGCGAGGAGGTCCTCTCCTCCATGTCCGCGCAGGTCTACCACCTGGGCGACCAGCACGGGATCGGCAGCCAGATAAAGATCGTGAACCAGCTCCTCGCCGGCGTGCACATTGCGGCTATGGCCGAGGCCCTGGCGCTCGGGATCCGCGAGGGCGTGGACCTGAAGGTCCTCTACGAGGTCATCACCCACAGCGCCGGCAACTCCTGGATGTTCGAGAACCGGGCCCCGCACGTGATCGAGGGGGACTACACTTCGCTCTCGGCGGTCGACATCTTCGTGAAAGACCTCGGGCTCGTGCTCGACACGGCGCGCGCCTCCAAGTTCCCGCTGCCGCTTTCCGCGGCCGCCCACCAGATGTTCATGGCGGCCTCCTCGGCCGGGCACGGCAGGGAGGACGACTCCGCCGTCATCAAGATCTTCCCGGGGATCACGCTGCCCTCGACCCGCCCCTAGGACGGGATCATCCAGGGCAGGCAGTAGGCCTGCAGGAAGACGATCACGCAGACGACCGCGAGAAGCGCCAGCGAGTGCCGGATCGCGAAGCGGAAGAGTCCACCCTCCTTGCCAACCATCCCGGTGGCCGCGCAGGCGACCGCGAGCGACTGCGGCGAGATCATCTTGCCCATCACCCCGCCGCTCGTGTTGGCGGCGGTCGTGAGCAGCGGGCTTAGGCCCAGCTTCTCGGCGGCGGTCTTTTGGAGGCCGCCGAAGAGGACGTTGCTCGAGGTGTCGCTCCCCGTCAGGAAGACGCCGACCCAGCCGAGGACGGGAGAGATGAGCGGGAACAGGACGCCCGCGCGGGTCGCGAAGAGGCCCAGGCAACCAGTCATGCCCGACGCGTTCATCACATAAGCGAGCGCGAGGATCGAGGCGATCGTTGCCGCCGGGGAGGCCATGTCGCGGAGCGTGTCCCTGAGGACCCCGAGGGCGTCCCGGGCGCCCACCCCGCAGGCGAGGACCGAGAGGGCCGCCGCAATAAGGACCGCCGATCCCCCGCTCGCCAGGTAGTCGAACTTGAACCGCGCGGCAACCGGCACGGCTGCGCCGGCCGCGCCGGCCTTGGCGATCATGCCGTCCAGGCCAGGGACCGGGATCATGACCGTCGCGCGGGACAGGTTCGCCTTCACCCAGGGCTGACCCCAGAGGAGGACAAGCGCCGTCAAGAGGATGTACGGGACCCAGGCGCGGATCACCTGGGCCCTCGAGTACGGGTGGGTCTCCGGGGGGACGCCCTCCTCGTGGCTGAAGCGGTGGAGGAGAGGCGGCTGCCAGAACCGGAGCAATAGGAGGAGGGCGCCCATCGCCCCGAGCGAGGCCAGCAGGTCCGGGAGGTAGGGCCCCAGGAAATTGGCGGTCGCAAACTGCACGGCGGCGAAGGTCACTCCGCACGCCGCGATCGCCGGCAGGATCTCCATCGCCCGACGGAAGCCGACCATAATGACCACCATGTAGAGGGGCACGACGAGCGAGACGAACGGGAGCTGGCGGCCGACCATGGCCGAGAGCTTCAGGAGCCCCGCGTCGTTCATGCCCGTCGCACCGGCCATGGCGACGATCGGGATCCCAATCGTCCCGAAGGCGACCGGGGCCGTGTTGGCAACCAGGCAGAGGCCCGCGGCCTCGACCGGGGCGAAGCCCAGGCCGACGAGCGTCGCCCCGGCAATCGCCACCGGGGCCCCGAAGCCGGCCGCGCCCTCGATGAACGCCCCGAAGCAGAATGCGATCAGAAGCGCCTGGATCCGGCGGTCGGGGGTTATCCCGGCGATCGAAGCCCGGATCACCTCAAACTGCCCGCCCTTCACCGTGACCCGGTACAGGAGGAGGCTCGAGAGGACGATGAAGAAGACAGGGAAGAGCCCGAAGGCTGCGCCCTGCGCGGCGGCGAGCACCGCGAGCCGCGCCGGCATGCCCCAGGCGACGACCGCGACCAGGAGCGCCGAGGCGAGGGCCAGGACCGCGGCGTTCCTCGCCTTCTGCCTGAAGACCGCGAGGCACAGGAAGATAACTAGGAGCGGGATCGCGGCCACAGAGGCCGAGAGTCCGACGCTTCCGGAGAGGGGGGTATTGGCCTGGATCCAGGGCACGGGGCGCGGCGGATCATGCGCCGGGCCCCGGGCAAATCAAGGGTTTCCCCGCCGGTCGACCACGCGGTGATCGCGACCGGGGTCTAGGGGATCCGGACGAACCGGGCCACCGAGCCACCGCCGCCCGACATCCGGGCGTCGATCGAGTCGGCCGCCGTCACCGTCTGCTCGGTGACCTCGAGGTGCTCAGCGTTCTCGCCGCTGTCCCGGGCGTCGTGCCACCAGCGCATCGACCAGTTGCCGGGCCCGAGGAAGGAGAGCTTCACCGTGCAATCGCGCTCATAGCTGTTGGTCATGGTCCCCAAGTACCAGTCGGCGCCCGACCGCCTCGCCATGACGAGATAGTTGCCGACCGAACCCGAGAGGACGCGGGTGTCGTTCCAGACTGTCGGGACGATCTTCAGGAAGTCCTCACCCGGCTGGCCGCGGACATCCTCGGGCTGGTCGCAGAAGCACATGACCGGGCTGTCATAGGCCACGAAGAGCGCGAGCTGCCCGGCCCGGGTGCTCATCACCTGGGTCGGCGAGACGTGCGTCCTGAAGCCCGAGGCCGTGCGGTTCAGGAAACCGCCCGGGGTGAAGTCGGCGGGTCCCGCCAGGAAGCGCGTGAACGGGAGCGTCACCCGGTGCTCGGGGGTCACCCGCGAGCTCCACTTGTTGTACTCGTTCCCGAGGACCCCCTCGCGCGTGATCTGGTTCGGCCAGGTGCGGATCATCCCGGTTGGCTTAAAGGCCCCGTGGAAGTCGACCAGCAGGTGGTGGGCCGCGGCCTCCCGGACGATCTTCTCGTACCAGTTGACCATGTCCTGGTCGTCGCGGTCCATGAAGTCGATCTTCACGCCCGCCAGGCCCCATTTCTCATAGAGCGCGAAGGCCTTCTTGTAGGCGTCATTTCTGTCGACGTCCGTCCAGTGGGCCCAGACCCAGAGGCGAACGTGCCGCTCGGAGGCGAAGCGCAGGAGCTCGGGCATGTCGACCGCCTGGGACACCGTCAGGATGTCGCCATCCTTGGACACCTTGCCCGCGTACCAGCCCTCGTCGATCAACTCGTAAGGCCAGCCCATGTCGGCCGCGAACTGGATGAAGCCCTCGAGGGCCGCCGTGCTCATCTTCGAGACCCCGGGCCACCAGGTGTCCCAGGCCATCATGCCGGGCTTCACCCAAGACGGGTCGGCGATCGCGCAGGGCGAGCTCAGGTTGAGGACCAGGTCGCTCTCGACCAGCTTCCCGGCGGTCTCCCCGATGATGAGCACCCGCCACGGCGAGGCGTGCGGGAGGGTAGCCCGCACGAGGCCGTCGCCATCGAGCTTGGGCGCGAGACTCGCCCGGAGCGTGACCGCGGTCGTCCCGCCGGCTTGCGGGGCGCGCACGAGCCACATCCCCGACCAGTCCACGAGCTCCGCTTCGGTCACCGCGACCCAGTAACCCGGGGCATGGACGAGCAGCGGGAGCCCCGTCACCGTCTCGTCCGAGAGGTCCGTCAGGCGCATGGGCTTGAACTCCCACTCCTGGGGACCGGCAAAGCCACCTCGGACGTCGTAGGCGCTGTTCGGCGCTGTCGTGTGGTCCGCGCCAAAGCAGTGGTTGTCGGCCGTGAACGCGAACTCGGTGAGCTCCTCCTCGACCGTGAAGTCGCCCTTCCCCGGGAGCGCGTAGCGGAACGCGACCCCGTCGTTGTAGGCGCGGAAGATAACGTCGAAGGCCGGGCCGCCCTGCCCCCGCTCGCGCACCGAGACCCGGAGCTCCCGGTGGAGGTCGCGCACGTCATGGTGCTTGCCGAGCGGGTTCACCCAGGTCGAGTCGACCTCGGCGCGCGCCGAGGACACGAGGGACACGTCCGCCCCGAGGTAGCCCTGGCCCTTCAGCCGTAGGCCGAGCTGCGAGTTGTTGAGGATCGGGGTGCCCGCCACCGACACGTGGTACGCGAGCCTGCCGTCGGTATTCACGGTGACGGCGATCCGCCCGTCGGGCGAGCGGAGCTCGAGCGCAGGGCTCTCGGCCGCGGCACGTTGGGGGGTGAGGAACAGGCAGGCGCAGGCGCCAAGGGCGAGGGCGGCCCTCCGGGTGGTCGAGGCGTGACACGGGAGTTTCATGGGGGTATGGGGTTACCGGAAATTGGGCCGGGGACGCGGGGCGTGCAACCCCGGTCTCCACTAGGAGTCGACGCGCGAGCGCAGGAGCGTCGTCACCTCGTCCAGCGCCGCGTCGACGCCAAGCCAGGCGAAGGGCGAGAATTCCTCGCCGAACCCAAGCTGCATCGCGGGTATCGTGAGGCTCCAGGCCTCCGGCGCCCGGCCGAAAAGGTCGCGGGCCAGGGCGACGAGAGTCGCGGGATCGGCGGCGTGGGTCGTCAGCTGCAGGGTCGCCGCGGCCCGGACCGGCCTCAGGCCGACCTTCCGGCCGGGCGAAACCGACGCGTCGACAAAGACCACGAGGCGAGCCTTGGACAGGAGCTCCGCATGCTCGGGGTTGAGCTGCGCGGCCACATGGGTGCGGACGCCCGGAAGGCCGAGATCGGAGACCCGCTCGGCCACGTAGGGCCCGACGCCGTCGTCCTGGCGGAGCGTGTTGCCGTAGCCGATCACCAGGATGTTGCCGTCGAGGGCTAAGGCGGCTTCGGGGACGGTGACCGGTGCAGGAGCCATGGGCAAAAAGGAAGCTAGTCGCGGACGACATCCTTCACGACCGAGCCGTCGGGCCCGACGAGCTGCAGGTGGAGCGCCATCTTTCCGGCCGCGTGGGTGGAGCAGGACAGGCAGGGGTCGTAGCAGCGGATCCCGTGCTCGATGCGGTTGAGCATGGGCTCGGTGACCTCCGTGCCCTTCAGGAAATGCCGCGCGATCTGTGCGACGGTGCGGTTCATCGCCAGGTTGTTCTGCCCGGTGGCAACGATCAGGTTCACCTTCAGGAGCTTCCCGTCGCGGTCGACCGTGTAGTCGTGGAAGAGTGTCCCCCGCGGCGCCTCGCTCGCCCCCACCCCCCGCAGGCTGTTGATGCCGGCATCGGCGCGGAGGTCCTGGGAGGAGAGGTCGGGGTCGGCGAGCGCCCGCTCGATGTACTCGAGGGAGGCCAGGATCTCGATCAGGCGCGCATAGTGGTAGAGGAAGCTCGAGGTCACGGACCCGTGCCCGAACGACCGGAAGTTCCGGAGCTCCTCGTCCGCCTTCGGTACTCCCATCCTGGAGCAGACGTTGAGCCGCGCGAGCGGCCCCACCCGGTAGATGCCGTCCTCCCTGCCGAGCGGCAGGTAGTACGGGCTCTTCAGGTACGACCCGTCCTCGGAGGACTCGCCGATCACGGTCTTGTAGTCCCTGGGCTCGATCTGGTCGGCGATCGTGCTCCCGCTCGAGTCGGTGAACCGGAGCCGGCCGCCATGGTGCTCCCAGGTCCCGTCCGGGGCCACGAGCCCCATGAAGAGGGACGGAAAGTTGCCGTAGAGCTGGGTCTCGCGCTCGTGGGTCTCGAGCACCTTCTTGAAGAGGCCGAGCGCGACCTGCGTCGTCTGGTGGGCCTCGGGGAGCCAGGCGCGGATCTTCGCGGCCCCCTCCGCCGAAAGCGCGCTCCTGACGCCGCCCGGCACGGCCCAGGCCGGGTGGATCTTCTTCCCGCCGAGGACCTCGATGATCTCCTGGCCAAACTGCCTGAGGCGGATGCCCGCCCGCGCGAGCCCCTCGTTCGAGGCGATGAGCCCGAAGACATTCCTCGTCTCCGCGGGCGCGTCCCAGCCGAGGAGGAAGTCGGGCGCGCTCAGGTGGAAAAAGCTGAGCGCATGGCTCTGAACGATCTGCCCCAGGTTCATCAGCCTGCGGAGCTTGTCGGCCGCGGGCGGGATATTGACCGCCATGATGGCGTCGCCCGCCTTGGCCGAGGCCAGCAGGTGGCTCACCGGGCAGATCCCGCAGATCCGTGGCGTGATGCCCGGCATCTCCGAGAAGGAACGGCCCTCGCAGAACTTCTCGAAACCCCGGAACTCGACGACGTGGAACTCCGCGTCGCTCACGTTGCCGGCGTCGTCCAAAAAGACGCTGATCTTGGCGTGGCCCTCAATGCGGGTGACCGGGTCAATGATGATGCGCTTCGACATGGGAAGGGGTTGCGGTCGTTCTCTAGCCGAACTTGAGCTGTGGCCCGGAGAGCTTGGGGGCCGTGCCGGAGAGCACCTGCTCAAGGACGGCCCGGATCCGGTCGGCCGGCGGCGGGCATCCCGGCAGGTGGTACTCGACGGCGACGGCCTCGTGGACGGGCACGACGCGGGAAAGGAGCGCCGGCACGATCCCCTCGTGCCGCGGGAGCACCTTGTGGTCCTGGGCGTTCTCGATGTAGGCGCACTGGAGGACCTCGGTCGTGTTGCCGGCGCCCAGCTGGTTGCGGATCGCCGGGACGTTGCCCGTGACCGCGCAGTCCCCGAAGGAGACAAGGACCCGGGTCCGCTTCCTGATCCTGTGCAGGATCTCCAGGTTGTCCTCGTTGCAGACCGCCCCCTCGATCAGGCAAAGGTCCACGCCCTCGGGGTATTCCTTCCGGTCGACGATCGGGCTGTAGACAATCTCGATCTTGCCGGCCAGCTCGATCAGGAACTCGTCCATGTCGAGGAACGACATGTGACAGCCTGAGCAGCCTCCCAGCCATACGGTGGCGACTTTTAGACGGTCCATTGTTTTTTCTCCCGGGCGTTGACGATGAATTCGAGCTTCGAGCGGTCGCGCTCGCTCTCCCCGGCTGTGGACCCCTTCGAGAAGAGGGCCCCGGTCGGGCAGGACATGACGCACTTGCCGCAGGAGGTGCAGGTCTCCGAGTCGCCCCACGGCTCGTTCATGTCGGAGATGACCATCGAGCGGCCCCCGCGGCCGGCCACGTTCTTCGTGCCCGCGCCCTCGATGTACCAGCAGACCCGGACGCAGCGGGTGCACAGGATGCAGCGGTTGTGGTCCATCCCGAGCGAGGGGTGCGTCAGGTCCATCCCCCACTTCGGGAAGCAGTAGTCGTAGCGGACGTGGTCCATCCCCTGCTCGTAGGCGAGGGACTGGAGCTCGCAGTGGCCGTTGGCGACGCAGACGGCGCACACGTGGTTGCGCTCGGCGAAGAGGAGCTCGAGCGTCATGCGGCGGTACTTCTGCAGGCGCTCGCTGGTCGTGGTGACCTCCATCCCCTCAAAGACCTTGGTCGTGCAGGCCGACAGGAGCTTCGTGGTCCCCTTCACCTCCACCAGGCACAGGCGGCAGGCGCCGATGTCCATGATCCCCTCCAGGTGGCAGAGGGTCGGTATCCGTATGCCGGCCTCGCGCGCAGCCTGGAGCACCGTGGTGCCGGCCTCGGCGCTGATCTGCTTGCCGTCGATCGTGAGTGTTTTTGCGGCCATGGGAGTCGGGGTCAGGTGGCTGCGGTGGCAGGTTGCGGGGCCGCCACAGGCGGCCCGTAGGTGTCAGGGGCGAGGAGCTCCTCGTACTCGCCCCGGAAGAACCGGAGCGTGCTCATGACGGGGTTGGGCGCGGTTTGCCCGAGCCCGCACAGGCTCGTGTTCTTCACCATGTCGCAGAGCTCCTCGAGTTTCGCCAGGTCCCTGGCCGTGGCCTTCTTCGCGAGGATCTTCCCGAGCAGGTGGTGCATCTGCACGGTCCCCGTCCTGCATGGGATGCACTTGCCACAGGACTCGTCCATGCAGAACTCCATGTAGAAGCGGGCGATCTCCACCATGTTGGTCTTGTCGTCCATCACGATCATCCCGCCCGAGCCCATGATGGAGCCGAGCTTGGTGAGCGACTCGTAGTCGACCGGGGTGTCCAGGTGCTGGGCCGGGATGCAGCCGCCCGAGGGCCCGCCCGTCTGGACAGACTTGATCGATCCCCCGTCCGGGGCCCCTCCGCCCATCTCCTCCACGATCGTCCGCAGCGGCGTCCCCATAGGGACCTCGATCAGGCCGTTGTTGCAGACCTTGCCCGTGAGCGCGAAGACCTTGGTCCCCTTGCTCTTCTCGGTTCCGATCGAGGCGTACCAGTCGGCCCCGCGCGTGATGATCGGCGCGATGTTCGCAAAGGTCTCCACGTTGTTGATGAGGGTCGGGCATCCCCACAGGCCGCTCTCGGCCGGGAACGGGGGGCGCGGGCGCGGCTGGCCGCGCTTGCCCTCGACCGAGGCCATGAGCGCCGTCTCCTCGCCGCAGACGAAGGCGCCGGCGCCGATCCGGATGTCGACGTTGAAGTTGAACGGGGACTCGAAGATCGAGCCTCCCAGGATCCCGAGGCCCTTGGCCTGGCGGATCGCGATCTGCAGGCGGCTTATCGCGAGCGGGTACTCAGCCCTCACGTAGAGGAAGCCCTGGTCGGCTCCGACCGCGTAGGCCGCGATCGCCATGCCCTCGAGAACCAGGTGCGGGTCGCTCTCCAGGATCGAGCGGTCCATGAACGCGCCGGGGTCGCCCTCGTCGCCGTTGCACACGATGTATTTCTTGGCCCCGGGGCTCTTCGCGACCGTGGCCCACTTGAGGCCCGTCGGGAATCCGGCACCGCCGCGGCCCCGGAGTCCGCTGCGGGTGATCTGCTCGATGGTCT
>CAISPT010000097.1 GCA_903887455.1 uncultured Opitutaceae bacterium | reverse complement strand
GGCGGGGGTCTTTCCCTTAGTGATGTAGACCGTGGTCCCCTCGCCCTGGCCGAAGAACGCGCGCACCGCGGTGTCGTTTGCCTTGAGCTCCGGGGTCGGGATCTCGAGTTCGCGGATGTCGTCCTTCCACTGAAGGCGCCACGGGCCGACCAGGGCAACGAGGGCGCCGGCGACCAGGGCCGCGCGAGCCGCGCCTCGAAGGGCGGGCCCAGGAGACCGCAGCCTCCTCCGGACGAACGCCCGGGTCTCAAGGTGAGAGTCGTCCAGCTGGGCAAACCACAGGAGAGCGGAGGCCAATGCACAGATGAGCCCGGCGCTCACGAAGACGCCGACCTGCCGGATGAGGGGCAATTCCGACCAGAGGAGGAAGGAGAAGCCGATCACGGTTGTAAGCGCGCTGGCGAGGAGCGGGCGGATGAGCCGGGCTGCCCGCACCCGGTAGGGTTCGTCCGGGCTCCGGAGAGGCTGAAGGTAAATGTAGAAGCCGTAGTCGACCGCCACCCCGGCAAGCAGGGAGCCGACGACAAAGACCAGCACGTGGACGCGGTCCCACGCAGCCGTGGTGGCGACCCAGGCCCCCAGCAGGGAGCCCAGCACGACCGGCGCCAGGTGGAAGGCGCGGTGGACCCTCTTCACCGACACCGCCGCCACGATCACCACCAGGACGAGGGAGAGGAGGTTCAAGGTTGTCATCTCCCTCTCAATCCTCGCGCGGCTCGCCGCCGCGAAGCGGGCGATCCCCGTCCATTCCAGCCGGGCGCCCGGCTCAAGGCGCTGGGCCTCACTGGCCGCTTGCTCCACCGCCGCAAAAACCGGTCCCTGGCCCTCGGGCGTGAGGGGCGAGGCCCTCGACCGCGCCCAGACGAGCGCATAATCCCCGGAGCGGCCCTGCGCGACGCCGGCCTGGCCGAGGCCCGAGAGCCGGTCCACCAGGCGGGGGACCAGCAGGAGGGGATCGGCGCCCAGCAGGTCCTGGGTCGCGATCGCCTCGGGCCTTGCGAGGTACTTCTCCAGGTCGGATGCGGCCTTTTCGGCAAGCCAAGCGGACCACGTGAGCGGACTTCCGGACGCATCGAAGAGGCGGCGCCGCTCCGCGAGCCAGCCCGGCAAGAGGAGATCCATGCGCTGCTCGAAAATGGCCGCCCCTAGCGCGTTCCTCGGGCCGGTGTCGGCCAGGGGTAGCGCCTCTGCGATCGCAGGGGACTTCGCCAGCGCCTGCGCCAGCACCTCCGAGGCGCGGCCGCCCCGCTCCCCGCGGGCCTCCGGGGTTTCTCCGGGCTTCTCCTGGACCCGAAGTGCCAGCAGGAGGATCTTCGCCTCGTCCTCGCCGGCCATGCTTCGGACGAGCGCAAGCTCAGGCGAGCGCTCGTCGACCGGAACCAGGTCGAGAACGTCGGTCGACACCTTGGCCTGGAAGTCGAGCCGGCCAAGCCACAGGAGCCCGAGGGCCGCCCCGACGAGGAGGATCGCCCTTGCCCCCCATTTCTGGCCCGCGGGTTCCTTCATCGGGTAGCGGGTGCCCGGAAATAGCGCCGAAGCTCCTCCGGGGTGAAGCGGACACCGGTAACGGTGTCGCTCACCTCTATCTCGATTCGCTGCGTCGCCGAGCGCCGGAATTCGATCCTGTCGACATCGGTGAGGCGGCCCCAGACGGCTATAGTCCCGAGCGGGCCCTGCTCCTTGGGCCTGAAATCGATGCGCCAGTCGAGGGGGCTGCCGAAGGCCTCGATGTTGAACCTGTCGGTGAGGTCCTTCAGGTCGAACTGCATGATCGGCAAGAGGGAGGCGATGGCCCCCGCCTGCTTGACAGCCAGCGGAACCGCGCGGTCGCGCCCGCGCGCGTCGCGCATGATGAGGCCCTGGGAGTCGGCGATCAGCACCAGGGTCTCGGGGGCGGTGTAGTCGAGGCTCATGCCGTGGTCGGGCGACAAGCGGATCACCCCGTGCAGGACAGTCGGCTCCTTCCTTATCGAGAAATACCGGCTCTCAGTGAAAGAGGCCCGTATCGGGCCCTTCCTCCCTATGGCCTGCACAAGAACACCCCATGGTCCGTCGCCCGACAGTCCGGTCAAGGGAATCCCCCCGTCGGGAGAATCGGCCCTAGCCGGGGAGAGCGCGACGGCCGCGAGTGCGAGGAGGAGGATCCTCATGCGGCGGGGCCCCGGGTTTTGCCGAGCGCGAGGTCTGAGAGAAGGCGCAGGTGCATGGCGATCATCCTGAGGTTGTCGCGGAGGTAATGGAAATGCGAGACACCTCCCTCCCCCCGGGGCACGTAGCGGCACGGCGCATCCAAGTTTACCGCGCGGACGCCGGACCATGCGAGCCGCACGGCGACCTCGGGGTCAAAGTCGTAGCGGCGCCCGCCTCGGGTGCGCCCCAGCGCGTCAACCAAGGGCCGGAGCGGGTAAACGCGGAAGCCGAACAAGGGATCGGCGGCCCCCTTGGCCCGGGTCTCCAGGCGCACGAGGGCGATGCTCAGCTGGCGGCCGGCGAGCCTTATGAGCGGTGCGTCGGGACCGAAGAGCGGCCTGCCGCAAATCACGGCTCCGGGGTCTGCGGCGGAAGCGGCCATGAACTCGGCAATCAGGCTACTTGGGTGCTGGCCGTCGGAGTCCATGACAAGGGCGTGGGTGAAGCCCCGGGCAAGAGCCCGTTCGGCGCCCGTAAGCACGGCGGCGCCCTTTCCCTGGTTTTCAGGCAGAACCATGACCTCGAGGCCCGCCTGTGCGCTGGCGGTCATGCCCTCGTGGCTTCGATCGGTGCTTCCGTCGACAACCACCCAGACCGGACTCCAGCGGCTGAGGGCTTCAGTGACCGAGGTTTCAAGCAGGCGACCCGGGTTGTAGGCCGGGATGAGTATCAGGTGGGTCGTGCTCGGGGTCATGGGACTCCCTCCCGGGAGAGCACCTCCAAGATACGCTGCTCCACTTCATGCGTAAGTTCGGCAGCCGAGCGGCCGGGCTCGTAGGGCCAGGCCCTGTCGACGCAGATGCTGAAGCGCCCGGGAAGCACCGCGGGCGCGGGCCACCACGACCGGCCCTTCGCCCCGATCTCTGGAGTCGAGCTGATCACCAAGAGGCGGACCGGCGCACGCGCGCGGTCCGCGATAAGTGCGAAGCCTGATTTCATGCGGCCAAGCTGCGTTCCGGGCGTGGTCCTCGTGCCCTCAGGGAACACGAGAAGCGATTGTCCTGAGGCGACCTTGGAGGCCGCCGCTTTTATCAGGTCGAGCCCGGTGTCGCCGCGGACATAGCCGGCCATGATCGCAGCAGGCCCGATGGCAGGATTTTGCATGAGCGCGGGCTTGAAGATGCAGACAGCGTCCGGGAGCCGCGCGAGGATGAGCGTCGCATCCACGATCGAGGGATGGTTTGCGATGTAGACGGTGCCGGGTTGCAAGACCTCGCCGTCGAGCCCCTTCCACGTCACGGTCACCACTCCGGTCAAGTGCAGCCAGGCATTCCATGCCCTGAAGAGACCACGGATTGTCGAGCGCACCCACGCCTCGTGCCGGTCCCTCTTTGGAAGCAGCAGGAGGATTGAGCAGGCAACGTTCAGCAACAGACCGACAGCCCCGAAGACGGCCCAGGAGAGGAAGTAGAGCCCGACTGTCCGCGAGCGTACGAGGCGTTGCTTCATAACGGCTGGAAATTGAGCCACTGATAGGGTTCCCTGCGCAGGTAATCCTCTACCCTGCAGAGGAAAGCCTTGAAGTGGGCGCGTCCGCGCGCGAGCGCCTCCCTCCTGTCCTCTCCTGCCAGGGGCTCGAACGCCGGGGAGGCAATCACGGTCGAAACAGCGCGCCCAGCCGGAATACCAATTGAGAGGATCACCGGGCGCTCAAAAATCAGGGCCAGGTGGTAGATGGTGAAGGGGAATCGTCTCGGGCTGCCCAGGAACTCGAAAGTCTCGCTGCGCGAGCTGTAGTCCGGTCGGTCGCATTGCAGGGCGACGGTGTCGCCGCTCAGCCCCGCCTCCTTAAGCGCGAACAGCAACTCGCTCGACTCGTTCACCCATACGAAATGGAGCAGGTCGCCGAAGCGTGCCGCTAGGGAGTCAGTGTCGTCGGAGTTTCCGACGCGGAGCCTTACAAGGTGCACGCGTCGGCGTGCCTGGCCGGCCAGCATGAAGCCGGTGAGGTCAGAGTTGCCGATATGAAAAGTGCCGAGCATGGCGGGGCGGCTTGAGGCGAGCCATGCGCCGAATGCTTCGGACCCCTCGCCGAGTTCGCACCGGTGATAAAGACCGTCCGCAACCCTCAGGCGGAGAACCAGCGCCTCGCAGACCGCAAGAAAATGCCGATAGACATCGACAAGCTTCGGCTCCCTGCGGAGCGCGATCCGGAGATAGTCTAGGGAGTGCCTGCGCTGCACGGGCATAAGTAGGACAGCACCCCAAGTCCCCGCCTTTCTTAAGGGAAGGTAAAGCACCTCCGGGAGCACGCGGTCGCATAAGCGCATGAAGCGGAAGCCCCAGGAAGGGCCGGGATTTCGTGACGACGTGCGGGTCACGGCGTTGGAAACCAGCTCAGGGAAAGCCGCCACCCCGGCGCGATCGGGCCCGCGTGCGGCGCGCGCGCGTGAAGGAGGTCGAAGAGCTCGGGCAGCGCCATCGAGCCGTCTGTGTCGAAGGGCTCGAGCTGAACCGAGCCAAGGGCGCTGGGGCCGCGCTCCTGGGTGAGGGCCGTCGCGAATGCAAACGTGCGCGGGCTGGCGAGCCCGTGCTCCAGCAACCACGTGCCTGTTTCCTCACCGCCGCAAAGAAGCACCCTGCGTGCTCCCGATAGGAGGCATGCGCGGAGCGCGTGGAAGGCGAGCAGGTTCCCGCCCGAGAGCGCCATGAACTCGCCCGCGGGCCGTTGCCCGCCGATCATCGCCTGCTGGACTGCGCTGGGGTGTATGGACGTTTGGAAAAGCGTTGGGCTTGGATTTGGGAAGGTGTCGAGAAAATCCTCAAGGGCGCGGCTTTCGCCGTAACCCGAGGCATAAACGATTGCGTCGGCCTCCGAGGGTCCCATTCGGGCGAGGGATGCGCCCAACAGCATTCCAAGCGTCGTCATCCGTCGGGTCGCGCCCGGCGCGAAACGCGCCTTCAGGCGATCCCGCGTCGCGGCCGCGGGTTCCGCCCGCGGGTCGTCGGACTCCAGGACATCGATGAAACGCTCAAGCATGGCGGATGAGAAAGGCCGCATGGGCGCCGCCGAATGCGTTGCTAGCGAGGACCACGCCGTCGAATTGCCCGGTGGGGAAGGCTTTGGCCGCCACGGCGGGGGCCATGGGCTCTCCTGAAGCTTCCTGGACGCCCGGTGCCGTCCCGCACCGCATCGATTCCAACGCGACCGCGAGCTCCACTAGCCCGCAACTGCCAAGCGTGTGGCCAAGGCCGCCCTTCCACCCAGTGATGGGCGAGTCGGGAAAGGCGCGCACTACGGCGGCGACCTCCAGCCTGCCAGCCTCTAGGGTCCCGGTCCCGTGGCCTTTGACCCACACCCGAAGGCCTAACGCGGCCTCCCGGACGCTCTCCATGCAACGGGCGAAACCCGAGCCGTCGGGTCGGTTCGAGGTGAAGTGGTGCATTTCGTTGAAAAGGGACTGGCCCTCGACCACCCAGTCGCCCTCGTCCGGGCTGATGACGGCGAAGGCTGCGCCGTCGCCAAGGCCGATCGATCCGGAGGCGCGCTCCCGGAAGGGCGCCGGAAAATCACCGTTTAGGATCTTCAGCGCATGAAACCCCCCGGCCACAAAAGGGCTGAGGAAATCAAAGGAAAGGACGAGCGCCCGCTCGGCGGCGCCAGAGGCGACCACCCGGGTGGCCTGCAGGAGACCCAGGTGCGCCGAAACGCAAGCGAGGGAAAGGATGCTCACGTCCGGGCCGAACCCGAGCATCTTGCGCACCTGTTCGGCGCAGCTGGGCGGAGCGCCCCAAGCGGCGAAGGAGGGATCGCCGTAGCGGCGGAGGGCGTAGAGGCCGCCCACCCCGAAATTGCTTCCCGTGATGAAGACCGGCCGGCGCGGGCTCCCCCACCCCTCGCCTGGAATGCTCAGGGCAAGCGACCTGAGCGCGTCCAGCCATGCCGGCGGATTGGTGTCGTCAAGTTCGCGCCCGGGCAGAAGTGCCAGGGGCACCCTATCGCCTCCGCCGATCCCTAAGACGGCCACGTGCCGAAGGGCGCTCTCGCCCCTCACCAGGGCCGCGTGGGTCTCACGCGCGTTGCCAAAGGGGGTCAGGCATCCGCAAGACGAAAGGCGTGGGGATCTGGCGGCGCCAGCCATGCAGGAAGAGGAGGGCCGGGGCGATCAGCTGGGCAGGCGGGAGGGGTCGGCCCGGGCCCGGATGTAAGAACCCAGGGCGGCGACGCTCGCAAGGGCGCTCTTGGCCTCCTCGCTGGTCGCTATCTTGATCCCGAACTCCTTCTCGAGGCGGACGACCAGCTCCAGCGCGTCTATCGAGTCGAGTGAAAGGCCGCCTCCGACCAGCGGTTCGTTGTCGGGGATCTCCTCGGGGACTATGTCCTCAAGCCTGAGTGTTTCCACGATCAGCTGCTTGAGCTTTGAGATGAGGGGGTCGGGCATGAATGAGAAGGCAAGGCTGCGGGATAAAGCTGGGAGCCTCAACCCGTAATCGGCCCAGGCTTCGCCTCCGTCCGGGCGATCTTGCTCACGATGCACGAGCGAAGGTCGCCCAGCGTGCGAACGCCCAGTATGTCCTCGTTGGAGATCGTTAGGTCGAAGAGATCCTCGAAAAAGAAGCTGAGTTCGGCCACGGCCACGGAGTCGTAGGCGAGGTCCTCGAAGAGGCGCGTATCGTCGCTGATGGTCGGCGGGGGCCCGGAGCCCGTCGGTCGGTAGTCTACCACCGCTGCCCGTACCACGGCCTCGATCGCGTCCGGATCTCCCTTCAGCCGGTAGCGCTCGTAGGCCTCGAGCACCTCGGCCGGGAACCTAGCTAGGGAGGACTTGGGGCCGTACTGTGGGTTGGGGGTCATTCAGAATGGAAAGGGCTATGGGACCGCTGGCACAGCAGGGGCGGCCAGCTTCTCCTCGGCTTCAAAAGTCCGGAACCAGGTTCGCCACCCCTCCTTGGCTTCTAGCAGCAGCCACATGAGGAGCTGGCCGACCACGCGGGGAAGCAGCCGCGCGTTGAGTTCGTAGCTGATGAAGCCGAAGTAACGCCCGGTATTCCGGCGGCCCCACGTGCCCCGCTCCATGCGAGCGCGCGCTATCGCCGCGAGGCGCCTGTTGTAAAGCGCCATAAGGATCCCCGCAGCCCGGCCCCCCTCGGGGGCGAACGCAGGCACCTCGAGGGCAGAGTTTCCGCTGGAAAAGGGCCTGGAGACGACGCCCAGGTAGTAGCTCCCCAGATCGAGCCGGAACGCGAGGGTCATCAGCTCGTGATCGCCCATGTAATAGTACTTGTCCCTGTAGATCGCGTTGAACCAGCGGTCATGGGAGGCCGTGAAGTTTGCGTTGTGGCGCGCAACCCTCTCTGGCGCGCTCCTGCCGGATAGGCAGCTGTCAACGAGCGCCGCGGCGGCGCTAGCAGAGAAGCTGATCCAGTCCATGCCCGGGGAGTAGAACGGATCCATGAATGCAGCCGCGTCCCCTACCAGCACGAATCCGTTCCCGGCGTAGCGGGAACTGCTGTAGGCGCAGTTTCGCCTGAAGTGCACGTCGCCCTCCTGATAAGTGGCCCCCTCCAAAAGCTCGCGGGCGGCGGGGTGCTGGACGAGGAACGCCCGCAGCCGGTCCCCTATCTTCGCGCCATCGGGCAGCTCCGTTATCCGCTGGTCGTATACGATCCCGACGCTCATGTCGCCTCCCTTGAGCGGAATCCACCACGACCACCATCCCTTTCCGCAAATGTGGTTGGTCGCCGTAAAGCGCACCGCCTTCGAGCGCCTCGACCAGTCCGGGTGGCGCTCTGCAAACTCGCGGCTGTCGAGGTTCTTCACGTTGTTCCAACGGCTCCAGCAGGCCGAAATCGGGTGGGCCTTGTTCGTGACGAGCCATCCGTTCCTGCGGCCAAGGATTGCCGCCACTCCGGATGCGTCGACGACCCAGCGGGCCCTTTCCGAGAATTCCTTTCCGTCGGCGCCGGTCACATGCACCGTCTGAATCCCCCCGTCCACAAGCACCACCTCGCGGATCCGGGCCGGCCTGTGCAGGTGGGCTCCTTCGCCGACCGCCCGGGCCAGGACCTCTTCATCGAGCACGGAGCGGTCGACCTGATATCCGGGGAATCGCACGTTGTAGCGGGGGCCCGTTTCGCTGCAGTCGGCAAGCCCCTTGGTCCTGTCGTTGAAGAACCAGAACCGCATGCCCTGCTTCACAAGGTGCTTCTCGTTGAGGTGATCGGTCAGCCCCAGGACCCTGCCAAGGAAGAACGCGCTGGTTTCAACGGTGGACTCGCCCACGCGGCGGCCGAGCGCGCCGCTCTTTTCTATTATCAGAATCCGCCAGCGTGGGTTTCGCCTTCGCAGCAGCAGGGCGGTCGCGGCCCCAGCAAGGGCACCCCCGAGGATGATGGCGTCCCACGGTGGCGTCTGCGTGGTGTCGCTCATTCCGGTTGGAGTGTGTATGCGCGCGAAGCCGAAGTACACCCGCAATTTGCCGGTTACCCTGAGCTGTTATAGTTCCTCAGCACCAACCCGCGAGTTCGGTCACGCCGACGGTACTGGCGCAGTGGAGCGATGAGCAGGTGCATTCATTTTCCTCGCCCGGGAACCATCGCGTAACACGCTTGCACCTATGGACAAGTCCCCGCTCCTATCCTGGAGGGCCCTCGTGGCAAGGGCCCCCGAGGCGCTGGCCGTGACCGAGGCCCAAGGGGGGCGGCAATGGTCGAGGCGGGAGCTTACGGCAGGCGCTCTGGGTGTTGCCCGAGCCTTGCGGGGTCAGGTGGCGCCATCATTGCGGCGCCGGGTTGCGATGGCCCTTCCGAACGGTGGGGCATGGTTTGAGGCCTTCATCGGATTGCTGGAGGCGGGAGCGGTGCCCGTGCCGATCGACCCTTCCGAACCCGAGTGCGCGCAGATGGAGGCGGCGTCCCTCGCCGGAGCGACCCATTTTTGGAGGGAAGGGGAATTTGTGCAGGTTCAACTCTCACGCAGAAGGTCGCAATCCCCTGCCCTGTGCCTCGTCAAACTGACAAGCGGAAGCACGGGAAGGGCAAAGGCTCTCCCCGCTACGCACGGGCAAATGGTCGCCGACGGCATTCAGATATGCACGACCATGGACATCGCTGGCGACGACTCAAACCTGGCGACGATCCCTCTGGGCTACTCGTACGGTCTAGGAAACCTGGTGATGCCGCTGCTCCTGAAAGGCACGCGGGTGATTTGCGCTTCAAGCCCCCTGCCCCACGCGTTGGCGGCCGACGCGGCGAGGCTGTGTCCGTCAGTGTTTCCAACGGTTCCGCCGATCCTAAGGGCCCTGGTGGAAAGCGATCTCCCCCGTGAATGCTTCAGGAGCCTGCGTCTGGTCATCTCCGCCGGATCGCCGCTCGACGCGAAAATCGCGAGATCCTTCCTGGACCGGTACGGGGTCAGGGTGCATGGCTTCTACGGCACAAGCGAGACCGGGGGAATCGCCTACGACCGCACGGGTGACGCCACTCTAGAGGGCCGCAGCGTCGGGACCGCGCTTGAGGGCGTCCGCCTTCGGCTGGGTGCCGGCGGCGTACTCACGGTATCCAGTCGCGCGGTCCTTGGAAGGGGGAGGTTCAGGCCCCCGGATCGGGTTTCATTGAACGCATTCGGGGAGCTGGTCCTTGAGGGGCGTGCCGACCGAGCCGTGAAAGTGGCAGGCCGGCGGGTCCACCTCGCCGAGATCGAGCGTACCCTCAGGTCCACCGTCGGCGTCGATGACTGCTTTGTCTATGCCTTGGGCGAACGAGACCCCGCAATCGTCGCGGCCGTCGCCGGACGTGGCTCGCCGGCAGATGTCCGCCGTCAGCTCAGGCTGCGGCTGGCCCCGTGGAAGGTCCCAGGCCGAATTCTCATTCTCCGGCGGTTTCCTGTCACAGGCCGCGGGAAGACGGATTTTGCCGCGCTCCGTCAAGCGCTGTCCGCTTCTCGAATGGCAACCTCGATCTCGACATTGAGTGCAGACCGGCAGATCGCGGCGCACAAGTAGCTCACGCGGTCTCCCGGCGTGACGATTCCTCCCGCGGCGAGACTTTCGGAGGCGATCGGGAGGTCCTCGGGATTTCGGAGGTAGACCTTGAAGTGGCGCCGGCACCGCCGCCCCACCCCGAGACCGGTCCCCATCCCGCTGGCCTCGGAGATCAGTCGCAGGTTGTCCATCGTGCAGGCCAGCTGGCCCTTGGTGTCGCCAGGGGACACGGTTTCGTGGCCCAAGACGGCCGAGGTTCCCGAGATGTAGCAGTCCTGGGTCCCGGCCCCTAGGACCACGGTCGCCCTGGAGAAGCTGGGCGGCCTCGGGCCGTGTTCGGGCGGGTATTCGTAGGCGGGCACCTGTTTCGGGTTCTCGAAATGTCGCACCGGGCTGTCGCCCGCGAGGAAAGCGACCCGGAGGCGCCCGTCGGACGAGCCCACCGCGGAGGCCGCGGGAAGGGCGCGCGTGAAGCCCAGGCCCAGGGCCGCCTCGAAGGCAACGGATCGCCCAAGGCAGAAGGCGCGGTAATTCTCCAGGCCGTCGCGTCCCGCGCCATTGATGTCCGGGACGAAATTCCAAAGACGGTAAAGGTTCAGGTGCCCCGCCGTTCTAACGATCTCCGCGTATACAACCCGGGCCGCCTCCTCGAGGTCGGCCGGGCTCTCAAGCTCGGCGTAACCAGCAAGGCCGCCTGCGACCCTCCATGTCCAGAGGCTTCCCGTGTGCAGGGGACCTGCCGTCGCAGTCGCGAGGGCTTCGTGGGAGTCCCCGGCCAGGAGGGGCATACCCGTGCCAAGCAATCCCCTGCCCGGATCGCCGCTCCCACAAAGGTCGAATTGGACCGTCATGCGACTCGACCTACGCGCACCGCTGCGGCTGCGACAAGCAATTTCCGGCTTGGTGTCGACGGCGCCCCCTCAATAGCGTGTGTTGCGATGCTTCCCGCCCGCAGCGCCCCGTCCGGTCCAAGGCAATTCACGCGGTGAAGCCCTGGCTTAGCCTCTTTTTGGGATTTAAGGTCGGCGCCGCGGCGCTCGCCTTCCTTCACCATCCCTATGCGGCGCTCGTCGTCTTCTTTGCACCCGACCCGTGGATCGTGATGCAGTTTGTCCTTCCGAACCACCAGGCTTTCGGCCCTGCGGCCACACGCTTTGAGACATCAGGGCGCGAGGTGTGGCTCACGATCGACGACGGGCCGGACCCGGCGAGCACGCCGCGGGTACTCGAGCTGCTTCGAAAGCACGGGGCTAAGGCCACGTTCTTCGTCGTGGGAGAGCAGGTCGAGCGGCACCCGGAGCTCGCCCGGCTGATCGCCGCCGAGGGCCACACGATCGGCAACCACACCCACAGCCACCCGGCGTGGAGCCTCTGGGCCGCTGGCCGCGCCCGGACGGCGGCCGAGATCGACCGGTGCGTGGCCGCGCTCCTTTTGGCTGACGTCCCGTTCGAGCGCTTTTTTCGGCCGCCGGTCGGGGTACGGAACCCCCTCCTCGCGGCCGAGCTCGAGGCGCGGGCGATGCTGCTGGTGCTCTGGAGCGCCCGGGGGCTTGAGGGCGGCGGGCGGGCTCCCGAGAGCGCGATGCGAAGGATCGCCCCTCAAATCCGACCGGGAGCGATCGTCCTTTCCCACGAGTCCGGCTCACGTCCGGAGCAGCGCCTTGAGTTCCTGACCCTGCTCCTTGAGCACCTGTCTCGCGAGGGCTACCGGTGCGTCCTGCCCGAACGGCCGGAGCTCCGGACCCGTTAGGGGGATTCGTCCTCGCGCATCTTGAAGGTCATCAGGACCGTCTCGCTGCGGCCGTCGGGGCGCGGCCCGATGGAATGGGTGTGCTCGCAGGCCTCCACGACCGAACGGTCGAAGTCGGGATTTCCCGACGAACGGGCGATGTGCACGTGGGAGAGCGATCCGTCGACCGCGACCATGAACTCGACCTTGGCGACCAAGCTGTCGCTCACCCCCTCGGGCGGGTTGTGGTTCTCCTTGATGCGCGCCTTCAGGAGCGAGAAATAGGCCTCGAGCAGGCTTCCCTCCTCCCGGGTGAGCGCCTTGCCTCCGGCCCCGCCTGTCTTGTTGGCGGTGGAGCCGCCGATCACGCCCTCACGGATCCCCTCGGCGTCGACGTGCGAGACCTTTCCCGCCTTGGCGAGGGCCTGCTGCCGCTGGAACTCCTCCTGGGTGATCCGCTTCTGCTCGGCCTCCTTCTCCTTCTTGTACCGGTCCTCCATCTTCTTGATCCGCCTGTTCTCGGCTCGCTTCAGGCTCTCGACCAAGTCGACCGGCTTCGGCGGCTTCGTGGGCTTTGTCGGCGCAGGTACGGCCTCCATCGGGGCCGACTGGATGGGGGGCGCCTCCGGGGCCGGCGTCGGGACGGGTTCTGCCTTGGGAACCGGGGGTGTCTCGAGCTTCACGCCGCCGGGGCTACCGAGCGCGGGCGCCTCGGTTGCCGCGTAGTTGTCGCCGGCACCGGCCACCAGCTCCAGGATCTTCGGGTTGTCGTCCTTGATCGAGTTGGCGGCGTAGCTAAAGAAGAGGATCAGTCCCGCGGCCGCACCGTGGATCAGAACGGAGATTCCGTAGGCTCCGGGGGACGTTGCGCTCATGGAGAGCCGGCCTGGGTGTCGAACGTGAACTTGAGGAGGTTCGCCTTCTTTAACTCGTCCATCACGCTCACGATCTTCTCGTAGGGGACGTGAGCGTCGCCCCGGATCCTGACGACCGGGGGCTTCGTCTCGAGGGCGTAGACGTGCAGGCGGCTCCTCAGCTCGGCGAGGCTCACGGGCCTCGGGTTTGAGTCGACGTAGGTGTTGCCCTTGGCGTCGATCGAGATCGCCACGAAGTGTGCGCTCTTGTCGACGCTCTGCTGGGCGCTCTTCGACTCCGAGGGAAGGTTCACAGGGATCGTCTGCTCCTGGGTCGCCTGCGTCGTGATCATGAAGATGATCAAGAGCGTGAACCCGAGGTCGATCAGGTTCGTGACGTTAAGCTCCGCGATCGGATGCGACTGGCGGGGTCTCCTGAAGGTCCGGGCCATGGTGCGGGGGCGTGCCCTACTTGGACTCGAGCTCGATCCGGTCCGCGAGCGAGCTCGCGTAGTTCTCGAGCTCCGTGATGAGCGTCTTCGTCGACGCGAAGAGCATGTTGTAGCCGAAGAGGCTTGGGATGGCGACGAGGAGGCCGGAGATCGTCGTCAGGAGCGCCGCCGAGACGCCCGGCGCCAGGGTCTGGATGCTGGCCGTCTGCTGGACGGAGACGGCGCTAAAGGCATCCATGACGCCCCAGACGGTGCCGAGGAGGCCGAGGAACGGCGCGCCCGACACGACAGAGGCGAGGAAGATCATGTTGCTCTCATACCGGAGCGTTTGGCGCGCCAGGGCCCTCTGCAGGGCGTTCTCGGCGTGCTCCAGGCGGAAGCGCTCGGTGTCCGTCCCCTTCTCCTTGCCGATCGCCGCGGCCTTCCAGTAGGCCGCCACGGCGTCGCTCAGGAGGTCCGCGTAGGGGATGTCGCGCCGCTCGCGGAGGGATTCGGGCAGGTCGAGCAGGTTCTTCTGGTCGCGAAGATGGCGCTCAAACTGGTGGTTCAGGCGGCGGATCGTGTTGAGCTCGCTTCTCTTGCCAAACATGACCGCCCAGGCGATCACGCTGCCGACGGCCAGGCCCCCGGTGATCGTCTGGCCGACCGGGTCGCAGTGCTCGAAGACGTCGATGATGTTGGCGGACGCAAGCAGAGGGACGAAATGCACGAACATGGGCCCAGAGTTGGGGGTTTTTGCCGATTCGTCCAATGGATTTCAAAGCGTCCTCGCCAAATGATCCGGATTTGGCCAACCTGTCTCGGACATGGTCCTGAAGTCCAAACACACCGGGAGGCTGATATCGTTCGAGGGGTCTGAGGGCAGCGGCAAGACCTCCCAGATCGCCCGACTCGTTGAGCGGCTCCAGAAGCTCAAGCGCGACGTGGTCACCGTCCGGGAGCCCGGCGGCACCGAGATCGGCGAGCAGATCCGCAACATCATCGTCCACAACTCCAAGGGCGACGAGATGTGCCCGGAGACCGAGCTCCTCTTGTTTGCGGCCGCCAGGGCGCAACTGGTGCGGGAGATCATCGCTCCGGCCCTCATGCGGGGCGCCATCGTCCTAAGCGACCGCTACCTGGACTCCTCCACGGTCTACCAGGGGATCGGGCGCAACCTGGCGGCCGACCCGGTCGCCCAGATCAACCGCTTCGCCGTCGGCAACGTGATGCCCGACCTGACGATCGTGATCGACGTGCCTACGGAGGTGGGCCTGGCGCGGATCCGTCAGAGGGCCTCCGACCTGCCTGACCGCATGGAGCGCGAGAACATCGAATTCTACGACAAGATCCGCGAGGGCTACCTCGTGCTCGCCAAGGGGATGCCGGAGCGCTTTGTGGTGGTCGACGGCAAGGCCGACGCCGCCACGACCGAGAAGAGGATCTGGGAAGCGGTAAAGTCCCGGATCCCCTGATGACTGTAGCCACGGTCCCCTGGCCGCCGGCCCTGGTGGGCACCCCGGCCGTCTCGGTGATCGAAACCGCGATCGAGAAGCACCGGCTTTCCCACAGCCTGCTCCTGGCGGGCGACGACCCCGAGGTCCTTGCGGCGGCGGGGCTGGCCCTGGCCGACAGGCTCCTGAACCGGGGCTTAAAGGCGCCGAGCCCCTACCCTCCGGAGCGCCACCCCGACTGTTTCCTGGTGAGGCCGCAGGGCAAGGCGCGCCAGATCAAGGCCGACTCCATCCGCGACCTCATCGGCCAGCTGAATGTTTCCCCGAGCGTGTCGAAGTACAAGGTGGCCATCCTGCACGACGCCGACCGCATGAACCCAGCGGCGGCCAACATCTTCCTGAAGACCCTCGAGGAGCCCCCGGCCAACACGACCCTGCTCCTCCTGACCGGCCGCCCGTACTCGCTGCTGCCGACAATCCGAAGCCGCGTGCTCCATTTCAGGTTCCCAGGGATGGCTTCAACGGTGCCCGCCGAGGGATGGGAGGTCTGGGTGGCCGACTACCAGTCGTGGCTGGAGCGCCTGGGCCAGGGCGTCGCCGCGGGACGCGGAGCCGCGGAGGGGATCTTCGGGCTCTACGGGCTTGTGGCCCGCTTCGGCGCCATCCTCGACCAGGCCTCCTCCGCCGAGACTTCGCGCCGCAAGGCGCTCCTTCCGGAGGAGACCGAGGAGGAGGAGGTCGTGGCCATCGAGGCGGAGGTTTCGGTGGGCCTGAGACACAAGATGTTTGCGGCGATCGAGAAGGCGACGCGCGAGCACTCGATCAAGCTCCTTCGCTCTGGCGAGCCCGAGGCGCGCAAGCCCCTGATCGCCTCGACCGACGCCCTCGAGCGGGCGGCCGGCCTGCTGCGCGTGAACCTGAACGAGTCCGCGGCGCTCGAGGACTTCCTCCTGGCCTCGCTCAGGATCTGGACGAAGCGCTGAGCATCGCGGCGCCGAAGACGCCCGCGCTGTCGCCCAGGGTGGGCCGCAGGAACTCGGTCCGGCACTCGGTGTTGAAGAGGTGCTTAAGCACCGCTTTGCGCGTGCCCTCCTCGTAGAGGATGTCGATGTTGCCGACTCCACCGCCGATGATCACCGCGTCGGGGTCGATGATGTTGATCAGGGCCGCGATCGCCTCCCCGAACTTGGACTGCAGGCGTCGGAGCGTCGCGCGGGCCGCCGGGTCGCCCTTGCCCGCCTTCTCCACGATGTCGGGCATGCGGGCCGCGTGCCCGCTCAGCTTCTTGTAGTGGCGCTCGAGGAACGGGCCCGAGATCACGGTCTCGATGCACCCCTTGCGCCCGCAGTAGCAGGGTGTCCGCTCGCCGCGCAGAGGGTTGTGGCCCCATTCGCCGGCTATCCCGTGGATCCCGTCGAGCACCTTGCCGTCGACCACGATCCCGCCGCCGCAGCCGGTCCCCAGGATCAGCCCCACGACGACCTTCCGGTTGCGGCCCGCGCCGAAGCGCGCCTCGGCGAGCGCGAAGCAGTTGGCGTCGTTGGCCATGCGGGGCTCGACCCCGAGCGCCTTCGCCAAATCCTCCCGCAGCGGCCTGCCGTTCAGGCAGGTGGTGTTGGAGTTCTTCTGGATCCCGCTCAAGGGATCGATGACGCCGGGGCTTCCGATCCCGATCACTGCGGGGCGCCGCTCGCCGGACTCCTTCTCGAGCATGGAAACCATGCGCACCAGCTGGCCCACGACGTGGTCGTAGCCCTTGGACCCCTCGGTCGGCAGCCGCAGCCGGCACTTGGCCTGGTCCGGCCTGGCCGGGTCAATGACCGCGCCCTCGATCTTCGTTCCACCCAGGTCGATCCCGAAAAGGCTCATGGCTATACGATGGTGTTGAGCCTGATGACCTCCGAGTAGTACCGCGAGGACAGTTTTGGCGTGCGCTTCTGGGTCACGAAGTCCACGTGGACGATGCCGAAGCGCCGGGTGTACCCGTCGGCCCACTCGTAGTTGTCCAGGAGGGACCAGACGAAATAGCCCTTGATCGGCACGCCGTCCTGGATCGCTCGCAGGAGCTCCCGGAGGTAGCCGCGCAGGAAGTCCCTGCGGTGCAGGTCGAGCACCTCGCCGTTCACGACCGGCTCGTCGTCGTAGCCGCATCCGTTCTCGGTGATGTAGATCGCCTTCGGGCCGTAGTTCTCATGGGCCAGCCGGAGGCCCCAGTAGATCGCCTGCGGGGTGATCTTCAGCCACTTGCTGTCGGCCCGCGGGTAGCTGTCGTGGATGTCGACGTCCTCGTACTTGGAGCCGGCCTTGGCCCTTACAAAGAAGCCGGTGTAGATGTTGATCCCGAGGAAGTCGGTCGGGGCGCTGATGAGCGCGAAGTCGCCGGGCTTGACGGTCGGCGCGTCCTTGCCCACCCGTGCGAGGTAGTCCGGGGAGTAGCAGCCGCGGTAGATGGGGTCCAGGATGTGCAGGTTGCGCTCGACGAACCAGGCGTTCGCGGCGGCGATGTCCTCCGGGGTCTCCGTGACCGGAATCGGGGTGTCGCAGTTGTCGGTGAGTCCCACCCGCGCGCCCGCGCCGCCGTGGGCGCGGACCGCCCTCACCCCGTGCCCGTGGCACAGAAGAGCGTGGTGGTAGGCCTCGTTCAGGAGCTGCGCCGAGACCAGGCGGCCCGGGGCCGCCACCTTCAGGGGGCCGTAGGCAAGGATCGTGAAGCAGCGGATCTCGTTTAGCGTGATCCAGTTCTTCACCTTGCCGGCGTACTCCTTGACGATCGTGTCGGCGTAGACGGCGAAGGCGTCGACCGTCACGCGGTCGGTCCACCCTCCCCGGTCCTCAAGGGCCTGGGGCAGGTCCCAGTGGAACATGGTGACCCACGGGGTGATGCCGTTCTCGGCCAGGGCGTCGAAGAGCCTGTGGTAAAAGGCGATCCCGGCGGGGTTAACGGCGCCGTCGCCCTTCGGGAAGATCCGGGGCCAGGCAATCGAAAGCCGGTAGTTGCGGATCCCGAGCGAGCGCATGAGCGCAAAGTCCTCGCGGAAGCGGTTGTAGTGGTCACACGCCACGTCGAGGTTGTCGCCCTTCAGGATCTTTCCAGGGATCCGGGAAAAGCGGTCCCAGACCGACTCGCCCTTGCCGTCCGCGAAGGCCGCGCCCTCGATTTGGGGGGCGGCGGTGGCGACGCCCCAGACGAACTGCTCGGGAAAGGTTGAGTTGGCGGACGTGAAGGAGGACATGGTGCGGGTCCGGCTCGCCCCTTCCGCCGCGGCTGCTGGGCAAGAAGTGCACAGAGCGACCTGATAAGGGCTTACGGAAGGCAACGGTTTGATGTTGCCTGTGTGAACCGTTCGTTCTGTTTAGCGGGTGAATCGCTTGCAAGGCTCATTTTCCCCGGGAAGTGAGGCCGGACAGTGAGGCGACCCCCCCACCCTAAATCCATGGCCCAGGTACTGCTCGAAGCGCTCAGCAAGGTCTACCCTGAGAAAAGCGGCCCTGGGGTCACCGCGGTGAAGAGCATCAGCCTGGCGATCGAGGAC
Source organism: uncultured Opitutaceae bacterium (assembly GCA_903887455.1). Taxonomy (GTDB): domain Bacteria; phylum Verrucomicrobiota; class Verrucomicrobiia; order Opitutales; family Opitutaceae; genus Palsa-1447. Next base: position 7,066 of record CAISPT010000097.1, on the reverse strand, counting down.
CGCGAGTTCATGGTCCTGGTGGGGCCTTCGGGCTGCGGGAAGTCGACCACGCTTCGGATGATCGCGGGCCTGGAGGAGATTTCGGCCGGGACGGTCAAGATCGGGGGCCAAGTCGTCAACGAGGTGCTCCCCAAGGACCGCGACATCGCCATGGTCTTCCAGAACTACGCCCTCTACCCGCACATGACCGTGTACGAGAACATGGCGTTCGGGCTTAAGCTGCGGAAGTTCCCGAAGGCGGACATCGACCTAAGGGTGCGGGAGGCCGCGGCCATGCTGGGGCTGGAGACCCTCCTTGAGCGCAAGCCCAAGGCGCTCTCCGGTGGCCAGCGCCAGCGGGTCGCCCTCGGGCGGGCGATCGTAAGGAAGCCGAAGGTCTTCCTCTTCGACGAGCCCCTCTCAAACCTGGACGCCAAGATGCGCGTCTCCACCCGCACCGAGATCTCAAAGCTCCACGCCCGCTTGGGCGCCACGATGATCTACGTGACGCACGACCAGGTGGAGGCCATGACGATGGGCGACCGGATCTGCGTCATGAAGGACGGCAACATCATGCAGGTCGCCCCTCCCCTCGAGCTCTACAACCGCCCCGAGAACATGTTCGTCGCGGGCTTCATCGGATCGCCCCCCATGAATTTCTTCAAGGGCACGATCCGGCGGGCCGGCGGCCGCCTGGCGTTCGTCGAGGATAACGCCACGGGGTCCCCGGTCTCGGTCGCGCTCGACGAGCGCCTCGCGACCCGGGCCGCCGACTACCTGGACCGGGCGGTCGTCTTCGGGATCAGGCCCGAGGCGATCCACGATCTCTTGACCGTGGCCTCCCCCGATCCCGCGCTCACGGCGGACGTGAAGGTCGAGGTTTCTGAGCCGATGGGCTCCGAGACCTTGCTGTACCTGGACACGGGCTCGACCTCCTTTGTCGCGCGGGTCAACCCCACGGACCGGTTCGAGGCCGGCCAGCGGGTCCAGGTCACCTTCGACCTGACGCACGCCCACCTCTTCGACCCGTCCTCCGAGAAGGCCCTGGCCTAGGGCCCCGGCAGGCTACTTGCCGCCGGAGTCCTTCCCCTTGGCGCGGTTCGCCAGGAGGAGCATCATCCCGCCGAAGACCAGCAGGATCAGGCCCCAGATCAGGTTGATGTTGATGTCGAGCGAGCGGTGGTACATCGCCGCGTCGTTGCGGGTCACGAATCCGAACACGGTCATCAGGAGTCCGACCAGCGAGAACATGAGGCCAATAGGCCAGCGAATATCGAGTCCCATAGGGTTTCCTTTCTAGAAGAAGATGAGGTTGAGCACGACGCAGGCGGCGAGAAGGACGGCCCCGATGACGGCCGGGCGCTGGTAGAACGGGACGCCCTCGTCCTTGATCTTCGGCGTGAGGGAGTAGACGAGCCCGGTGAGCTCCTGGTCGGTCTTGGTCCTCTGGGTCGCCAGCGAGATGCCGCCCGTCAGGACGAAGCAGACAAGGAACGCGAAGGTCGCCAGCCAGAAGTTCTGCGCCATCTCGCTCGGGAACGTGTGGACGACGCTCAGGTAGCCGCCCTTCATGCCCGGGGCGTTGCCGGTGGCGATCGTGAGCGCGTGGACCAAGCCTGAGGTGGCCGTTCCCGCGAGGAGGCCGAGGAAGGCCCCGGTGCCCGTGGTCCGCTTCCAGAACATCCCGAGCAGGAAGGTCGCGAAGAGCGGCGCGTTAACGAAGGCGAACACGAGCTGGATGATGTCCATCGCGTTGTTGTAGAGCGCCGCGAAGTACGCGCAGGCGATGCTCAGCAGGATTCCCACGACCGTGATGGCGCGCGCCATCTTCATGTAGTGCTCGTCGGAGCGGTTCGGGGCGAAGTAGGCCTGGTAGAGGTCATAGGTCCAGACCGTGTTGAAGGCCGTGACGTTGCCGGCCATGCCGGACATGAACGAGGCGAGTAGCCCCGTGAGGGCTAGCCCCAGGAGCCCCGGGGGGCAGTAGCGCTTGACGAGCGAGAGGATCACCCCGTCGTAGTCGTACTCGGCGATGGCGTCCGAGAGCCTTTCGCGGAAGGCCTCCGGGGGAACCGATCCCGCCGCGGAGTCCTTCACCAGGGCGGCCACCTTGGCCGGGTCCATCTTCTTGCCGACCGCCGCCGACACGTCCTTGAAGGCCTGGTCGGCGGGGACCGCGGCATCGGCCGTGACCGCCTGCTGGGCCCTCTCGTAGGCCGAGTTGTCGATGATCGGGGCCGGGATCCGGTAGCCCTTTGACGGGATCGTCATGAGCGCCACGGCCACCATGCCGGGCAAAATGACGAGAACCGGGAAGAGCATCTTCGGGACGGCCGCCACCAGCGGGGTGTTGCGGGCCGCCGTCATGTTGCGGGCCGCCATGGCCCTCTGGACCACCAGGAAGTTCGTGCACCAGTACCCGAAGGAGAGGACGAAGCCCAGGCCGAACACCATCGCGAACCAGTCGACGCCCATGGGGTTGCTGGCCGGGCCCGCCAGGAGCGTGCTCCAGGCGTTGGTCCAGGCCCCGGGCCCGTAGTGGATGCCCTCGGGCCTCAGGTTGAGCGAGGACGGGTTGGTGGCGACGCCCTTAAGGAGCTCCGTCAGCTTCCCGTAGCCCCCGACGTCCTTGAGGCCGAGGTAGACCACCGGGGCGAAGCCGAGGACGATCATGAAGAACTGGAGCACCTCCGTGTAGATCGCGGAGGTGAGGCCGCCCTTCAGGACGTAGACAAGGACGATCGCCGAGCAGATCCAAAGGCTCGCGTGGTAGTTCCAGCCGAGCAAGAGGTGAAGGAGCTTCGCGAGCGCGTTCATCGAGATGCCCGATGCGAAGACCGTCATGACCGCGAAGGCGCTCGAGTTGAGCGCCCTCACCCGCTCGTCGAAGCGCATCTTCAGGTACTCCGGCACCGAGCGCGCCTTCGAGCCGTAGTAGAACGGCATCATGAAGACGGCCAAAAAGATCATGGCCGGGATCGCACCGACCCAGTAGAAGTGCGCGGTCGTGATGCCGTACTTGGCGCCGCTGGCCGCCATGCCCACGAGCTCCAGGGCCCCCAGGTTCGCGGAGATGAACGCAAGGCCCGTGACCCAGGTGGGTATCGAGTGGCCGGAGGTGAGGAAGTCCGAGGAGCTCCTCATGTACTTCTTCAGGGCAAACCCAATGCCGACGACAAAGGAGGTGTACGTCAGCAGGATCAGGTAGTCGAGCCAGGTCAGGTTGACTTGCATAGCGTGGGTGGGGGGTTGGGGACTGCCGCGCCGCGCCGGAAGGGGTGCCGGGCCGGGCCTGCGAAGGGGAAAAAGGTGCGACCCGCACCGTCCGAAATCAAGCACAACGTCGGCCGAGGCGCCTGCCGCAAGCGCCCGCAGCGGATTAATTGCAGCCCCTAATGGCGATAAGCAGCAGGGCGCGCGGCTGCGGGCTCTCTTGACCGGGGCGGTCCCGGCCAAGAGAGTGCCCTCTCCCGATGTCCCTCCTACGGCCGCGCCTGCTGCTCCCCTGGGTGGCCCTTTCCGCCGGCCTCCTCGCGCTCGGAGCCAAGCTTTCGCTCATCTCGTCCCGCGGCAGCGACCTGCCCTACATGGACGAGTGGAACGCGGTGGGGACCGAGCTCCTGGTCCCCGCCTCCCGCCACGCTCTCTCTGCGGCCAACTTCCTCGCCCCGCAGAACGAGCACCGCGTGGCCTTAAGCCGCGTGCTCAGCTACGCGCTCCTGCGCGCGAACGGCCAGTGGGACGGGCTCCTGGAGATGAGCGTGAACGCGGTGCTGCACGCGGCGCTCCTCGCCGCGCTCGTGGTGTTCGCCCGGCGCCTGCTCTCCGGGGCCGCCTTCGCGCTAGTGGTCATTCTCTCCGTCCTCCTCTTCGCCCTGCCCTTCGACTGGGAGAACACGCTCCAGGGGTTCCAGTCGCAGTTCTACCTGCTCGAGTGGACGGCGCTCGTGGCGCTGCTCGCTCTCGCGCCCTCCCACCCGCTCTCGGCGCGCTGGTGGCTCGGGTGGGCCGCCGCCCTCTTGGGCCTTGCCACCATGTCCTCGGGCTTCATCGCGCCGGCGGCGGCGGGACTCGTCCTCGCGCTCCGCGGGCTTCTCTCGCGGGGGCTAGGCGGGCGGCACCTGGCCGCCCTCCTGCTCCTCGGGGCCCTCTGCACGCTTGGCCTTGCGGGCGTCGCCCGGGTGCCGGGCCACGAGGTGCTGCGCGCCCATACGGCCGGCGAGTGGATCTCCGCGGCCGCGTATGGCCTCTCCTGGCCGGAGGTCTCCCTCCCCCTTGCCTTCCTCGTCCTTCAGCTCCCGCTGGCCACCCTCGTTTGGAGGCGCATCCGGGAACGGCGCCTGGAGGGCGACGAGGCGGTGCTGGTCGGCCTGGGACTCTGGGCCTTCCTGCAGGTTGCAGCCCTCGCCTACGGCCGCGCAAACCAGGGCATGATGGCGAGCCCGAGGTATTCGGATCTCTACGCCATTGGCTGCTTCGCCAACGCTCTGGCGCTCGGGATCCTCGTCCGGCCAGGACCCTCCCGCCGGGCCTGGGGCCTCGTCACGGTCCTGTGGCTCTGCGCCTTCCTTTGCGGCCTTTCTACGGCCGTCAGCCGGGCGAACGCCGACTACCTCCCCGACTTCGGAAGGCTGAAGCCGCTCGAGCGGGCGCACGTGAAGGCGTTCCTGGCGACCGGCGACCGCGCGGCGCTGGCCGCTGCGCCAAAGAGGGAGCTTCCTTTCCCTCAGGCCGACACCTTGGCCGACCTGCTCTCGGAGCCGGCGGTGCGTGCGGTGCTTCCCTCAGGCGTGCGGCCGGCGCTCCGCTCGGAGCCCGAGGGTGATTCGTCGGGCTTCTCGGTCACGGCTGATCCGCTTACTGGGGAGCGAACCTGGAGTGCCTCCCGCGGGCCGGCGCGTTTCGTGGGGCCGGCCTTTCCGATCGCGGTCCTTCCCTTCGTCCGAATCGCGGTCCGGGGAAGCCGTGACGTGGACGACGCAGCGGTTCGCCTGGAGCCCGCCGACTCGGCCACGGACAAACCCGCGGCGCGCCTTTCGCCGCAAGGCTGGAGGGTCCGGGAGCTGCCGGTCCCCTCCGGGGCGTCGGCCCACCTTGTGGTCGAGCTACCGCCCGGCGATCACGGGATCTCCTTCACCGAGCCGGTTGAGGTCGGCCGGCTCTCGTGGCTCGCGCACTGGGTCTTAAGGCGCTCCGGCGTTGTCACCTCGACCGGGGCCATCCTCCTTGCGGTCGGTTTGACCCTTCTTCTTATGGGGGATGTTCGCCGGGCCCCGGCGGAGGATTCCGGCACCACTCCGTGAAGCAGCCCAAGGACGCTCCCGCACTCTCGACCGCCGGCGGTCTTGCCGACGCCGGCCACGCCTTTGCCGCGGAACGCAAGTGGCCCGAGGCGATATCGGCCTTCGAGCGCTCGCTCACGCTCGGTCCAGAGAACGGCGTCGCCTACGGGGCACTGGGGTACTGTTACGAGAAGAGTGGACGCCACGCGGACGCAGCTTCCGCCTACGGAAGGGCGGCGGCGCTGATGCCGGATTCCCTGGCCGTCGTCTTTAACCTCGGCAATGCGCTCAGGTCCCTAGGGCGGCTGGACGAGGCCGTGGAGGCCTACCTCCGCGCGCTCCGGCTGGACCCCTCGCACGCGCTCTCCTGGAACAACCTGGGCCTCATCCGCCACGCGCAGAGCCTCCCTGACGAGGCGATCGCCTGCTACTCCCGGGCCTTGGAGATCCGGCCCGAGTACGCTGACGCGGTGAACAACCTGGGGACCTCCTACCTGGCGAAGGGAGACCTGGCGACCGCGCTCGAGAGCTACCGGGCCGCGCTTCTCCTGGACCCGGCCCAGCGGAAGATCCGTTTCAATCTCGGGGTCGCGCTCCTCTTGGCCGGAGACTACGAGCCGGGATGGGAGGGCTTCGAGCTCCGGGAACGCCCGCCGTACCTGGCGTCGCTTGGGGGTCCTTTTTGGGACGGAGAGGAGGCGCTCGCCGGCAAGTCGATCCTGCTTTCCTTCGAGCAGGGCTTCGGCGACACGATCCATTTTTCACGGTACGCAACCCTTGTGGCCGGGACGGGCGCCGAGGTCCACCTGATGGTCCAGCCGGCGATGAAGCGGCTCCTCTCGAGCGTGAAGGGGGTGACCTCCGTGGTTGCCGCCGGCGATCCCCTGCCCCCGCACGACCTCCACAGCACGTTCCTAAGCCTGCCGTACGCCTTCGGGACGACGCTTGGGAGCGTGCCGGCCTCCGTTCCCTACCTGGCGGCGCCGTCGGCACTTTTGGAGGCCTGGCGCGAGCGGCTTCGCGGTCCCCGGCCCCTGATCGGCCTCGCCTGGTCCGGCAACCCGGGCCACCACCTTGACCACCACCGGTCGATCGATCTTGAGCGGTTGCTGCGGGCGCTCGGCGGCATCCCCGCGCGCTTTGTGAGCCTCCAGAAGGAGGTCCGCCCCGGGGATGAGCCGGCGCTCGCTGGGCCGGGCGCACCCGCGGACCACCGGTCGCTGCTCCACGACTTTGCGGACACTGCCGCCCTTGTTTCGCAGGTCGACCTGGTGATTTCCGTCGACACCTCGGTTGCCCACCTGGCCGGGGCCCTCGGCAAGCCGGTGTGGATCCTCCTGCCCTTCGCCCCGGACTTCCGGTGGATGAGGGACCGGCGCGACAGCCCCTGGTATCCGACTGCGAGCCTCTTTCGGCAGGAACGGCCCCATGACTGGGAGCCGGTCCTCGCCTCGGTCAGGGAGGCGCTCCTGGCGTGGAGGGAAGGCGACGGGGCCGGGAAGTTTGTGGAGGACTGAGACTCCCCCTCCGCGGCCAACGAGGCCCTCAGGCCGCGCCTGGGGTCGTTTTTGAGCTCCGGGAGAACCGGGCGACCAGCTTGTGGAGCTCGACGCTCAGGACAAGGGTCACCATGAGCGCGACCGCCATTCCGGCGATCAGCGCCTCGGGCGTCGGTGTTGGCCGGCCGAAGAAACGGCCCAGCAGGTAGTAGTTGTAGTTCCGGATGAGCGGCTGGTGGATCAGGAAGATCTCAAGCGAGTAGGCTCCGAAGAACTGAAGAACGCTCGCCGCCGGTGCCACCAGGG
>CAISPT010000096.1 GCA_903887455.1 uncultured Opitutaceae bacterium | reverse complement strand
TGAGGATCGGGGCGATCACGATGATCGGCGTCATCTGCAGGATCATCAGGTAGGGGTAGAAGCTCGCCCGGACGAGCGGCGAGAGGGAGAGGACGAGGGCGAAAAGGAAGCTGAGGGCCACCGCGAGCCCGAACCCGATCAGGGCGCCCCCGCCCGTGTTGAGCGCAGCGCCCCACAGGGCGGGCCCCTTCTCCACAAACGCCCGGGCGACCTCATGGGGCGTGGGCAGCAGGAAGCGCTGGTCGGCGCTCAGGCTCATGCAGATGCCGTACCACACGAAGATCATCCCGACCCCCGTCGCGAAGGGCAGGAGCTTGCGGGCGATCAGGGCAAGGGAGGCCTTCTTCCGTTTCGTGCTCATCCTAGTGGAGGCGCTCGACCGAGCGCAGGATCTTCGAGACCTCGGCGACCATCTTGCCGAACGGGGCGGACTCCCGCGTTTCCTCCGTCCTCGGGTAGGGGAAGTCCACCCTCACCTCGCTGTGCACCCTGCCCGGGTTGGCCGAGAGGACGATGATGCGGTTTGAAAGGAACACGGCCTCGGCCACGGAGTGGGTGACAAAGAAGGCCGTCCAGGCAAGCTGCTGGCGGATCGCGAGAAGCTCCTCGTTCAAGTGGTCGCGTGTCATCTCGTCCAGGGCCCCGAAGGGCTCGTCCAGAAGCAGGATCCGCGGGGAGACGCTGAGCGCCCGGGCGATCGAGACCCTCATCTTCTGTCCGCCCGACAGCTGCCTCGGGTAATAGTCCATCCGGTCCCCCAGGCCCACGAGCGAAAGCGACTTCCTCACCACCTCCTGGCGCAACTTCGCGTCGGCGCCGTGCAGCTGCATCGGCACCTCGACGTTCTGGGCGACGGTCCTCCACGGCAGGAGCGTCGGCTCCTGGAAGACGAAGGCGAGCTTCTCGACCGCGTTGGAGGGCTCGAGCCCGTCGACGACGATCCTCCCGCCCGAGATGGGGTTAAGGCCCGAGATGAGCTTTAGGATCGTCGACTTGCCGCAGCCGCTGGGGCCAATGAGCGTGATGAAGTCCCCGCGCTTGGCGGAGAAGCTGATCTTGTCGAGGATCAGCGGACCGTCCCCGTAGCGCTTGTCGACATCCCTCAGCTCGACGATCGGCAGTGGGGAGTCCTCTATCACAGGACGGCGGGCTCCTGGGCGAAGGGGTTGATCGGGTACGTCTTCATCTTGCCCGGGTTCAGGAGAGAATGCGGGTCGACCTCGGCCTTGAACGCCCGTTTTTCGGCGATGTTCGGGTGGCGGCCGCCGTCCTCGAGCAGGACCGTGTGGGGGTTGGCGATGAAGACGCCGATCCGGTCGCACGCCGCCAGGATCTCATTGAGGCGCTCCTCGCTCTTGAAGAACACGATAGGGATGCCGCCCACGATCACCTCGCTTACGCGGTTAACGACCTCGTTGCCCTTCATCATCTTCGCGTTGCCCGCGGTCCATTCCAGGTGGAAGAGGATCTCGCCGGGGAAGAGCCTCCGGAGCTCGGCGAACTGCTCCCTGAAGTTCGGGCCGAAGCCCGACTGCAGATAGGTGATCGTCGGGTCGGCCTTGATCGCCCAGAGGGTCGTGTGGTTCCAGGTGTAGTCGGTGATGAACGGGGGCCTCGGCGGGTCCGTCAGCGGCTTGTTGAAGACGCAGTCGACCCCGGCCGCCTTCGCATGGGCGATCACCTCGGCGGTCTGGGCCTTGTCGATCAAGAGGAACGAGATCGAGTCGCCGGTCCTAAGGTGCTTGGCCAGGGGCTTGAAGTATGACGGGATCGGCCATTCGAACTGGGTCACCAGCCGCTTGTGCCAGTCCAGCCGGCGGGAGGCCGCGTCCGTCCAGTTCAGGAGCGTGTCCCAGTCGGCCGCGCTCAGGATCAGCTGGTCGTAGTCGATCTTGGGCGCCAGGCGCATCTCGATCTCCACCATGAATCCGGTCGTGCCGTACGTGTGGAGCGCTTTCAGGCTTTCGGCCTCCTCGAGGCGGATGAGCCGCGGCTCGTCCTCGCAGGTCATCATGGTGACCGACTTCACATTCCCGGGGGAGTTGATCCCGCCCCAGGTGATCGAGCCAATGCCGCCGGAGCCGCCGCAGAAGAACCCGCCCATCGTGGACTTCATCCACGTGGACGGCATGCAGCGCAGCTCCCACCCGATCTTGCGCGCCTCCGTCTCGATGGTCCCCAGCCGGGCGCCGGCCTCAACCCGGGCGACGCCGCCTTCCAGGGAGATGATCTTGTCCAGGCGGGAGAAATCGACCACGACGCCTCCGTAGAGCGGCACGCACTGGCCGTAGTTTCCGGTGCCGGCGCCCCTCGGCACCACGGGGACCCGCGCCTTGCTGCAGGCGGCGGCGACCTTGCGGAGCTCCTCCATCGATCCCGGGCGCACGGCCATATCGGCGCGCTTCTCCTCGAGCTGGCGCTTCAGGACGGGCGAGTACCAGTAGTAGTCCTTGGAAAGGGTCTCGAGCGACTCGCCGGCATCGATGAAATCCGCGGGCCCTACCAGCGAGCGCAGTTCCGATTTTAATGATTCGATTTGGGCGTCCATCGTGGGGGTGAAGCAAGAATGTTGCCACCATTGGCGCCGCGGCAAGCCGTCGTTTAGAATTATCGGCGCCGGCCGCGGTCTTGCGCGGCTGCGAGTGGCACATAGCGTGCTTTGCGCAGCTTCCCCCACAAGGCATGCTCCACCTCAACAGGGCCCGAGTGCCCGCAGCCGTGCTCCCCGCGTCGGTCGCCCTGCCGGCTCCCGACCCGGCGGAGCCCTCGGTGCTCTGCGACATCGCGATCACGGGCGGCCGGATCACGTCGCTGAAAAGGTCGGTCGGCGGCCCCCAGGCCACGCAAGGCGCGGTTGATCTCGACGGGGACCTCGTCTTCCCCGGGTTCGTGGACGCCCATGTGCACCTCGACAAGACGCACACGTGGGACCGCGCCCCGAACCGGACGGGGACGTTCATGGACGCCTGCGAGACGCTCGGCAGGGACACGGCCAACTGGTCGAGGCAGGACCTCCTGCGGCGCGCGGGTTTCGCGCTGCACTGCGCATGGGAGCACGGGACGAGGGTGATCCGGACGCACGTCGACACGGGGTTTCCCGCGGGCGAGGCCAGCCACGCCGCGATGGACGAGCTCCGCCAGGCCTGGAAGGGCAGGATCACGCTCCAGACGGTTCCGCTCACCGGCGTCTCCAACTACGGCGGCGCCGAGGGGGACCAGATCGCCGACCTTTCGATCAAGTACGGGGCGTCCGCGCTCGGGGGCTGGTCGCTCATCAGCCCCGACCTGCCCGCCCAGCTCGACCGGCTCCTCGCCATCGCCAGGGACCGGGGCGTCGGGATCGACCTGCACGTTGACGAGAACGGGAGGCCGGGCGAGGAGGTGCTGCGCCTGACGGCCGAAGCCGTGCTCCGCAACCGCTTCGAGGGTCCGGTGGTCTGCGGCCACTGCTGCAGCCTGGCGGTCCAGGACCCGGAACGCCAGCGCTCGACCCTCGCGCTCCTTGTCGAGGCTCGGATGCGCGTCATTTCGCTGCCGATGTGCAACGCCTACCTCCAGGACCGACGCACGACGGGCTTCCCGAGGACGCCCATGTGGAGGGGCGTGACGCTGATTCACGAGATGATGGACGCGGGTATCCCCGTGGCCTGCGCCAGCGACAACGTCCGCGACGCCTTCTACGCCTACGGGGACTACGACGCGGCGGAGGTGCTGATCCAGAGCCTCCGGCTGGCGCACCTGGACTCGAGGCTGCCGGAGGCGCCCTCGATCGTGACGCGCACCGCCGCGGACATCGTCGGGGCGCCCGAGGCCGGTCGGCTGGCCGAGGGCGGCCCCGCGAACCTGGTTGTCTTCCCCGCGAAGTCGTTCAGCGAGTTCTTGAGCCGGCCGGGCTCCCGCCGGAGGCTCATCGACGGCGAGAACATCCGCGAATCACGGCCCCCGGGCTACGAGGAGCTAAACTAGCCCGCGCACGAATTCCCAAGCAACAGATCCAACCCACGGCACCCCCATCCCATGCAACTGCGCCTCAGCAAAATAGTCCTCACGAGCCTCTCCTGCCTGTTCCTGCTCATCGTCGCGTTCAACAACGTGACCGACCCGAACTCCAACTACCAGTTCGTGCGGCACGTGCTCAGCATGGACACGACCTTTCCGGGTAACACGCTTATGTACAGGGCGATTACGACGCCCCTCCTCCACAAGGCCGCCTACGCGTTCATTATCGCCTGGGAGTTCCTCTGCTGCGCCCTGGTGGGGATCGGAACCTTTAAGCTCTTCAAGGCCCGCGGGGCGCCGCTCGCCGAGTGGAAGAAGGCCAAGGGGCTGGCGTCCCTTGGGCTCACGGCAGGAATGGTCCAGTTCTACTTCGGCTTCATGGCCGTCGGCGGCGAGTGGTTCCTCATGTGGCAGTCGAAGACCTGGAACGGCCAGGACGCCGCGGCCCGGCTCTTCACCTTCATGGGCCTCTCCCTGATCTTCCTTAACCAGGCCGACGACTAGGCCCGGCTGGAAAGGGCCCACTGTAGCGCCGGGTTCGAGGGGTCCCTGGGGATGACCTGGAGCCCGGCGGAGAGGCCGGAGGGAAGCGCCACCGGGAGAACGAGCGCCGGCAGGCCGGCGATGCTAACAGGCGCCGTCAGGCCCATGAGCCTCAGGCGGTTGGCGTGGGTCAGCTCCGAGCCCTCCAGGGCGGCACAGGGCGTTGCCGGCATGATCAGGTAGTCGTAGGAGGCGAAATAGCCCTCCCAGGCCTTGCGGATTGTCTGACAGCTCGGCTCGACTGCTGCCAGCTGCGCCGGCGAGATCGCGTGCGCCCTCTCGAGGCGGTCGAGGAGGAGCGGGCCGTAGCGCGCGCGGTATTTCTCGGACCACTTGCGGTGGAGCTTCCAGCTCTCGGACCCGGCCATCACCCCGTAGACCTCGGCGGCGGGGCTGAAGGCGTGGAGAAGCTGCGATGACGTGTCCGCGTCGGCGGCCCCCGTGAGTGCCAGGGCGGCCTGCCGGCAGGCGAGTGCCACGTCGGGGTCGAGGCCCGGCATCTCGAGATAGCACCCGCGCGGCTCGCCTCCGGGCCCGGATGGACCCAAAAGGGCCTCAAGGGTCACCGCCATGTCCCCTGCTGTTCGGGTGAACCAGCCGGCGGTGTCGTAGCTCGGGGCCAGCGCCACCGCGTCGGAGATCCAGGCGTCACCGGGTACGCCGCGGTAGCCGTAGATTCCGCAGAAGGAGGCGGGGACCCGGATGGACCCGCCCGTGTCGGTTCCGATCGCAAGCGGCACGATGCCCGCGGCAACGGCGACCGCCGACCCGCTGCTCGACCCCCCCGAGGTCCGCCCGGGAAAGCGGGGATGCTCGCAGTCACCGTAGTGCGCGTTCTGGCCCGTGAGGCCCCAGGCGAACTCGAAAAGGTGGGTCTTTCCGGCGAGCACCGCCCCCGTGGCCGCCAGGTCGCGCACGATGCGAGAGTCCACGGGCGGCACCGGACGGACCTCCCCGAGGAACGACGACCCGCCGAGGGTCGCCATCCCGCGGACGTCGAAGAGGTCCTTAAGGAGGTAGGGCACCCCGTGGAGGGGCCCCGGCGGGGCCGACGCAAATGCCGCACCCAACGCCTCAGGGTCGAGCAGCGCCGCTATCGTGGCCCGCCTCTGCGCGGGGGAAAGCAGCGTCCCGATCCGCCGGTTCAGCTCGCGGGCGGCGTCCTGGGGTCCGAGGTGCTGCCATTCGGCGAAGGACATCCGGACAACCGTCGCCAGATTTTCGCAAATCGCAACCCACCCGTGTATTACCGTATTGTTGGGCTGCGCGCCAGCAATAGGAGAAAGATCATGTTAGACTTGTCTAACTCCTGTCTTGACACGGCGCGGAGATGCCCGCTCGCTTCCCAAAAGCCAAAGGATCACCCGTGCCCAGGACCAGGTACGCCAGCAGCCCCCTCAGACTCATCCGCTTCACCCGGAAGGCGCTTAGGCAATGCCGGGCCTCGGGCGGCCGGGGAGTCGACAGGCGTGTCTGCGACGCCGTCGTGAACGGCCTTCGCAAGCCGGTCCGCGGCTCCCTGGTGCGCTTTTGCCGGCGCAGGCCGGGTGCCCGCCTGGAGCTTAGCGTGCTCGGTCGCCTCACCCCCGGCGGCTGCCTCGTCCTGCAGGTCGTCTCTGGGCTCGGCCGTCCGAAAAAATCTCCAAAAATCAGGGATTTTTGAGTCGCTCCAGCCCCAAATGAGTGCGTCAACAAGGTCCCCCTTTTAAAGCCATGTCAAAAGCCGCCCCCGCCAAAGCCACCGCAGCCGTTCCCGCCGCCCACGTCCGCGAGAAGAACATCGAGCTCGCCCTCTCCTCCATCACCAAGGAGTTCGGCGAGGGCTCGATCATGCGGCTCGGGAGCAACCAGAAGATGAAGGTGGAGACGCTCTCCACGGGCTCGCTGGCGATCGACCTTGCGCTCGGCGTCGGCGGCCTCCCGAAGGGCCGCATCGTGGAGATCTACGGGCCGGAATCCTCGGGCAAGACGACCTTTTGCCTGAGCGTGATCGCCGAGGCGCAGAAGAAGGGCGGGCTGGCCGCCTTCATCGACGTCGAGCACGCGCTCGACCCCAAGTACGCGCGGGTGGTGGGGGTGAACCTCGACGACCTCCTCGTCTCGCAGCCGGACAGTGGCGAGGACGCCCTCAACATCATGGAGACGCTCATCCGCTCCAACTCGATCGACATCATCGTCCTCGACTCGGTCGCGGCCCTGATCACGAAGGCGGAGCTCGACGGCCAGATGGGCGACATGACCATGGGCAGCCAGGCCCGCCTCATGTCGCAGGCGATGCGCCGGCTCACGAGCGTGGTCAGCAAAACGCAGTGCGTGTGCATCTTCACCAACCAGATCCGCGAGAAGATCGGCGTCATGTTCGGCAACCCCGAGACGACCTCCGGTGGCCGCGCCCTCAAGTTCTTCTCCTCGATCCGCATCGACATCCGCCGCAAGGACCAGATCAAGACACCCGAGGGCAAGGTCATCGGCAATCGGACCAAGATCAAGGTGGTGAAGAACAAGGTCGCCCCGCCGTTCACCGAGGTGGAGTTCGACATCATGTACAACGAGGGTATCTCGGCCTCGGGATCGCTCCTCGACCTGGGCCTCGAGCACAAGATCCTGGAGAAGAAGGGCGCTTGGATCACCTATCTGGGCGAGCTCGTCGGGCAGGGCCGCGACGCGGCGAAGCAGACAATCCGTGAGAAGCCGGAGCTGGCGGAGAAGATCACGAAGGCCATCATCGAGAAGGCGAGCGTCACCGGGGGCACCGTGGTGACCGGCGAGACGGCCGAGTAGGCTTCGGCCGTCGAATTCCAAACCCTAGGCCGCCGGCGGCCATAGGTTTGACAGATAATTTCGGGAGGCTGCCCATCGGGGCCCGCCGGCTTCAAACACGGGCCCCCGGCCGGGACCATTGTGCAGCAAGCCACCCAATTCGCGTTCTTCCCGCTCATTTGCCTGGGCCGTTTGACGGTGGCCTCGGAGCCGATAGCTGTCCTGTTCGGGCGAAGTAGATCTGCTCAGAATCGGCGCGGCGGGACCCTTTTGAATGTCATTGGGGGGGCGTCCCTCTAGACTGTTTTGGGAGACCCGGGACCTGGTCACGGCCCCCCTCGCGCCCGAAACACCGACCCAGCCCCATGCCGAGGCTTTTCCCCTGCCTGTTTGCCCTTGCCCTTGCTGCTTGCCCGCTCGTGCTCTCGGCCGGAAGCCGGCCGATCCCGCCTGAGGCGGAGCGGCTGATCGAGATCCTTTTCAAGCGTCCTGAGGTCGAGTCCTGCTCCCTCTCACCCTCGGGCAGGTACCTCGCGTTTCTGCGCGAGGATGGGGGCAGGAAGGTGCTCGCCACGGTGGAGCTCGAGTCCAGGCGCGAGCATTCGGTGTCGGGGGCCAAGGGGGAGGATGTGGTCGAGTTCCACTGGTGCTCCTCGGACAACCTCATCTACAAGGTGAGCCGCGACCGGAACTACTATAGCGGGGTCTGGCTCACCGACGCACGGCTCGGCCAGCGCCGGCGCCTGGGCGGCGCCGATACCGTTCTTGCGATCGACGAGGTGTTCCCCACCCACGTCCTCCTGCTAGACCACGAGCGCCTGGGCGACCTTTTCCCGGACCTCTACAGGATAAGCGCCGCGACCGGCGACACTGACCGACTGGAAAAGAACCCCGGCGAAATCACGCGGTGGTTCGCCGACAACTCCGGGGTGCTCCGGTTCGCAACCCGTGCGCCCTCGGAGGACCAGCAGGCGCTGCTCTACAGGGAGCGCGACGACGCCCCGTGGGCCCCGATCGACCTTCCCCCAAAGGCGACGCCCCTCGCCTTCGACGCGGAGGGCCGGCATGTGCTGCTGCGGTACACGGGGGCGGGGGGTCTCCAGCGGGTGCGCGCGTTCGAGCTCGAGCGGCGGCAGATGGTCGGCACGGAGCTCGCCGACCCGAACTACGACATCATCCCGGAGGTGTGGCGTGATCCGAAGACCCTGATGCCGATCGCCCTCTGCTACCAGACGGGGAGGCCCATGGTGGAGTGGATCGACCCCAACTACGCCCGCCTGGTCGCCGTGTTGGAACCCTCGTTTCCGGGCTGCGTCATACGCCCGCAGGGTACCACCTACGACGGAAACGTGCTCTTCACCGCATTCTCGGACGTCAGGCCGATCAGCTGCTACCTGCTCAACGGCGCCACCGGCGAGATCGGCCTGTACCTGGCGTCACGACCCGAGGCCCGGGGCCGCGCCTGGTCCCCGATGCGCGAGATCACCTTCACCGCGCGCGACGGCTACCCGCTCCGGGGCTACCTGACTTTGCCTACATCCCGGAAGGACGGGAGGCGGGTGCCGCTGGTCGCGCTCAGCCACGGGGGGCCCATGTCGCGCGACACCTGGGGCTTCGACTCCGAGGTCCAGTACTTCGCTGCCCTGGGCTACGCCGTCCTCCAGGTGAACTACCGCGGCTCAACGGGCCTGGGCTATAGCCACCAGCTCGCCGACATCCTGCAGGTCTGCCGACGCTCCGTCGACGATGTCTCCGATGGCATCGGCTGGGCGGAGGCGCAGGGGTTCGCGGACCCGAAGCGCGTCGTCGCGATGGGTGGGAGCTTTGGCGCCTACATCTCCCTGAGCCTCGCCGAGCGCTACCCCGGGCAGGTCGCGGCTGCCGTGGGTTTCGCCGGCGTATACGACTATGAGCAGCACATCCGGGACTCCTCCGGCAGGCACACGGGGCTCTACGAGTGGATGGGGCGCTATTTCCCGGACGTGGCCGCGCATGGCGCGGAGTACAGGGACGTCTCCCCGGTCCACAATGCAGAACGGGTGCGGTGCCCCGTCCTGCTCCTCCACGGGGGCTCCGACCACACCGTGGAGATCGCACAGTCCCGCCTGATGAGGGACGCGCTGCTGGCCGCGGGCAGGCCGGTCGAGCTCGTGAGCGACGTCGCCAGCGTCCACGGCCTCCAGGACCAGAAGTCCCGGCTCGAGTTCTTCCGCAAGGTCACCGCGTTCCTACTGGCTCAGGTGCCCCCGGACCGCTCGCTGTGAGCGGTCCCGGCCGGGAGTTCTTGCCAAAGGCTTGGTGCCGGGGGAAAAAACAGGCGCCCGGACGGTCTCGCTCCCCGACGCGGATGGCCGGCCGTCGAGAACCCCTCCCCACCCAAATTCCACCCATGTTAAAATCGAGAATTCCCCGATGTTCGCAGCAACGCCGCTGGGGGTTCGCCTGCGGGCCCCGATGAGAGTCACCGCGCTTTCATCGTGCCCATGGCGCTTGAGGGACTGCTCGGGATCAGACTGGATACCCGCATCCGTTCCCGGGTGCGTCCACACCGACCTCCAGGCGGCGGGGCGCATACCCGACCCGTTCTGGGGGACGAACGAGGCGGGCCTCCAATGGATTGACGAGCGCGACTGGGAGTATGAGGCACCCTTCAGTGCCACCGAGGCCCTCCTTGCCGAGGAGCACGTCGACCTGGTGGCTGACGGTCTCGACACGCTGGCCACCGTCCGGGTCAACGGCAGGCTGGTCGCCCGGACAGAGAACATGTTCATCGGCTTCCGCTGGGACATTAGGCCCCTGCTGAAGGCCGGCACCAACACCCTCTCGGTCCGGTTCGCGAGCGCGACGCGCTACATCCGGACCCACCGGACCGGACACAGGCCGAGGGAGATCAACGACCCTGTGGGCGGGTGCACGGCGATCCGAAAGGAGCAGTGCCAGTTCGGCTGGGACTGGGGACCCCGGTTCGTGACGGCGGGGATTTGGAGGGACATCCGGCTGGAGGGATGGAGCACCAACCGGATCGCAGAGGTTGAGCTCTCGCAGGACCACCGGACGGACGGTAGCGTCGTCCTTACGGTAGCCCCGCGGCTCGCCCGTCGCGACCCGGCCTCGGCCTGCACCTGGCGCCTGAGGCTCGGCTCACGGGTCGTCGGCTCAGGCACCGGCACCCAGATCATCGTCAACGAACCGCGCCTCTGGTGGCCAAACGGACAAGGGGACCAGCCTCTCTACGACATTGAGCTGGAGATCACCGGGTCGTCCGGCGTCCCAATCGGAAGTTGGTCGCGCCGGATCGGGCTCCGCACGATCGAGCTCCAGCAGAACGCCGACACATGGGGAACCTCGTTCCAGTTCGCGGTCAACGGGCGACCCATCTTCGCCAAGGGGGCCAACTGGATCCCGGCGCACTGCTTTGTCGCGGGTCTGCCGAGAAGCGCCTACGCCCGGGACCTTGAGGCCGCGGCGTTGGCGAACATGAACATGGTCCGCGTGTGGGGCGGCGGGATCTACGAGTCGGAGGATTTCTATGACCTGTGCGACGAGCTGGGCCTGCTCGTGTGGCAGGACTTCATGTTCGCCTGCACCCTATACCCCGGGGACCGCGCGTTCATCGCGAGCTCCAGGGACGAGGCGGAATACCAGGTCAAGCGGCTAAGGCACCGCGCCTGCCTCGCGCTCTGGTGCGGCAACAACGAGGTCTGGGGGATAAACGCCCACGAGCTCGTCGACCCCAAGAAGCGGAACCTGAGGGACGACTACGAGCGTCTCTTCCACCGGGCGCTCCCCGCAGTCGTCAAGGCCCACGGGGGCCCGACGCCCTACTGGCCCTCCTCCCCCTGGCGCGGGGACCCCGACACGAGTCACCCCGCCGGCGAGGCGCGCGGCGACACGCATTTCTGGGACGTCTGGCACGGGAGGAACCCGGTCAAGGACTACGAGAAGTGGAGCTTCCGCTTCGCCTCGGAGTTCGGCATGCAGAGCTACAGTTCCGGCCAGACCCAGGCCACCTTCTGCCCCGCCGACGACCCGAACGTCTTCGGCAACGTGATGGAGGACCACCAGAAGAACCGCGGAGGCAACCAGGTGATCCTCGACTATGTCTCCCGGAGGTACCGCTTTCCGAAGAACCAGGAGTCGCTGATCTACCTCTCGCAGCTCAACCAGGTGAACTGTGTGGAGACCGGGGTCGGCCACTACCGGCGCAACATGCCGCGCTGCATGGGGGCCCTGTACTGGCAGCTGAACGACTGCTGGCCGGTCGCATCCTGGAGCTCGATCGAGTTCACCGGGCGCTGGAGGGCGCTCCACCATGCGGCCAAGCGCTTCTTCGCGCCCGCCTTCGCCAGCGTGCACCTGCCGGGAGACGAGGTCTTCGGCACGAACAACTACAGGAAGTCGACCGTCCGCCACGCCCACCTCTACACGACCTACGACGGCCAGGTCCCCGTTTCAGGGGTCCTCAAATGGGACCTCTTCCACCTGGACGGGACGGTGGTGTTGAGCGGAAGGAAGGCCGTGCGCTTGAGGCCCATGAGGAGCGTCCTAGAGAGGACGCTCGACCTGGCCGCACCCATCGGGAAGCACGGCCGGGAGAACCTCTACCTGCGCGTCGCCCTCGACCTCGGCCGCAGGCGGGCGAGCGAGTCGACAGCGCTCCTCACCCTGCCCCGGTTCATGCCCCTGCCGAAGCCCCGGACGAAGGTCTCGGTCCGCATGAAGTCTCCCCGCCTCGCCGTCGTCGCGTTCACCTCCCCCGTGTTCCAGCACCAGCTCGCGTTCGATTTCGCCGGCCAGGTGTTCACCTCGAGCGACAACTTCTTCGACCTGTACCCGGGCGAGCGCAAGGAGGTGCTCGTCGAGTTCATGGGGCGGGTGACTTCGGACCAGCTCCGGAAGGCCGTCCGCCTTCGCTCGCTGGCCGACACCTACTAGCGCGACGGCCCCCTCTGGACGGAAGGGGGCGCTAGCCGAGCGCGAGCGTGATCACGCACTCCAGATGGCGGGTCTGCGGAAAAAGGTCGAACGGCTGGACGGCGGTGACGGCGTACCCGGCGGACAGGAACCCCTTCAGGTCGCGCATCTGGGTGGCCGGATCGCAGCTCACATAGACGACGGACCTCGGGCGAAACGCGAAGAGCTGCTCCAGGAACTGGGCGTCGCAGCCCTTGCGCGGGGGGTCGATCACGACCGCAGTCTGCCCCGGCGGGAAGTCCAACCCGTCGAAGATCCTCGACGCGTCGCCCGCGGTGAAGGCCGCGTTGGCGATCCCGTTAGCGGCCGCGTTCTCCCGGGCAAAGGCCACGGACGACTCGCTCACCTCGACCCCCGCCACCCGTTCGAACGCCGGCGCCGCCGCGAGCGCGAAGAGCCCGCTTCCGCAGTAGGCGTCGACCAGGAACCGGGCGCCCGTCGCATGGGCCTGGTCGCGGACGTAGGCCGCGAAGCGGGGCAGGATGAACGGGTTGTTCTGGAAGAAGTCCCTCGCCAGGAAGGAGAGGCGCAGGGTGTTGCCGGGCCCGAGCGGGACCTCCTCGGTCACGCGCTGCTCGTAGTCGCCCGTGACGGCTCCCCCGGCGTCGCGGAAGAGAAGGGTCGAGCCGCGCTCAAAGCCCGACTCCGCGGCCCTGCGGTGGATGTCCGCGCGAGCCTCGGTCAGGCGCAGGTTGATGGCCTCGGTGGCGATCTCGCAGCGCGGCACGTCCACGATCTCGAAGCGGTTGGCCTGGCGGAGAAACCCGATCGCCAGGTCGCGCCCCTCGCGGGGGGCGTCGAAATGGGGCGTGATCTTCGAGCGGTAGCCGAAGGGCTTCGGCGAGGGGATGACCGGCGCGACCTCGATAGAGAGCCCCGCCATGTGGAGCACGAGCTCGCCGACCTGCCTCCTCTTCCATTCCAGCTGCTCCTCGTAGCGGAGGTTCTGGTACTGGCATCCCCCGCATTGCCCGAAGAGGGGGCACTTGGGCTCGATACGGTGCGGGGACGGCTCAAGGACCGCGACCAGGTCTGCCTCCGAGAAGTTCGCGTGGTTCCTGTAGACCCGCGCCCTGACCCGCTCCCCGGGGAGGGCGAAGGGCACCATGACGACCCATTTGCGCTCGGCGTCCCCTCCCTCGAGGGAGACCCTCCCGAGGCCCTGGCCCAGGTTGGTCAGTGTGGAGATCGATAGCTCGATCTCCTGATGGTAGCCGAAGGGCTTGTCGTTGAATCTTTTCTTTTTCGACACGGGCACCCCCTACAATTCAAATAGGGCGATGCCCGTCGAGATAATCACCAGCCTGCAGAACCCGCGCCTGAAGCGGCTGGTGAGGCTCAGGGACCGCAGGTCGCGCGATGAGGACCGGGCATTCCTCGTGGAGGGCTACCGCGAGATCCGCAGGGCGCTCGAGAAGAAGGTTCGCATCGACGAGCTGTACTTCTGCCCAGACTGGTTCCTGGGCTCGAATGAGGCGACCCTGATCGCCGAGGCAGAGGCATCCGGGGCCAAGCTCTTCGAGCTGTCGAAGGACGCATTCGCTAAAGTGGCCTACCGGGAGCGGCCCGACGGCCTCCTTGGCGTGGCGCCCCAGTGGAAGCGGACCCTCGACGACGTCCCGCTCCCGAAGGACCCCTTCATCCTCGTCGTCGAGGCCATCGAGAAGCCCGGCAACCTGGGGACCATCCTCAGGAGCGCGGACGCGGCCGGCTGCGACGCCGTCATCGTCTGCGATCCGGTCACCGACCTCTTCAACCCGAACGTCGTCCGCGCGTCCACCGGGGTGCTCTTTTCGGTTCCCTGTGTCGTCGAGGAGAGCTCCCGCGTGCTCGAGTGGCTCCGCTCCCGGGGAATTAGGACTGTCGCCACGACGCCGGCAGCCAAGGAGCTCTACAGCGACGCGGCGCTCACCGGACCCCTGGCCATCATCATGGGCAGCGAGCAGTACGGCCTGAGCGAATTCTGGCTCAAGAACTCCGACCTGCCGGTGAGGATCCCGATGGCGGGCCAGGCCGACTCCTTGAACGTCGCGATGGCGGCCCTGATCACGCTGTTTGAGGCGGTGCGCCAGCGCGGGGCCGGGCGCTAGCCCGCCAACCCCTAGAGGTGCGGGTGGGGCGTCCCGCCAAGGAACCGGACGAGCACGTTCGATTGGACGAAGGTGCGGCCCATGACGAAAAGGTTGGGCGACAACAGCGAGAGGGCGGCAGCCGCCAGGGCCCAGCGCCTGAGTCGCACCCCGCGCGCGGTTCCGGGCGCGGGAAGCGAGGACCAGAGAGCGAGCCCCGCGAGGACCCCGGGAAACGCGTAGGAGGCGCTCCGGGTGAAATCCGTCACGGCGACCGCGGCCAGCACGGGTACCGCGGTTGCGACTGCAAGGCAGAGACCCGACGCCTGCCGGCTTGAGCGCGAGGAGGCCACGTAGGCGCCGCCCACCATCAGCCACCCGCCCTCGAGGGCCGACCAGGCCCCAGACGGGAAGGCGCGGAGATTTCGGGTGACCATGTCGAGGGTGCCAATGCCCGCCGAGGCGTTGTGGAGCCCGAGGCCGAGGCTGAGCGCGATCCGGGCGGCGGCATAAGCGGGGATCGCCCACACCGCGGCCCACCGCGTTCCCCTCCCCGCCCCCGACCACGCGTGGCAGAGGCACACGAGAGGAGCGGCGATCAGCGAACGCTCGTCGGTGAACGCGGCGGCGAGCATGGCCGCAAGCACCAGGCCCGGGCGGCGCGCAACGAGAGCGAGGAGAAGGAAGGCCTGGGCGCAATTGTCGAACCATCCCCACTCGTCCATCCAGACGCTTGTCCCCACGTAGGTGCCGGCGACGGCGAGCGCGGCCCCAAGCGCTGCAAGGCGGTCCCCGCAGGCCCTCTCGGCCGCGAGCACCAGGCAGATGAGGAGCATCCCCTGCAGGGCGAACCGGATGACTGGGACCGCGGACATCCCCAGCCCGGTCACGTGCGCCAGGAGGGGCACGGTGATCCGGAAGTTCCGCTTCGCCTGGTTCGACTCTGGCGGAAAATCCCGGGTGTAGTCGAACGACGGATTGTCGACCTTCAGCTTGAGGATGTCGTGCCAGTACTGGGCCCACGCCGCCTGCGCGGGCGCCGGCATCGGCGGGAGCTCCGGCCAGGAGAAGATGGGGGGAAGCAGCGCGCACAGGACAACGCCCACAACAAGGAAGCGCGAGCGGGTGGAAGCGATCCACGCGAGGCTCGCGGTGATCAACGCCCTCATGTGCCCGCGCGAAGCCGCGCGACAAGCTCCGCCGTGCCGGTGGCCATGTCGATCCGCGGAGCGTATCCGAGGTCCCGGCGGGCCGCTGAGATGTCGAACCAGTGGTCCTTCGCGAGTTCCGCCGCCACAAACCTCGTCATCGGCGGTTCGCCCCCGAGGGGCAGCAAGCTCCAGACGGCCTCGAGCACGCCCCCGGCAGCCGAGGCAGCCCACAGGGGAATCCTGCCGGTGACCGCCGGCCTGCCGAGGGCACAGAGGAGCCCGTTGATCCAGTCCCAAAGGAAGACCGGCTCGCCGTTCGTGATGAAGTAGGCCCTGCCTCCCGAGCGGCCAGCCGCCAGCGCGCGCTCGGCGGCAATGTGGGCGTCCGCGGCGTTCTCGACGTGCACCATGTCGACGCGGTTTCGCCCCTCGCCCACGATCCTCAGGCGGCCGGCATTGGCCCGGTCGAGGATCCGCGGGACCAGGTGCGGATCCCCGGGGCCCCAGATCAGGTGCGGTCGGAGGGCTACCGTGCTCAGGAGTGAACCGTTCGCCCCCAGCACCTCCTCCTCGGCCTGCGCCTTTGTCACCGGATAGGCACTCGGACATCCTGTCGTCAGCGGAAGCGACTCGTCGACGCCCGCAAGGCTTTGCCCGTTGTAGACGACGCTCGGGGTGCTGGTGTGAACGAGCCTGCGGACCCCATGGGCACGGCACCCGTCGAGGACGGCGCGGGTTCCGAGCACATTTGCAGCGAAGTAGTCCGACCTGCGGCCCCACACCCCGACCTTCGCGGCCACGTGGTACACCGACTCCATGCCCCGGCAGGCGTCCCGGACCGCGGCGGCATCCTCGAGGCTGCAGGCGACAAAGCGCACCCCGCGCGCCTCAAGGTCCGGCGCGGGCCTGCGCGCCATGACGGTCACCGCTCGGCCCTGGCCGACAAGGCGCTCGACAATCCTCCGGCCGAGGAAACCGGTGCCTCCCGTCACGAGGACGGGGCCGCGGCAATCGGGTTGTGCAGGCGCGTGTTCCAAGCCGGGAAATCCTAGCACGCCCCCCGGGCGCTCACGCGACCCTAAAGGGCCGCGCGCCCTCGGCCCAGCGCGCAAGCGTCAGCCTGTGGATCTTCGCGTTGTGGCGCACGTCGACGGGGAGGTTCTCCCGGAAGTAGAAGGTGTCGATGGCCGCGGTGTGGCCGTTCCCGAGCGCGAGCGCCCGGAGCTCTCCGGCCAGGCGCAGTCCGTCGGCTCGTCCCTCAACGCGGGCCTCCGCGACGATCGCGGGTGTGCCGCCGACTGACACGAGTGCGCAGCGCCTGGCTCTGGGGTGCGCACGAAACACCTGCTCGCAGGGCTCGGTGTAAAGGGTGCCGGACCCGGTGACCACCCGCTCCGCCTTTCGGCCGAGGAACCAGAGGCGGCCCTCCCCGTCGATCAATCCGCAGTCACCCATGCGGTGCCAGACGGCGCCAGAGGGTCCGCCGATCTTCGCCGCGCGCGTGGCCTCCGGGAGCCCGTCGTAGGCCTTGGTGACGACTGGACCCATGACCACGATTTCGCCAACCTGCCCCGCGGGAAGAACGGCGGCGTGGCCTATATCGGCGATCGGCTCGTCGTTGAGGGAGATGATGCGGACCGTGACCCCGGCCACTGGCCTGCCCACGCACGCTCCGCGCGTGGAGCCCGGGTCGATTTCACCCGCGGTGACCGTCGTTACGGGAAGCGCCTCCGTCGCGCCGTACGGGCTGTGGAGAGTTCCCGATTTGAGGAACGCGGACGACGCCCGCCAGAGGTCGGACGGAACCGGCGCACCCGCGCAGAGCACCCGCCGCAGACTCGGCATCTCCGCGCCGGTCTCCGCACAGTGGCGCGCGACCTTGCTCCAGAGAGTCGGCGAGCCGAAGGAGTTGGTCACACGCTCCTGGCGTATCGCCTGGACGATCTTTGCGGGATCGACTCGCGCGGGGTGCCGCGGGTCCATCTCCGGGATGACGCTCGTCATGCCAAGCGCGGGATTGAACAGGGCGAAAATTGGGAGAAGCGGCAGGTCTATCTCTCCGGGCTCGATACCGTAGGTCTCCCTGATGATCTTCACCTGCGCCTCGAACATCCCGTGCTCGTAGCACACGCCCTTCGGGGCCCCGGTCGACCCCGAGGTGAAGAGGATCGCTGCGAGGTCGCCCGGTTCCGCCGTCGCCGCCTCCGCCGCCGGTGCCCCGGCGGCGGCGATCCGCCCCGTAAGCGAGCGACCGACCTTCACGCGGATCCGCACGCTCGCGAAGGCCACGAAGAAAATGCGGGACAGCGCGAGGGCGAGAGGGATTCCGACCAGGGCCCTCGGCTTTGACCTCCGCACGCAGGAGAGAAAGCTTCGCAGCCCCATCCCCGGATCTATGACGACCGGGACGGCGCCCGTCTTGAAGAGCGCAAAGACGACCGCGATCAGCGGCAATCCGGGCTTCACCATCACCAGCACGCGGTCCCCCCGCCTGATTCCGGAGGACAAGAGCCTGGCGCACCAGGCATCGGCCTCGGCTAGAAGCTCGCTGAAACTGAGCGAGAGGTAGTCGATCTCGCCCGCAGCCGTCCTTCCCCGAGGGACCTTTAGCGCAGCCGCCCCAGGTTGCGCAGCGGCCATCCTTTCCAGATGCCGGGCGATGTTCGCGTTCACGCCTTCAGCGAGGGCGCTTCGGCAAGGAGCGAGGCCTGCCAGGGCAGCAGAATCTCGCCCAGCTTGCGGGGCGTGCGCGCGATCTGGGAGAGCTGGGAGCGGTTGGCGATCAGCGTGGGCTCGATCGAGATCTTCGCCGCGATCTTGTCCCTCTCCTCCTTGATCCTGTCGAGGAGCGCAATCTCGGCCTGGGTGAGCGGCGTGTGGTTGGGGTCGCGCCCGGGGCGCCTCGGCAGCGTCCGGGGGTCCTTGGAGAGCCCCGCGCGGACCGCAGCCGCAAGCGAACCGATCAGCCTCCCGTGGCGCTTGCCGAGGTTCACGTCGGAGAGGATCGCCTCCTCGCTGCTGCCCTCGTCGGCCATCGACGCCAGACGGACAAGGAAATCGTTCGAGCACACCTTGAATGGCGGGGTGTCGAGTTTCTGCGCCTGCTCCTGGCGCCAGTGCCAGACCGCGTGGAGCACCGCCTGCCCGGTCGCCCGCAGGCGCTCGGACTTGCCTATCCTCCAGTCATTCTCGTCCGGAGGCGCGAATCCCGTCGTGCCGGCCTCGATCTGCGCCGCGCACTGCTGCTCCATCCAGTCGACCCGTCCCAGGCGCTTGAGCTCGCGCGCGAGGATGTCCCGGAGCGCGGGAAGGTACCACACGTCGAGTGCGGCATAGTCGAGGAGCTTCTGCGTGATCGGCCGCTTCGACCAGTTGGCCTTCTGGCCGTCCTTGTCGAGTTTCACCCCGAAATTATCCTCGATCAGCGAGGCCAGTCCGATCCGGCCGCGTCCAAGGAGCTGGGCCGCGAGCATCGTGTCGAAGAGGCTCTTTGCACGGAACCCGCAGAAGTCGTGCAGGAGCCGAAGGTCGAAGTCGCTGCCGTGCATCACCAGGTGTTTTTTGGACAGGTGCCGCCACAGCGGATCGAGGTCTATCGGGGCAAGCGCATCGAGCAGGAACACCTCACCCGACACGTAGAATTGGAGCAGGCACACCCTGACCCGGAACCGGTACATGTTGTCGGCCTCGGTATCCATCACCACCTCGCTCGACCGTTCGATGGCGTCGAGGAGCGGCTGGATCTGCCCGGGCTGATCGATCAAGCTAAAACCTGAAATACGAGGGTGTTGTGTCTTTACGCCCAACAGGCGGCGGACCGGGTGCGGCAGAAAACGGGAGATCATCGCAATCAACCGCAGCGTGATGGCCCGCATCAACGAGTGCGATTCTTAAAAAGCGGGATTCCACGAATTGAAGGCCCTCATTGGCGCCCGTTTTACGTCATTAATATTCATTGGCTTACAAATCCGTCCGATCGGATCACACGCCGGCCTCGCGGTGCGCGGTTGAACCCGCCCGATCCGGCGACACATTCGCCGATCATGGCAGTCTAAGCGGCAGGTCCCCTTCTTGAAAACCCTTCGCCTCATCCTCCTCTGGGTCGGTATTGCCGGCATTCTTCTAGCGCTCCTTGTCCTGACTGCGATCTCGCCCCCGTTGCAGACGTGGGCGGCGCTGCGGGCCCTGAACGGAAGCCCCGGTATCCAGGCGTCGATCGACTCTCTCTCGGCGGGGTTCGGGCGCATCGACGTGGAGAAAGCCCGCATCGAGGCGCAGGGCGTCGTCCTCAATGTCCCGCTCCTTCAGGCGCAGGTTCCGCTCACACGAGCCGTCTTCGGTCGCAAGGTCTCGATCGAGAGCCTCGTGGCCAGGGGATGGACGCTCGACCTGAGCCATGAGCGCCACCTGGCTGCGGGCAAGGTGAGCCCGGCCGAGGCCGCGCTCCTCTTGCTCGGGTGCCTGGACTCCCTGGGCCTTCCTCTCGACGCCTCGGCAAACGGCGTGGACCTTGAGGGCGACGTCCTGTTGCCAGGTCCCGCCGCAGATGTCCCGTCAAAGGTCCACCTGAGCGTGACTGGCGGCGGCCTCGCCTCCGGCCGCGACGGCGAATTCGCATTCGAGGCCTCCGCCGAGGGGACGGGCTCGCCGGTGAGCTCCGGCTTCGCAAAGGGGAAATTGTGGGTCACGATGAGGACCCCGAGGACCTTTGACGCGCTCAGGGTCTCCTCGGACGTCACGCTCACGGGTGACGCAGCGCAGCGCAGTCTCTCCGCCTTGGTCGAGGCCTCGGCCTCCCGCGGCCCAGGCGGCGAGTCCTACGCTCTGGCCCTTAGTCGCGGCGGCCGACGTATCGCGAGCCTGGAGGCCGCTCCATCGCCGGCCGGGGGCCTCGAGGGGAAGTGGTCGGCATCGCTCAGCGAGTCGGACATGGCACCCTTCGCGCCCTTCACCACCCTGCCCCCGATAGGAGCCACGGGCGCGGGAAGCTTCAGCGCTGAACCCGGCCTTTCGAGGGTGCGCGCCACGGGTGCCCTCCATGCAAGCGTCGGGGGGCTGGAGTTTATTCACCCTTCCCTCGCCCCGCTTGGGAAGGGCTCGGTCGACACGGAATTTGAAGGAGCACTCTCAGGGCACACACTTCACGTCGAGCGCCTGAAGTTTTCATTCTCCGGGACGCGGGCCAAGGTGTCTGTCGCCTGCCTGCAGCCGTTCGACTTCAATGCCGATTCCCACGCCCTCTCCGTCGCAAGTCCCGACAAAGACTTCCTGGCGGGATCTGTCGAGGCGCTGCCCCTAGATTGCACGCCTAGTCCGTCGGCACGCCTGCGGGTTTCCGGGGGCGAGCTTGCCGGCAGGTTCATCGTGCGCCCCCATGACGGCGGCTTCGCGCTGCGCCTCCAGGGCCCCCTCCTTGTGTCCGGGCTTCGCCTCTCGGGTTCGGCCCGGCCGCTCGCGGGCCCGGTCGACCTTGCGGTCCCCCTGAGCGGCGAGATGACCCCAAAGGGCTGGACCCTCGAGTCGGGCTCGTCCTCGGTCGGAGCCGCAGGGCGGGACCTTGCCTCGTTTGCGGTCAAGGCCTCGCGCGTTGCGGGCCTCGACCAGCCGGTCTCAGTCTCTGGGAGCTGGACGACGGCCGCCGACCCGTCCGGCGGAAGCTGCTCGGGGGACTTCACGGCGAAGGTGACGGACACGGCCTCCATCGACTGCAGGCTGAGCTGGGGCGTCCCCGGTTCGGCGGCCGCGGACGTGCATGCGGACGCGGACCTGGACGGCGACGTCTCCTTCACCGCGCCGGTCCATTTCGGATCGGGGACCGCGAGCCGGGTGCTCGCGTCCGAGGGATCCTTTTCAGTGGGGACGGCGAGCCCCGAGCTGGACCTGAAGCTTTCGAGCGACGACCTCACGCTCTCCGAACTGCTACTCTTTGCGGGACCGGTCGCCTCGGTGGCCGGCGGCTCGCTTGAACCCTTGGGCGGCCCCGCGACTGAGGGTGTACCGTTTTGGGGATCGTGGACCGGGGGCGCCTCCTTCTCGTTCAAGCGCCTTCGGATCGCGGACGGGGCCTACGACGACGTCGCCGGGGAGCTCAGACTCTCAGCCGGGCAGGCGCGGATTGAGAGCGGCCGCACGTGGGTTCTTGGGCACAATCTAGCGAAATTCGAGGGGGCTGTCTCGTTTGAGCCCAAGGGTCAGCCAGCCTATGTGCTACGGGGCTCGGGCTCGGTCGACAGCGTCGACGCCCCCGCGTTCTTCGGCCCGGCCGCACCAGGAAGGGGCTCCTTGGTCGAGGGTCATTTCGCCGTGGCCGGAACCCTCTCCTCGGGCGGCTCCGGGCTCGCCGACCTCTCCCGGGCGGCCCGGGAGCAGCTTGTTGTGACGGGAACCTCCGGGATCCTCCGCGTGCTTAGGACCGACGTCTCGGATTCGGTTCCCACACCTGCGACGCCCGTGACCGACGCCTTGGGCACCGTGGGATCGGCGGTCGGCTCCGTCCTCGGCATCCACAAGGGGATAGACCGCGTTGACCGCAACCCGGTGAGTCCCGCAACCGACGCGATCATCAACTTCACCTACGAGACCGCCGAGCTGGGCTTCGACCGTTTCACGGCCACGGTCGAGGGCGGACCCGACGGCGCCCTCCACCTCTCAAAGATCGAAATCGACTGTCCGGACGAGCACATCCGGGGCACCGGGGACATTGCCGCGGCATTGGCGCTCGTGTTCTCGAAGCGGCCGCTCTCCCTGGACCTCGTGCTGAGCTTCAAGGGGCACCCCGCCGAGCTTCTCTCGAAGGCGGGCCTCCTGGCACCTAAGAAGGATGACGACGGGTTTAAGCCGCTCTCGGAGCGCGTGAGGCTCATCGGGACGCTCGAGCAAATCGACCCCTCACCCTGGCACGATTTCCTGGCCCGGGCCGTGAGGGAGGCCACGTCTCCCCCGAAGAAGACGGGCCCCTAGGCAGACCAGGCGCCCAGGAACTCCCCGACAAGCTGGGGCAGGTCTGCGCTGTAGCCGCCCTCAAGCACCGCTGCAGAGGGAATACCCGTGTGCTGGAGCCATTTCCCCAGAGAGGCAAAGTCCTCGGCCTCGAGCGTCATCTCGGTGAGCGGGTCGCCCACGTATGCGTCGAAGCCTGCCGATACGATAATCAGTTCCGGCCTGAAACCCACGATGGCGTCGAGCGAAGCCCGGAGGGTGTCGATGTGCACCTCGCGCGGCGTTCCAGGAGGGACGGGCCAGTTGCGCACGTTGCCCAGGTCGTGAAGCCCTGTTCCCGGGTAGCCGGGGGCCTGGTGCACGGAACTCACGAGGATTCCCTCCCGCCCGAGCAGGATCGCCTCGGTCCCGTTGCAGTGGTGGGCGTCGAAGTCCCAGACCGCCAGCCGCCGGATGTCAAAGTCCCGCATCGCGGCAAGCGCCGCGATCGCCACCTGGTTCAGATAGCAGAACCCCATCGCCTGGTCCGCCGTGGCGTGGTGCCCCGGGGGGCGCATGAGCGAAAACGCCGGTTTGCCGGTGTCGTGGGCGTGGCGCGTCGCCGCGAGCGCCGCCTCCACGGATCTGCGCGCATGCCCGCCGATACCGGGCACGTACCGAGTGTCCGCGTCGAAGTCGTTCTCGACCTCGAGGCGCGCCAGGTGCTTCGGCGTGTGGGCTAGGAGAAGGGTCTCATCAGGGACCTCCCCGAACTTGGATCTCCAGGTCCAGCCGGGAAACGCGTCCTGGAGGTACGCAGCCGTATGGATCACCCGCTCCGGCTTCTCGGGATGGCCGAGCGCCTCGTACTGGGCGCAGGCCGGGTCGTGGAGGATCAGCATCGACATGGCCGAAGGTGTCCTGGATTTTCCTGGGCGCCGCTTAGGCCCGCACCCGACCCGGGTGCGGCTTTAGCTCCCCATCTTGGTCACCGCGTTGCGGCGGACCTTGGCCTTGAGCTCGTCCGATGGGCACCCGCACGCCCCCCCGCAGCCGGGCCTCTTGCGGTTTGCATACCAACGCCCCACGAGCCACGCCGCCGCGGTTGCCACGGCCACAAGCGCAAGAAGAGTTTGGATTTCCGGGGACATGGTGAGGCTAGAACCCTAGCGCCGTGCCGGCTTGGTACACAACAAACGATATGACCCAGGCCGCCCCGGTCATGTAGAGTGTCTGGAAGATCGGCCAGCGCCAGGAGTTGGTCTCGCGGCGGACGACCGCGATCGTGCTCATGCACTGCATGGCGAAGACGTAGAAGATCATGAGCGTGATGCACACGAGCGGGGTGAAGAGCCTCCTGCCGTCCGGCCACCTTGCTCCGCCCAGCGCGTGCTCGAGCGTCTTCGTGTCCTCGCCGTCGGACTCGGCATTGAAGACGACCCCCATGGTGCTCACGAACACCTCGCGCGCGGCGAACGAGCTGATGAGCCCGATCCCGACGTGCCAGTCGAATCCGAGCGGCCGGATGACGGGCTCGATCAGGTGACCGGCCCTGCCGGCGTAGCTCTGCGAGAGCTGCTCGGTAGCTGTGGCGCCCGCCGGCGCCTTCGGGTAGGCCGCGAGCGCCCAGAGCACGATGCTGATCGCGAGGATCACGGTGCCCGCGTTCTTAAGGAAGACCCCTGCCCTCTCCAGCATGTGGAGCAGCACGTCGCGCACGCGCGGCAGCCTGTAGGGCGGCAGCTCCATGATCATGAGCGGCGGCCGGCCCTTGAGGAGTGTCCGCTTGAAGAGCCAGGCGAAGCAGAAGGCCCCGAGCGTTCCCAGGGCGTACATGAGGACCATGATCCCCACCTTCGCCGCGATCGAGGTGCCCGAGGCGGGGAAGAGGGCGGCGATCATGAGCAGGTACACGGGCAGGCGCGCCGAGCAGCTCATGAGCGGGGCAACGAGGATCGTGACCAGGCGGTCCTTCGGGTCCTCGATCGTGCGGGTCGCCATGATGCCGGGGATCGCGCAGGCGTAGGAGCTCAGGAGCGGGATGAACGACTTACCGTTCAGCCCCACCCTGCTCATCAGCCGGTCCATGATGAAGGCTGCGCGCGCCATGTAGCCGGTGCTCTCGAGCATGCCGATGAAGAAGAAGAGGATCATGATCTGCGGCAGGAACTTGACGATCGTGCCCACCCCGCCGATGACGCCGTCCGTGATCAGGTTCCTCATGTCGCCCGGGGCCATCGAGGCCTTCAGCCAGTTCGCCAGGTCGGTCGTCTTCCCGTCGATCCAGTCCATCGGCGGCTGCGCCAGCGAGAAGATGCTGATGAACAGGAGGGTCATCACGACGCCCAGGGCGAGCCACCCGAGGACCGGGTGTGTGACCACGGAGTCGATGCGGTCGCTGAGCGTAGGGGCGGACGAGTGGGCCGCCTCGACGACCTCCCCTGAGATTTCCCCGATCGCCTCGTAGCGCGAGTTGACGAGGGTCCCGGCCCAGTCCGTCCCCTCCCCCTCCCATCGCTTCTGCCAGGTCTTAAGGATCTCCTCGGTCCGGGCATCGAGCGGCGTGGAGCCCGCGACGCGGACCGAGTCCTGGTCGGTCAGCAGAAGGAGCGCCTCGGCGCGCGCGATCAGGGGGGCGCGCCCCCCGTTCGCCACGAGCGAGGCCTGCAGCTCGGCCACGGCGGACGAGATGGCCGCCGGGATATTCCACGCGTGGCGGGAGAGCGGCGGGTCGAACTTGCTTATCGCCAGCTTCAGCTCGATCAGCCCCTTGCCGTTCACCGCCTCGCACGCGATCACGGGGATGCCCAAGAGCTGCTCCAGGCGCGCGGCGCGTATCACGAGCCCGGCCTGAGCGGCCAGGTCCATCATGTTGAGCACGACGATCACGGGCCTGCCGAGGTCGAGCACCTGGTGCACGAGGTAAAGGTTCCTCTCGAGGTTCGTCGCGTCCACGATGCACAGGATCCGGTCGGGCTGCGGCGTGTCGGCCCTGCGCCCGAGGAGAACGTCGCGGGTCACCGCCTCGTCGGGCGAGCGCGCCGCCAGGGAGTAGGCCCCGGGCAGATCGATCACGGTGATCGGCTGGCCGTGCTGCGAGTAGGAGGTCCCGATCTTCTTCTCGACAGTCACCCCAGGGTAGTTGCCCACCTTCTGCTTGAGGCCCGTGAGCGCGTTGAAAAGCGTGCTCTTGCCGCAGTTCGGGTTGCCCACCAGGGCGTAGATCGGCGCCTTGGGTTGCTGCGTCACGGAGCCTGGACCTCCACCAGCACCTCGGCCGCCTCGCTCTTTCGAAGGGTGAGGTGGTAACCGCGGACCTTGATCTCGATGGGGTCCCCGAAGGGGGCAAGCCTCACGAGCTTGATCGGCGTCCCCACCAGGAGGCCCATTTCGCGGAGCCTCAAGGAGGCGTTGCCGGTCTTGGGGTACTGCCGGACGATGGCCGAGTCGCCCGCGGACAGCTCCGACAGCTTGGCCAGCTCCGCCATGGGAAGTCCTCTGCCCTAGCGGGGGCCGGTCCGCTCGACAAGGATACGGCTGGCGGCGTCGTGGCTGAGCGCGATCCGGGTGCCGTTCACCTGGCAGAGGATGGTACGGTTGCCCGAGACCTTCGTGACGTAGGAGGATTCCCCGAAGCCCATCTCCCGGACCCTCTGGCAGAATTCCGAGTCCCCCTTCAGCCGGCACACGCGGCCGGTCGCTCGCACCGGGAGCTGACAGAGCGGGAACGGGGAGGTGAGCGTTGGACCGGCCATGGAGGGGAAGAGGAACATGTGGGAACTGAGACTCAGTTTCAAGAAAATCTTGCCTTTTGTCGTCCTTTGAGACGCCACACAGCTAGGTCCCACTTCTCAAGATTGCATCATTTTTGGCCAAAAAGAGCCTTTTTTGCCCAATAAATAGCAAGAAATGACCATAATAGGGTCGAATTCAAGGATGC
>CAISPT010000095.1 GCA_903887455.1 uncultured Opitutaceae bacterium | reverse complement strand
GTTCGACTTCTAAGGCTCCGGGTTACACGGAGGGGCAACCCTCCGGTTAACCCCCCAAGATTCAAGTCCGGTGGCGAAAGCCACCGGACTTTTTTGTGTACGGACACCGCGCTCGATTGCTTGCCGGCGGCTTGGACCAGAATGAGGCCTCAAGTGCCAAGACATTCCCAGCGTACGCCGAGCCGTTGAACCAAGATCAAGGTCCCTGCGATACGGGCTAAAACGCCTTCTTGAACTCAACCGGCGGGCCTTCCAGAGGACGGTGCCGGCCGGGCTCCTCGCCGTGGCAGCGGCCTGGGGGCGGCTGGCGCCTCGTGATAGAGGACTTGGAGAACGACGGCTTCCCTTATCTCCCGAAATCCTCATGGGACGTCGGTGACCCGATCCGTGTCTTCCGCAGCAGCAGGGACTCGACACGCCTCGCCGTCACAAAGAAACCCGGGCTTGACCCGCTCCGTCGCCATCCCTTGCGGACCCTCCTTCCAGCGTGGGCGACCGGCCGGAGGGCGAAGAGCGCGGCTCCCCGCTCAATTATTACGTCGCCCTAAGGTGAGACCGTCAGATGGGTGGCGCCGGGGGTCACGGGGCGGGATAAAACGGTGCCGTCAGGCCAGCGAACGGTGACGGTGCGCGGAGGGTTGGTGTCCCTGTAGCCGAAGAAGCAGGAGGGGGAGGACTCGCTCATGCCCCCCGAGCCCGCATAGACCTCAACGGTCGAGGTCGATCCGTCGGCGTAGGTCGCTGCAACGCGCGCGCCGACCCCGGTGGGGTTGCCGCGGGGGCCCTTCAGGCGAACGCAGAGCGAATGGGAGCCGTCGTCGGACTGGCGGCGGAAGGCTAGAGGGGCAGCGTTGTTGCGGCTAGTGACGAAGCCAGGGCGGCCGTCGCCAGAAAGGTCGAGGACCACGAGCGCCTTCGCGTCGCCGGGCACGACAAGCCCGCTTTCTGCCGGCGGCACCGGGGTGAAGTGGCCCCTGCCGTCGCCCCGCAGGAGCTGACTCAGGCCCCCGTCGAAGCGGCCGACAAAGGGGATCGGCGCATAGGAGTTCTCGACCGCGTAGATCGCGGCGTTGCCATTGTCGAGGAAAGCCCCTGCCGCCAGGCCCTGGAAAGGCGCGATCTGGGCGATCCTCGGGAGCGGCTCGAAGCGGTAGGTGCCGTCGGGCTGGCTAAGGAAGACGCCGCTTCGGAGCTCTGTGGCGGCGAACCGCGCCGCGGCAGCGAGAGGCTGGGCGCCGACGACCTGATCCAGGGTGGCGTGGGCGTACGCGTTGTTCTTCGGGAAGCGCCTGAGCACCTGGGGGATTGCCGCGCCCAGGTCCCTGCGGGTCCGCCGGGGGTAGAGGCGGTCGCCGTCGTACATCGCCTCGACCAGCTCGGGTTCGCCGCCCTCCCCGCCGAAGTCGCCGTAGAAGAGGAGCGCGGGGCGCTCAGGGCTCGCCCGGTACGGCGTGTTCAGACCGGCGTTCCCGACCACGTAGTCGATGCGGCCGTCGCCGTTGAAGTCGGCGGCCGCGATCGAGGTCCACCAGCCGGTGCCTGCAGCGCCGAATCCCGCGCGGTCGGTCCAGTCCTCGAACCCCTTTCCGGCGTTGTTGTGGAAATACCTCACCTTGCCCCACTCGAGGGTGAGGAGGAGATCCGGCCAGCCGTCCTGGTCGACGTCGCTCCAGAGGGCGCCGGTCACCATGCCGACCTCCCGGAGCCCGGGCGCAAGTGCCTCGGTCACGTCCTCGAAGGTGCCGCCGCGGTTGGCCCAGAGGGCGCTCCTGGGGGCCAGCGGGTACTGGCCGGTCTGGACGCGCCCCCCGATGAAGACCCCCAGGCGGCCGGAGTGGTCGAAGTCCGAGGCGGCGACCGCACCCACGCTCGTGAGGTAGCGCGGGAGGGCCCCGGCGGGCGCCGGCGTGAACCCGCCGCGGCCGTTCGCGAGGTAAAGGCGCGGCTGGTATTCAGGGGACCCGGCGGGCAGGGCGTTGCCCCCTAGGGTGACAAGCAGGTCCTGGTGGCCCGCCCCGGCCGCGTCAAAGAGGAGGAGCGGCCCG
>CAISPT010000094.1 GCA_903887455.1 uncultured Opitutaceae bacterium | reverse complement strand
GGTTCGACGTAGAACTCGAACGCGCTTGGCAGAATGGTGCCCCCCGGCCTGAGGAGCCGGTCCCGAAGGTCGGCCACGCTCGCCACCATGCCCTCGTCGAAAAGGCAGTCCCCCATCTGCTCGTGGACGATCATGTCCAGGGGCTCCTCCACCGAGAAAGCGCTGCTGTGGGCGCGGACAAACTCAACCCGTTCGAGCCCGTTGGCCCGGGCAAGCTCCCTCGCCTCGCCCAGGATCTCGGAGTGGTCGATGGCATAGACGCGGGAGGCGCCCCTGCGGGCCGCCAGCGCGGCGAGGATGCCCGTTCCCGTGCCCAGGTCCGCAACGCGGTCACCGGGCTGGACATGGCGGGCGATGGCCGCCCCGTAGAAGGCCATGCGCCTGGAGTCGGCAAGCATGCGCTCCTGTTCGTGGAGGTCGGCGAACATGCGCCCGTTGTGGTCCCGCTGCCCCGCCTCCCGGGACGAGAGACCCATCGGGTAGACCCACGCCCTCACACGCGGCCGGCCCTCGAGCCAGAGCCTTGCGCTGGAGACGACTCCCCTAAGGAGGGCGAAGAGTCGAACGCTGGCGGCCTTGAGGATGGGTTCGGACATGGTGGGTGGCGACTCCCCATGGGGCCGGGGGACAATGCTGCGCCGGCAAGGGGCAAAGCGCAACCGGAACCATCGGGAGGAGCCGCCAGCACCTTCCCATTCGTGCCTTGCGTGACCATGTGCGGCGCCTACCATAGACGCTGCCCCACCCCTTCACATGGAACACGCCGTCACCCCGTCGTCCAGGTTGAGTCTAAACGCCCGCGTAAGCGCCGCCATCCTATGCCTGGCGGTGCCCTCGCTTCTCGCAAGCGAGTACGCGGACCTGAAGCGCACCGAACCGGTGCCTGCCACCGAGAAGATCCCGGTGTTCGACTTCGTGCGGCCCGCCCTTTTCTCGGACGTCCAGCTCAACCACACGGGCACCCAGGTCGGCGCGATTGTCCCCGGCGACAACGACCACACGAGCCTGATCACCTACGACCTTGTGGGCCAGAAGCTGGACGGCGTGAGCGCGCCGACCGGCGACCGGGACATCGCCTCCTTCGAGTGGTTGGACGGAGACCGCCTGGTCTACCTGATCAGCGAGAAGAAGATCGCCGGGCGCGCCCTTTTCCTGAGCTCCGCCGGCAAGTTATCGGTCGCCGAGCAGGTGGGCGCCCAGGGCGCGGACGGGACGATCCAGATCCTCGACAACCCGCCGGAGGACCGCACGAACCTCCTGGTCAACCTGAAGGGCTTCAACTGGCGGTACGACCACCCCGAGATGATCAACGCCGTCAACCACGGCTCGCTAGTGACCCGTTACCCGGAGCTGAAGACGGACCACGGATTCAACAATGCCTTCTTCGCGGACAAGATGGGCCAGCTGGCGTTCGGAATCACCCAGCAGGACGGCATTCTGACCCTCAGCAAGCTCTCCGGCGACGACTGGACCAAATGTCCGGAGGACGTCGACCAGATCGACATCGTCGGCTCGGGCGACAACCCCGGGGAGATCCTTGTTCTCGGCCCAAGGGACGGCACGGCCCCTAGGCCCCTCGAGTTCATGGACGCCACCACTGGAACGGCAAAGGACGTCCTCCTTCAGGACAAAGGCTACGACTTCGACTTCCAGCGGATCTACCGCGACCCGGCCTCCCACAATATCGTAGGGGCGTATTACAACCGCGCCGCGCCGCGCGTCGTCTGGTTCACCGAGGCGTACCGCAACCTCCAGGCGCTTGTCGACAAGCTCTTCCCCAACCAAGTCGTGCGCATCGAAGGGATGGACGACGCGGGCAAGGTGCTGCTCATCTCCAACACTTCCGACCATCAGCCGGTCGTCTACAGCTGGGTAAACCTAGAGAAGCACACGAGCGGTCTGATCAAGAACTCGCAGCCCTGGATTGACCCCAAGCGGATGCAGGCGATGGGCATCATCAAGTACACGACCCAGGAGGGCCGCCAGCTTGACGCCTACATCACCCTGCCGGCCGGAGCCTCCAAGAAGAACCCGCCCCCGATGGTCGTCATTCCTCCGTCGATCCGCGGCGAACGCTGGACCTGGGGCTACGACCCGGAGGTGCAGTTCCTTGCGAGCCGCGGCTACGCCGTCCTGCAGCCCAACATCAGGAGCTCGGTCGGCTACGGCTGGATGTTCCCGGAGCAGGACCTCTGGGACTTCAGGAAGCAGAGCGACGACGTGACGCGTGCAGCCAAGAAGGCGATC
The DNA here is from genome assembly GCA_903887455.1 of uncultured Opitutaceae bacterium. Classification (GTDB taxonomy): domain Bacteria; phylum Verrucomicrobiota; class Verrucomicrobiia; order Opitutales; family Opitutaceae; genus Palsa-1447. The sequence continues at coordinate 3,240 of CAISPT010000094.1, read as the reverse complement.
GAGATGGGGCTGGTCGACAAGAACCGCGTCGCGATCATGGGGACGAGCTTCGGCGGGTATCTCGCCGTTGCGGGGACGACCTTCGATCCGGGCCTCTACAAGTGCGCCATCTCGGTCTCGGCCCTTTACGACTGGGGCAAGTACATCAGCGAGGACAAGTACCTGCAGTACACGGACACCACGTACTCGCGGTACCTCTACAAGCTGGGCAACCCGGCCACGAACTCCGCCAAGTACGACGCCATCTCGCCGCTGCCGCACGCCTCGCAGTGCAAGTCGGCGCTCCTCCTCACCTGGGGCGAATTCGACAACCCGGAGCTCATTAGCCAGTCCAAGGACATGGCCTCGGCCGTCGAACACGCGGGTGTTCACGTGGAGACCCTCTCCTACCTCGACGAGGCCGACGGCGTGCGCCACCTGGCCCACAAGGTGGACCTCTACCAGCACATCGAGGACTTCCTGGCGAAGAACCTCTAGCCGCCTGGGGCGGGAAACACTTCGACCTGAGGTCGAAGTGGCGGAGAGGGAGGGATTCGAACCCCCGGTACCTTGCGGCACACCTGATTTCGAGTCAGGCGCATTCGACCACTCTGCCACCTCTCCGTGAGGTCTCTAACGAGCGGAAAGGTGACTTCAATGCCCCCAATCCAAGGCGAGGTCAAGAGGGATGGTTTGGCCACCCTTCAGACGTTTTCGTCCTCCCCGGCGGCAGCGGTCCCCGTGCCCTTGTTGGCCGGCAGGTGCAGGGGGAACATCAGGTAGTACTGCATGAGCCACCAGCTCCTTGATGAGCGGTAGAACGCGACGGGGAATCCAATCGAACCCACGCCGGCCAGGACGATTGCCGTCGTGGTCCCGATCACGCCTTCGTAGGCGAGGATCATGACAGGCGTTAGGAAGCACACCAGGGTCACCCCGTAGTTGAGCGACATGGACCCGATGAAGAAACCCTCGTCGCGCTCGAGGCGAAGGCCGCAGTCCGGGCAGGCCTTGTTCAGCTCGAACACGGCCCCCGGCTTGAACAGGTGCGCACCCCCGCAGTTTGGGCACCTGTTGCGGAGCCCGCGGGAGAGCACCTGTACCCGGGTGACCGTCATGGGACTGTCCCCAGCCGGGCCCTTAGGACCCGAGCTGGAAGCGAACGAACCTGCGCACCTGGATGTTCTCGCCCGTCTTGGCGATCGTCTCGGTAAGGAAATCCTTCACGGACTTCTCCTGGATCTTGACGAACGGCTGGTCCAGCAGGCACACGGTCGAGTAATACCTCTCGAGCTTGCCCTCGACGATCTTCTGGGCGGCCGCGGGCGGCTTGCCAACGACCTGGGCGGCCGCGATCTCCCGCTCCTTGGCCAGGTCGGCCTCGGGAACCTGGTCCCGGGAGACGTAGAGCGGGCTCGCCGCAGCGATCTGCAGGCAGAGGTCCCTGACGAAAGCCTTGAACTCGTCGTTGCGCGCGACGAAGTCCGTCTCGCAGTTGACCTCGATCAGGACGCCGACCTTGCCGCCGACGTGGATGTAGCTCTCGATCAGGCCCTCCTTCGTCATGCGGTCGGCCTTCTTCGCGGCCGACGCGGCGCCCTTCTTGCGAAGGATCGTGATCGCCTCCTCCACGTTGCCGTTGGACTCGGTCAGAGCCTTCTTGCAATCGAGGAGCCCCGCGCCGGTCTGGCCGCGGAGGTCGTTGACCATGGTAGCAGTGATGGGAGTGCTCATATCATTCAGCTTTGACGGGGGCCTTGCGGGCGCGGGCGGGCTTGCGGGCGGCGGTGGGGTCGGCCTCGACGACCGCCAGGTCGATCGGGATCTCGACCTTGGAGAGGTCGATCTCGCCGTCCGCCGTCACCACTGGGGACGCCGGCTCGCTGGCCGCCTGGGCCGCTGCCTTGGCGTCGGCACCGCGCTGGGCGCGGCGTGAGTCGCGCTGGGCCAGGCCGGACTGGATCGACGCCACAACCGTCTCGACGACGATGCGGATCGACTTCACCGCGTCGTCGTTGCCCGGGATCGGGTAGGTGACGAGGGTCGGGTCAGAGTTGGTGTCGACCAGGGCGATCGAGGGGATGCCGCAGCGGGCGGCCTCGGCGACGGCGATGGCCTCGTGGCCGACGTCGACGATGAAGAGGGCGGAGGGAAGGCCGCCCATCTCGGCGATTCCGTTGAAATTGCGCTGCATGCGGCTCATCTCGCGCTTGATCGCGGACTCCTCCTTGCGGGGGAGCTTCGACATCTCGCCGCTGGTCTCCATGGCCTGGTACCTCTTGTACTTGGCGATGGATTTCTTGACGGTCTCGTAATTGGTGAGGGTGCCGCCCAGCCAGCGGTCGACCGAGAACGGCATTCCCGTCGCGGCAGCGGCCTCGCGGACGAGGTCCTTGGCCTGGCGCTTGGTGCCGACGAGAAGGATGTTTCCGCCGTTGGCGACCGCATTCTCGACGAACGCGCAGGCCTTCTCGAGGTTCTCAAAGGTCTTGGCCAGGTCGATGATCGTCACGCCCTGGCGGTGATCGAAGATGAAGGGCTTGGAACGGGGGTTCCAGCGCTTGGTCTGGTGGCCGAAATGGACTCCTGCGTCCAGGAGGTCCTTGGGAGTAATGCTAATGCTCATGGTGATCTGATGTATCTTGTCGGTACACAGGTCGGCCAAATGGGCCGCCTTGCGATCGATAGGTTACTGACGTTGATGTGGTTGGTTTAGACTGACGGAAGGTCCAAAACAGTGGCGCCGAGCGCCGCTGGCAAGCGCGAAGTGCCTTTCCTGCCGAACCGGGGCTGTGTCTTCACGGATCAATCACCTAAAAAAACGTTGTTAGTTTCAGTGCTAAAGTATCTTATGGGTTTTATGTCCCGATGGACAATATGCCTCCCTCACGAGCGGAAGACGCCCGATACCGCCCCTCCTTGGACCTCGGAATCGAAGGGGGAACACGGTCGACCGGAAGTCACATTTCGATTGGCTTCAAATTCGAAGCGAACCACCGTCGGAGCCCTGCCCGTTCGGCGATCAAATCGGAAGGCGCTGCTATTGCCCGAAACACGAAAATTCACGTCCCAAAGCGGCTTCACCATCATGGAGGTGGCGCTCGCAGCCACTGTGCTGGCCCTAACCCTGGTCGGGATGATCCAGGTCGTGGAGTCGGGATCGGAGATGCTGGACCTCTCGCGGAAGCAGACGATCGCTGCCCAGATCCTGCACAGCGAGATCGACGAGCTCCGCCTCCAGAGCTGGCCGACCGTCGCCGG
>CAISPT010000093.1 GCA_903887455.1 uncultured Opitutaceae bacterium | reverse complement strand
CCGCCCATCCACGGGCCTATACCCGCTGGCGGTCGGCGAGGGCCCGGACAAGAGTTCCTATCCCCGAGGCGAGCGCCAGGACCTCGCAGGCGTGGGCGAGGTCGGGGTCCAGCGGGCGCAAGTCGCCGTGGGCGACCTTTTCGCGGAGGCGCTGGTACTCCCCGGCGATCCTTCCGTGCGACGCCTTCAGGCGCTCGCGAAGCGCCTCGAGGCTCTCCTGTGAGTACCCTGCATCGAATGCCCCGACCAGGGTCTCGGCGTCGGAAAGAAGCTCACGGAGGTCCCCCATAGCTCGTCCCTTTGACTCCTTCGGCTTCATGGGAGCGGAAGGCTCTCCGGTCAGATGACCGAGCAGGCGCCGCCTGCGCAGGCCACGGTGTCCTTGAGCGCCGTGTTGTCGGCCTCCTCCTTGAGGGTCGTGTAGTCCACGGGCTTCGGCTGGAGCCGGTTCCAGTGGAGCACGTCCTCGTCGGTCTCGACCGCCTGGAAGGGAGCCTGTGCGTAGCGGGTCTGGCCGTCGTCGCCGAGGAGCGACACCCCGGTGAAGTCGTCGCGGTGGGACCAGATGTAGTCGGCCACGGCCTCCCATTCGTTAGGCTTCACCGCGCAGGTGTTCGACACGTTGTGGGAGATCTCCGGGGCGCGGTTGTTGTCGGGGTTGGCTCCGGCCTTCACCCATGTCCGCTGCACGAGACTTACGTACTCGAGGAACTCGATCGCACCGATCTCGTTCTTGAGGATCGCGTTCTCGGGTGCCTGCACCGGGAACGTGATCACGTCGGTGTGGTCCGGGTCGTACACGCTGCACTCGCACATCTGGGGGTTCGCCGCCCTAAAGTGCTGGTAGACCTTCTCGGTGCGGGCGGCCTGCACCCGCCTGAAGTACCGCCGGGAGTGGTTGGGATGGATGCCCGACGCGGTCCCCAGGAGGGCCGCCGTCGTCCCCTCGGGCTTCACGGTCGTCGTCCTTGCTGCGCGGTTGATCCCGATCAGGTCGGCAATCACCATGTTGGCGGCGCGAACCATGCGCGCGGCCTCGGTGAGCGCCTCGCCGTTAAGGAGCACCTCGGGAGAATCCATGAAGCCGCAGATCGAGACCCCGAGCAGCGCGTCGTGCTCGTTGATGAGCCGCGTGACGGGCCCGAGGTAGGAGATGTCCGTGTAGGCGGCCTGTAGGGTGCCGATCACGGCGGCGCGCACCGCCGTCCGGATCAGCGTGTCGAAGCTTCGGATGAGCGCGCCGTTCGTGCTCGTCAGGTTGCACATCTCCCAGCCGGACATCCGGGAGACCCCCGGCAGCTCGCCGGTGTAGCCCCACTTGTAGAGCTTCTCCACCTCGACCGGGGAGAGCTCCCAGTTGACGATCGGCAGAAGCCCGATCTCAGAGCAGGGGTTCACTCCCCCGTCCGGGTTGTCGCAGAAGACGAAGCCCGGCTCTCCGAACTCCTTGGTGCTCGTGAAGAGCTTCCGGAACACGGAGTCCTCCTTCATCGAGCGGGGAATCACCGCGCTGTTGTTCGACGCGCTCCTCTGGGGGTTCTTCTCAAACCAGGTCCCCGTCTTCGCCGTCATCATGTCCTCGTCGTCGTAGGAGAAGAGGCAGATGCAGGCCGAGCGGCGGATGCCGCCCGAGAGGACGGCGCGCGCGGCGAACATGCAGATGTCGTAGACCTCTATCGAGCGCAGGCTCCTGCCGGACGCGCCCGCAAGGACCGCCTCGATCTTGATCAGCGCCTTCTTGAGCGGCAGGTGGCCCGGGGCCTTGCCTCCGGAGGTCTTCAGATGCGCCCCCCGCGGGCGGATCAGGTGGAAGCTGAACTCAGCCTTCGTGCCATCGTAGTAGCTGCGGATGAGCTCGTCCAGCGCGTCCGCCCAGCCCTCGATCGTGTCGGCCACGATCACGTGTTTGACGGGCAGCTCGGTCTCAAGGCCCCGGGTGGGCAGAGCCGGAAGGCGCCCCACGTGCTGCTTCTGGACGGAGAAGCCGCACCCGCAGCCGCACAGAAGCAGGTAGAAGAACTCCTTGAAGAACTCGACGCGGTCGACGTTGGAGAAGCTGCAGTTGAAGATCCTGGCGTGGGCCGAGAGGCACGCCTCGGCGAACTGCATCGAGCGCATCGAGGGCAGCACCTCCTTGCGGGAGACCGCCTGGAAGCTGTCGGCGATCACCTCGGAGAGGGTCTTGCCCCCGAGGAGCGACTGGAGGGTCGGCAGGTGCTTGCCGGCCACCTGCGCGATGTCCGGGGCGAACGCCTCGGGCGTCCTTAAGTCCAGCTTCGTGACGAAAAAGGAGCGGTGCATCCCCTCGACGCGCTTCACGCTCTCCGTCCAGATCTCGCGCCGGCCGAGCCGCTCGTTGTAGCGCGCGTACTTGGACTGGGCGATGTAGTCGGACATGCCGCTGCTCTCGTACGAGGCCATCCTCCGGTCGGCCTGGCGGAGGCGGTAGGCCATGTAGGCCGAGGCGATGTCCCAGTGGCCGTCAGCGGCGATCTGAACCACGACGGCGTTCTGTATCTGCTCGATCGTCGGGTGCTTGCCCGATCGGTAGTAGAGGCCCTCGAGCGCCATCTGGACGCGTTCAGCCGTCTTGGTGACCGCGATGAAGTCGGCCGGCTCCAGGCCGAAGCACGCGAGGAAATCGTCGCGATAGGGGTTGCGCGTGTCGGGGCGCTTCGTCTCGAAGACGGCCAGCGCGATCGCGCGGATGATCTTGTTGCTGTCAAACCTCACCGCCTCGCCGGTGCGCTTTATCACCATGCGCGCCGTGGAGGGGATCGGGTTGCGGGTCAGTAGCTTTGGGGTCCGTGTGGGTGCAGAATAGAGCTCAGCCTGTTGCTTCATTGACGTCAGTGTTCGTGTGGTGGAAATACCGAATTTTAGGGAAAGGCGGGGACGGGGGCGCGGCCAAGCTTGGCCACTGCCCGGTGGCAGACCGATGCGTTCAGGATGGGTCGATACCTTGGTGTGTTTCTCGGCCGTTCGCGCGACCCCGCGCCAGTCCGGGTCGCCGGGAACGGATCGGGCCGCAGTGTAGCGCGTCAGGGTGCTTTCAACTCCTCGGGATTCGACGATCCTTGCGCATAATTTGTCCTAGCCGTCGCCGAAGTGCGAATCCCGGCGCCCACCTCCGATGAGGGCGCCGGGATCGCTTATGCCGCCTCGAGCCTCGAGCTATAGTGTGGCCGCGAGCGCGGGAATGTCTTCCGCACGGACGTCGGGGTCGTGCAGCACGATCCGGGCGTCGAGGGCGAGGATGCGCTCGGGCGACGCCAGGAGCGGGTTGATGTCGATTTCCTTGATCCAGCGCTGCTCGGCGACCAGGCGGCTGAAGCGGACGAGGATCTGGTCCAGCGCGGCCATGTCGACCGAGCTGCGGCCGCGGACACCCTTTAGGACCTTGAAGATCTTGGTCTGCTCCATGAGGCGGCGAGCCAGGTACGGGTCCAGCGGCGGGAGGCCGAGTGCCCGGTCCTTGAAGACCTCCACAAGGACGCCCCCGGCCCCGAAGAGGAGGACGGGCCCGAACTGCGGGTCGAGGCTGCTTCCGAGGATAAGCTCGGAGCCCTTGAGCATCACCATCGGCTGGACGGTGACGCCCTGGAAATGGCCGGTTCCGTGCTTGGCCTTCACCGCGGCCTCAATGGCCGAGTAGGCCGCGCGCACCTCGGCCGCGTCGCGGATGTTCAGTTTCACGCCGCCGACGTCCGTCTTGTGGGTGATCGTGTCGGAGTGGAGCTTCAGAACCACTGGGAAGTTAATGCTTTCCGCGGCCCTGATGGCGTCCTCGACCGTGGTCGCGAGCCGGGTCTCCACCGTCGGGATCCCGTAGAGCGAGAGCACCTGCTTGGACTCGTACTCGGTCAGGAGTGTGCCCTTGCGCCTGCGCACGGAGGCGATCAGGTCGGTGACCTTCGCCTCGTCGGGCTCCGGCACGAAGGGGGCCGGCTTCTCGGCGACCTCGGGCACCGCCCGCGGCAGGCGGCTCTCGGTGTAGTGCCACATGTTCGCAAAGGCGCGTGCCGCCTCGTCGGGGTAGTCGAACATTGGGATGCCGGCCTCGTTGAGGATCACGCGGCCCGTCTTGGCGCGGGTCCCTCCCATCCAGCTTGTCAGCAGCGGCTTTCCCTCCATGCGCGCGTACGTGCGCAGCAGGTCGGCGGTCGCAATCGGGTCGGTCATCGCCTGCGGGGTGAGGATCACCAGGACGCCGTCGGCGCCGGGGTCCTTGGCGGCGACTGCCACGGCCGCGGCGTAGCGCGGGGCGTCGGCGTCGCCGAGGATGTCGATCGGGTTGCTGTGGCTCCAGTGGGGAGGAAGCACCTTGTTGAGCTCGGCGATGGTCTCGGGGGAGAGGACCGCCAGCTGGGCTCCGCACTCCACCAGCATGTCGGTCGCCAGGACGCCGGGGCCGCCGGCGTTCGTCACGATCGAGAGCTTCGGGCCGCGGGGCAGGGGCTGCTTGGCGAGCATCTTCGCAATGGAGAAGAACTCCTCGATGGTGCTCACGCGCAGCACCCCGGCGCGCTTGAAGGCGGCGTCAAGGACCTCGTCGCTGCCGGTGAGGGCGCCGGTGTGGGAGGCCGCGGCCTTGGCCGCCGCGTCCGTGCGCCCGACCTTGATCACCACGATGGGCTTCACCGGGGCGACCTCGCGGACCGCCGCGAGGAACGCGGGGGCGTCGCCCACCGACTCCATGTAGATCATTATGCTGTGGGTGTTCGGGTCGTCGCCGAGGTACCGGATCAGGTCTCCCCAGCCGATGTCCAGCATCGAGCCGATGGAGACGAAGGCGCTGAAGCCCACCTTCTCCTTAAGGCTCCAGTCGATGATGGCGGTGCCGAGGGCGCCGCTCTGGGTGAGGAAGGCGACGTTGCCCGTCCTCGGCATGTCCTTCGAGAAGGTGGCGTTCAGGCTCACGTGGGGCCCCATGACGCCCAGGCAGTTCGGCCCTATCACCCGAAGGGGCGTGCCGTCGGTGGCCTCGAGGATCTGGGCCTCAAGGGCGATGCCCTCCGGACCCGCCTCCTTGAAGCCGGCGGAGATCACGATGGCAGCCTTGACGCCCGCGGCGACGCACTCGCGGATGATCCCAGGCACCGTCGGCGCCGGCGTGGCGATCACGGCGAGGTCCACCTGCGTGGGCACGGCCCCGATCGTCTTGTAGGCCTTCCTCCCGAAAACGGTGTCGCGCTGCCCGTTCACCGGGTAGAGCGCCCCGGTGAAGGTGCCGAGGTTCTCGATCAGCGCGCGGCCGACGCCGCCTGGCTTCTCGCTGGCCCCGATCACCGCTACGGTCTTGGGCCTGAAGAAGGAGCCCAGTGAGGAGTCTCGGGTCCCCGGAATTTTTTGACGCACGGCCGCGGTGGGAGCGGCGGGCGATGTTTCGTCTCGGGTGGTAGGCATAAGGTCTAGGCCGAGAAGATCACTTCCGGCATTTTTCTGGGCACGGCGCCCGGCATCCTGGCCGGATACCCCAGGATGAGGGGGATCACGGCGGAGTAATCCTGGGAAACACGCAGCTCGGTCTTTATCTCGGGAAGATCGAGCCAGGACTGCGCAAAGCCGACCGGGCAAGTCCCCAGGCCCCGGGCGTGAGCCGCGAGCATCAGGTTCTGGGCCGCCAGGCAGCAGTCGACGGGGGCGAAGTGCCTGTTGGGCCTTGCGTAGACGACAAGGAGCGTGCCCGCGTTGTAGAACAGGTTGAACCCCGGGTTCATGAGGAGGTCGCGGCGCATCGAATGCGGGTCGCTGCCGGGGTTGAAGGTCGCCAGGAAATGCGTCTTCGCGCGGTCCGAGTAGTCTTGGAGGAGCCCCTTGCCCTGGATCACCGCGAACACCCACGGCTGCTCGTCCAGGGCGGTGGGTGCCTGCACGGCCGCGTCGATCAGGGCGTCGATGACCGACCGGTCTACCGCCTGGTCGGTGTAGTCGCGGACCGCGCGCCTGCCGTAGATCGCATCAATGAGCTCCATGGGGTGTTCCTGTGGGGTGGGGTTATTTCTTCTGGGAGCGGCCCGGTTGCGGGCGCGCCGGGACGACGATGACCGGGCAGGGCGCCTTCTTCAGGACCCCGCTGGTCGTGCTTCCGATCAAGAGGTCGTAGAAGGCCGTGTGCCCGTGGGAGCCCATGATCAGGTAGTCGGCCTCGAGCTCCCTGGCCTGG
>CAISPT010000092.1 GCA_903887455.1 uncultured Opitutaceae bacterium | reverse complement strand
GGTCTCCCACGACCTGAAGTCCGCCCTCGCGGACGCCGACGTGGTGATGCTCCTGCGCATCCAGCACGAGCGGCAGGGCCACCGGCACTTCCCCTCGCTTGGCGAGTACACGAGCATGTTCGGGCTCAACAAGACCCGCGCCTCCTGGCTTAAGCCCCACGCGATCATCATGCACCCGGGCCCCATCAACCGGGGCGTCGAGATCGACAGCGAGCTGGCCGACGGCGAGCGCAGCGTGATCCTCGAGCAGGTGACCAACGGCATCGCGATCCGGATGGCAGCACTCTACCTCTGCTCCGGCAACCAGCCGGAGCATGTCATCGCCTCAACGCAGTAACCCGCGCCATGCCCGCACTCTGGATAAGGAACGCACGGATAGTGGACCCCGCCGCCAAGCGCGACGCCGTCGGCGACCTCTTCGCCCTTGACGGGCGGCTCGTGGCGAGGCTTTCCGCCGTGGACAAGAAGCGCGCGAAGAAGATCGACGCCAAGGGCCTGGTCGCCGCGCCCGGTCTCGTAGACATCCACGTCCACTTCCGGGAGCCGGGCCAGACCCACAAGGAAACGATCGCAACGGGATCCCGGGCCGCAGCGGCCGGGGGCTTCACGACCGTCGTGTGCATGCCGAACACGACCCCGACCGCGGACAACGCCGGCACGATCCAGTACATCTTAGATGCCGTCCGCCGCGATGCGGTGGTTAAGGTCCTGCCGACCGGCTGCATCACGATCGGGGCGAAGGGCGACACGCTTGCCCCGATCGGCTCGCTCAAGCGCGCCGGCGTGGTCGCGATCACCGACGACGGGGACTGCGTCCAGTCCAACGAGCTCATGCGCAGGGCCATCGAGTACGCCAAGATGTTCGGCCTGCCGGTCATGGACCACTGCCAGGACCGCTCGATGACCGAGGGCGCCGTCATGAACGAGGGGGACGTGTCGATCCGCCTGGGGCTCCGGGGATGGCCGAACGCGGCGGAGGACGTGATCGTCTCGCGCAACGTGATCCTCTCCTCGTACACGGGGGCCCACATCCACATGCAGCACATCTCGTCGGCCGCCTCGGTCGACATCCTGCGGCGCGCCAAGGCCGACGGGGTGCGGGTGAGCGGGGAGGCCACGCCCCACCACATCGCTTTCACGGACAGCGCGCTCGAGACCTACGACCCCAACTTCAAGATGAACCCGCCCCTGCGCACCGAGCTGGACCGCCGGGCGATCATCGAGGGCCTGAGGGACGGGACGCTCGACTGCATCTCGACCGACCACGCGCCCCACACCGACTACGAGAAGGACAAGGAGTTCGACTATGCGCCGAACGGGATCCTGGGCCTGGAGACCGCGCTTCCCGTGGCGCTGGAGGTCCTCGTGCGCCAGAACAAGTTCAAGCTCGCCCACGTGGTCGACCTGATGACACGGGGTCCTGCCTCCGTGCTCGGCCTGCCCGCGGGCACGCTCTCCGCCGGCGCCGCCGCGGACATCTGCATCTTCGACCCGGACGAGGCCTGGACCTACGACGCCAAGAAGGGACAGAGCAAGTCGAGCAACTCGCCCTGGAGCGGCAGGACGCTGGTCGGCCGCGTCAAGACGACGATTGTCGACGGCAGGGTCGTCTACCCGCTCGCGGCATCGTGAGCCAGGGCGATGAAATGACGCCGGCCTCGGGCGCGGCGGCGGCCGCCGAGGTCGTGATGATCCTTGCCGGTCTATGGCTGATCTGGCGTTTCGTCGTGAGCAAGCGCGGGCGCGACTCGCGCTACCTGCGCCTTTCCGAGTGGAGACTCCCCCCGCTCGACTTCGCCTGCTTCATCTCGTTCGCGTTTCTCGGCGCGGCAATCGTCGGCACGGCCGCGGGCTACGCCCTGCGCCCGCTGCACCTAGGGGTCGACGCTGCGACCGTGGCCGGCGGAGCCGTCATGCACGGGGGCATACTCCTCGGGCTTGGCGCCTTCTTTCTCTCCTTCGGGCCCAAGGCGAGGGGCCCGTCCTCCCCGCGCGGGGCCTACCCCGTCTTGGCTAGCGGACTGGTGACATTCCTCATCGCGCTGCCGCTCGTGTTCGCGGCCAGCAGCGCGTGGGACCTCGTGCTGCGCCGTCTCGGGCTTCCCGACGAGAAGCAGGACATGGTGGACATCCTCCAGAACAGCCACTCGTGGCTCCTCAAGGGGTCCCTGGTCGCCGTTGCGACGATCCTGGTTCCGGTCACCGAGGAGACGATCTTCCGGGCGGGGCTTTTCCGGTATTTCCGGACAAGGGTGCCGCGCTGGATGACGATCGTATTGACCTCGGCCCTCTTCGGCGCCCTGCACGTCTCCTGGTCGGACAACCTCTCCGGTCTGCCAAGCCTCGCGCCCCTGTTTGTGCTGGCCGTGGTCTTCTGCCTGGCCTACGAGCGCACGGGGCGCATCGGCACCACCATGGTCGCCCACGCCCTCTTTAACCTGAACACGTTCATCCTGGTGGCGGCAGGCATCGGCTCATGAGTGCACAACCTCTCTTCCTCCGAGGCAGGCGGGGCGCCGTTGGATCGCTCGGCGAGACGGCGCTGATCGAGAGAATCCGCTCGTGGCTCGGGGCCGCCTCGCCCCCCTCTCCTGCCGGGATCGGCGACGACTGCGCGGTGCTTGCCCGCACCATGGGCCGCGGGCTTCTCACGATCGACCCAGTGGTCTACGGGGTGCATTTCGACGGGCGCGTTTCTGCGGCCCAGGCGGGCGCGAAGGTCATGAAGCGCAACCTGAGCGACATCGCCGCCATGGGGGGCCGCCCCGTTTCCGCGGTCGTTGCGCTCGCGCTAGACGACCGGGTCTCCCTTCGGTGGCTCCGGGCGTTCTACCGCGGGATGGCCCGCGAGGCCCTCCGCCACGGGTTTCCGATCGTGGGGGGCGACGTGACCCGACTGAACGGGGCCTTCGCGGCCACGGTCGCAATGACGGGCGAAGCGGCTGGGCGGGTGCTCACGCGCTCCGGCGCAAGGCCCGGCGACTGGATCTACGTGACCGGCCGGCTCGGCCTAAGCCTGGCCTCGGGCCGCCACCACCGCTTCACGCCGCGCCTAAAGGAGGGTTCCTGGCTCGCTCGGCACCCGGCCGTGAGGGCCATGATGGACGTGAGCGACGGTCTGGCGAAGGACCTGCCCTCCCTCACACCGAGACTATGCGAGGCCGCCGTCTTCGAGGGAATGCTGCCCCTAAGCCCCGGTGCGACGCCGCGCCAGGCCCTTTGCGACGGCGAAGACTACGAGCTCGTGATGGCGGTGGCCGGCGGCAAGGCTCGCCTGGCGCTTGAGAGGGCCTGGTCCAAAGCCTTTCCCCGGACCCGCCTCACCTGCATCGGGCGCTTTGTCCGGAAAGGGGACGCTCCGCCGGGCTCCATCAACCCGGAGCACTACCGTGGATACGAGCATCTCCGCTAGGCTAAGGGCGGGCGTCGCCACCGCATCCGCGGAGGAGACCCGGGAGCTGGCCGCCGCCTGGGCGGCCACTCTTCCTACCGACGCGACGGTGGCCCTCCACGGCGACCTGGGCTCAGGGAAGACGACCTGGGTGCAGGGGATGGCTGTCGGGTTCGGCGTCACCGAGCCGGTCACCAGCCCGACCTTCACGATCTACAACGTGCACCGCGGCAGAGGCAGGCTTCTGGTCCACCTGGACGCCTACCGGCTCTCGGCGGCTGCCGAGGCCGACGACCTGCTTCTCGAGGAGTTCCTTGTGAGTCCCTGGTGCCTGGCGATCGAGTGGCCCGAGAGGATTCCGGCATGGATTCCTCCGGGCACGTTTCACCTAGAGCTCGAGGTGGCGGCTGACGGACGCCACAGCGTCCTGCTGCGATAGGGGGATCCTAGGCCGACGGTGCCCCGCCTGCGGAGGGATCGGCCGGCGCAGCGGGCTCGGGAGCTGCATCGGAAGGCGCCGTCTCTGCGGCGGCCGGGGCCTCGGGCGCCACAATCTCCGGAGCCACTTCGGGTGCTGCTGCTTCGGGTGCCGCCGGCTCAGGTGTCGGAGAGGGCCTCGGTGCCTCCGGAAAATTCTCGGGATCGACGTCCTCGGACTCGACCTCCTTCTTGCGGGCCTCGACCATCGGCGGCGGGGCATAGAGGCCGCCGTCGATGAACTCGGTGACGTAGCCCTCGCGGACGAGCCAGATCAGGTCGCCGTGGGCGCGCATGATCTTGTCCTTCTGCTCGGGCGTGTAGGAGGCGCCCTCGGCGAGGGGCTCGATGCCCAGCATCTTGCTTCCGAGTTCGCCCGCCTTCACCAGCGGGTGTTCCTCGATGAACGCGATCAGCCTGCCGATGCTTTCGCCGAAGACCTGGCCGGGCACGCGGAACTTACGCTTAACCGCGCAGACATAGGAGACGCCCTTCGAGCCTTTCTTGAAGATCGTGAAGTGCTCGCGGCGCAGGCGGCCGCGCAGCTGGTTGGCGGTGTCGAGCGGGAAGCGCAGCTGGCGCTCGTAGGCCCCCTCGATCGCGGCAAGGATCTCGCCCCGGGGCATCGTCTCAAGCGCCTTGCCATGGAAGCGGGCGTGGTCGACGGCCTTGACGATCTTGTCGCGGGAATTGGCGAGCAGATAAGCCCGCGCGTCCTCCAGGCTGTCGAAGGTCGGAGCGGTCTGGCCCTCGGCGACCACGCCCTTCAGCGTGAAGCGCGTGACCTTTTTCATCTTCTCAAGCCACTGGTTCACGACCTCCGGGTCGCGGACGGTCTCGATCCGGGAGCGGAAGGCCTCAAGCGACATGCGGCTCACCTTGGCGGCAAAATGCTGCTGCACCAGCTGGTTGTAGCGGTGGTAGTTCGGGGGCCCGAGCAGCTCGCCGGTGATGCCGCAGCGGTTGATCACCAGGTAGTTGCCCTTGGGGGGGTCGACCTCGACGTCGGCCTTGTCGAAGAAGGTCTCCAGGAAGGTAGCCATCACGTGGGCGACGGCCGCCTCCTCGGACTCGAACGGAATGCCGTCCGGGACCGACACGAAGATCGGCTGTGCGGGGGCATCCGGGGCGGAGGCCTGCGGCCTGCGCGAGACGACAACCACAAACCGGTCGGGCTTTCCGAGCACCGTGCGGGCAATCTCAAAGAGCTCGATCGTCCGGGCCGAGGAGCGGATAGTCTTCACCAGGGCGTTAAAGCTTGTGTCTTCGGGGAAGAAGGCCGCTGTAAAATAGGGGCTCTCATACGGGCCGCGGTCCATGCGCTCCTGCCGTTCGGCACCGGGGCCGCCCCGGCGCTGGCCCTGGTACTCTCCCGGATCCCTGCGGGGGGCGCGGTCGCCCTGATAGGCGTCGCGCGGCGGTCCCGAGGGACCCTCCCCAGCCGGCTTGCGGAATGCCCGGCGGTCGCGCCTGTCTGGCCCACCGGGGGCCCCGCCCATGCGGTCATCGCGCCTAGGCCTTTCCGAGTGGTCGCGGCCTTGGGACGGCGAGTCCTTGTCCTTGGCCCATTGGGTGCCAAAGCTGAAGCCCTGCAGTTGGCTTAAGTCGATTTTGTTGAAATCCGCCGTCGGATTTGCCTTGGAAGCGTCGTCGTCCATGTAGTCAGGTTTGCCCGGTTCGCGTCCGGTGGTGACAGACGCCCCGGAGTGTCCTCTACGCCGGGGCGCCGACGCAAGCGCTTTTCAAGCGGACCGGGGAGAGGCCGGGTGCGCCTCCCTCGGCAGCGGGGGCCCAAAACGGCGCCAAAGCGGCCCGTGGGTCGCCCCACCGCCCCTCTCACGGGCCCAGTTCCCGATGGCCCTGGCATTGAGCGCCTCATAAGTGGGCGCCCGGGGAGCACGGGCTGTGCCAGCGTGCGCCCGCCGGCCGGGTTGCCATGGGCGCGATCAGGCGTTCATCTGTTCGCCCCTCCGAATGCCGACCACCCTGAGACTGGAATCCGCCAAACGGCTCCTGCCCTGGCTGGTGGCCGTCGCGTTCTTCATGGAGTCGCTCGACACGACCATCCTGAACACGGCCGTGCCGACCATCGCCGACGCGCTCGGGATCGCCCCGCTCAGCATGAAGGCCGCGCTCACCAGCTACACGCTCAGCCTGGCGGTGTTCATCCCGATCAGTGGATGGATAGCCGACCGCTTCGGGACCCGCTCGGTTTTCTTCACCGCTATCGGTGTCTTCTCGGCGGGGTCGCTCCTCTGCGGCCTGTCCGTCAACATGCCGATGCTCGTGGCGGCGAGGATCCTGCAGGGCTGCGGCGGCGCGATGATGATGCCGGTGGGCAGGATCACGATGGTCCGGACGTTCCCGCGCTCCGAGCTGGTCCGCGCGATGAGCTTTGTGGCGATACCCGGGCTCATCGGCCCGCTGATCGGCCCTTTGGCCGGCGGACTGATCGTGGGGTTTCTCCACTGGCGGATGATCTTCTTCGTAAACCTGCCCATGGGGGCGCTAGGCATGTATTTTGTGTTCAAGTACATGCCCGACTACAGGTCGGAGAAGACGACGCCGCTGGACCTGGTGGGGCTGATCCTCTTCGGTTCGGGCATCGCCCTGTTGTCCTACGTGCTCGAGATCTTCGGCGAGCACACGCTCGACACGAAAAGCGTCGTCTTCCTGCTGTGCCTTTCGGTGGCGCTGCTGGTGGCCTACGCCGTGCACGCGATGGGCTCGGAGTTCCCGCTGCTTAAGGTCTGGCTTTTCAGGGTGCGGACCTTCCGGGTCGCCATCGTCGGCAGCTTCGCCACGCGCCTGGGCCTTGGCGGGCTCCCCTTCCTGCTCCCGCTGCTCTACCAGATCGGGCTCGGCTACACGCCCGTGCAGTCGGGCCTGCTCATCATGCCCCAGCCGCTGGCGGCGATGAGCCTTAAGGTTCTCATGCCCCGGATCCTGAAGAGGTTCGGGTACCGGCGGGTGCTCGGCGCCAACACGGCTGCCATCGGGGTGTTGATCATCCTTTTCATGACCGTGGGCGTGGGCACGCCGCTCGTTCAGATCGTGGCGATGGCGTTTGCGCTCGGGTTCTTCTCTTCGATGCAGTTCACCGCGGTGAACACCCTGGTCTTCGCCGATCTCTCCGATGCCGACGCCAGCCCAGGAAGCAGCATCGCGAGCACCGTCCAGCAGATGTCGATGAGCTTCGGCGTCGCCCTGTCCTCGCTCCTCGCGGCCCTCTACCTCGGGGGCGAGCACCGCCCCGGGCCGGCCGGGATGATCTCGGGAATCCATTGGACCTTTCTCACGGTTGGCCTGATGACGATCGGCACCTCCTTCATGTTCCGCCGCCTTAAGCCGACCGACGGTGCGGCCATGTCCGGCCCGGGCCCCGCGAAGCCATGACCCCGCCCACCGGCAACGCCCCGGCACCCCTCTTTTCGCCCCAGGCCCGCGGGCTGGGATGGCTCCTCGGGCTCCTGCTGGTTCTCGCGGCGCTCGCCCTTAACCGCGGCGTCCTCGGCTTCGGCTTCCTCTACCTGAGGGACGACGACCTGAACGTCGCCCTGAACCCGCACCTGGGCGGGCTGGGGGCGGACCGGCTCAGGTGGATGTTCACGGACTGGACCTACGCGCGCCGCTACATGCCTCTCGGCTGGCTCGGGTTCTCTGCAACGTACGAGTTCGCCGGGCTCGACCCCCGCCCCTACCACCTTGTCTCGCTAGCCCTGTACGCGGCCAACGCGTGCCTGCTGTACGCGGTGACCCTGCGCGCGCTCCGGGTGTTCGCCGGCTCCTGCTCCGGCGGCCTTTCACCCTGGGCGGTCGGCTCGGCCTTCCTTGCCAGCGCCTGGTGGGCGATGCACCCCTTCCGCGTCGAGACCACCGCATGGATCTCGGGCAACCTCTACGGCCAGGCGACCGCGCTCGCGCTCGCCTCCGCGCTCCTCTACCTCGAAAGCTACGGGGCGCTTGGCGGGCGCAGGGGCGTCCTGGTGGCGCTCTCCGCTCTCTTCTACGCCGCCTCACTCCTCACCTACCCGATTGCCCTGGGGCTTCCCATACTCCTAGTCGGGATGGACCTCCTAAGGGCCGCAAAAGGGCCCGTTCCCGGCCTGAGGCGTCTCCTGGCCGAGAAGGTGGCCTTTTTTCTCCCGCTCGCGGTAGTCCTCACCGTCACGGTCGCAGCCCGGCTCCACACGGAGGTCTTCGGCCCCGTCCCGGGACTGCGGGAACTCCCGCTGTTCAACCGGGCGGCGCAGTCGGCTTTTATCGCGGTCTACTATCTGTGGAAGCCGCTGTGGCCGGCCAACCTCTCTCCCCTCTACGACACCCTGGTGGGATTTGACCCGCGGGCACCCGTTTTCCTGCTGTCGATCGCGGTGGTGATCGCCCTCAGCGCGGCCGCCCTCGCCTCGCTGCGGGGAAGGCCGTGGGCCGCAGTCCTCTGGGTCGGATACCTCGCCTGCGCCGCCCCTTTCTTCGGGATCACCGAGAGGCTCCACATGGCAAGCGACCGGTACGGCTGCCTGCTGACGGCGATCGAGGCCGTCGCGGCCGCCCTGCTCCTGGTCCGCATCTCCCCCGCACGGGGCCGGACCCTCGCCGCCCTCGCGGCGCTGGCGGTCCTCGCCGCCCTCGCCCTCCAGAGCTTTCGCCAGCTCGGCGTATGGTCCAACGACCGTGTGCAGCATGCCTACGTCGCCGCGCATCTTCGGTCCTCCGAGCTCCTTGACGACTTCACGGGGCGCCAACTGATCCTCGAGTTCATGCGGGGCGACGAGGCGAAGGCCTCCGCGGAGCTCGCCGAGCGCCTGAAGGCGAACCCGGGCAGTCCCGGACTCCGCAAGGCCGCGGAGCTCTTCGCCGAGAAGCGGCGCCTGAGCGGGTACTACGGGGACGTGAGCCTGCTGGCGATCGCCCAGGAGCAGATGGCGCTCAGTTTCGCCAGGTCGGGCCAGTTCCGGGAAGCCGACGACCATTTCTTGGACGCGATCAGGATGGACGACCGCTTCTACCAGGCCGCCTACGACAGGGCGCTCGTCCTGCTCAGGCTCGGAAGGCCCGACGACGCGCTGCGGAGTTTCCTGCTTTCCGAGCGCTGGGCCAAGCCCCCGCTGTCGCCCACCCAGCGCCGCGAATTCATCGGCCGGCTCCGTTCCGCCGCCGCGGAGCAGGGGCTTCCCGCCCTCGCCCGCGCAGCGGAGCTTGCGGGGGACCGCTGAGTTTTCGGATTGGCCCCGGTGCCCGCTCGCGCCACCATCCCGCCGATGGATCAACCCACAGG
Organism: uncultured Opitutaceae bacterium; assembly: GCA_903887455.1. Taxonomy (GTDB): domain Bacteria; phylum Verrucomicrobiota; class Verrucomicrobiia; order Opitutales; family Opitutaceae; genus Palsa-1447. The sequence goes on along the minus strand of CAISPT010000092.1, from coordinate 314 downwards.
CCCCGCGTCCGAGGCAGTCTACGATGCGAGCGGGCTTGGGGGCCATCCCCGCGGCCTGATGACGCTCTACTTCACGGAGATGTGGGAGCGTTTCAGCTACTACGGGATGCGGGCGATCCTCATCTACTTCATGGTGAGCAGCACCAAGGAGGGCGGCCTCGGATTCGATGTTCGCAGGAGCGGCATGATCTACGGGACCTACACCATGTCGGTCTACCTCCTCTCGATCCCGGGGGGCTTCATCGCCGACAATTTCCTCGGGGCGCGGCGAAGCGTCCTGCTCGGGGGGATCGTGATCGCCGCGGGCCACTTCG